>JAFWQT010000042.1 GCA_017508965.1 Prevotella sp. | reverse complement strand
TATTGAGGTGCTTGCGGAAAAACTCGGTATATACCGCGCCAATCATCGTGCCGTTGGTGAAGACGGGGAATATAATGTCCTCCACCTCGGCGGCACTTTCCAGCAGGTCGCGTCGTGTGAGTGGTTCACCGCCTGCCAATAAGCAAAAACTCACCCCCAGCTCGGCGGCATCGTGGAAGATGGTGCTCCATTGCTCGGGCGAGAGTGTCTCTTTCGAAGGAGTGTCATCGGCGATACCGTTTTTGCGGGCGTAGCACCCTTTGCACTGCAGATTGCAGGTGGTGGCGATGCTGGCAATGAGGAATGGGGGCACTTCGACACCCTCCTTCTCGAGGTATGCCTGGCGCCGGCGTTCGGCTTTGGTGACGGTGCGTTGCATACGTGCAACAAAGCGAGCCTCATGTGGATTGCTCAGCACCCCCAGGTAGGCTTTCGCCATGATGTTGCGGATACTCTCCGCCATATAGGATGCAAGGTCCATACTATAAAGTTTCGGGTTTCAAGTCGCAGGTTGGTTATGCCTTGTTGAACTTTTCTTTGCCTTGACGGCAGCGGGGGCAGCGCCAATCGTCGGGCAGCTCTTCGAAGGGAATGCCGTCGTGCTCGGCGGGGTCGTAGATGTAGCCGCAGACGGTGCAGACATACTTGCCCGAGGCTTTCTGCTGGCTGAAATCGACCTTGGCAAAGACCGTCGGAACCGGGTGGTCGAGATCCATCACGCGCTTGGCCTCCAAGTTCTCGTAGCCTTGTGGGGTGTGGGTACCGCAATAGACGGTGGGGTGGTTGCGGACAAACTCGCGGACGCGGTTTTGGGTCTCACGGGTGGCGGGTAGGTCGTCATATACGATCGACAGCTTGTCTTCGTAAAGGGCTTCGTCCACATAGGTGATGTCACCGTGAAACATGTAGAAGAGTCCATCCGTCTCAACGATGACAATGCTATTGCCTTTGGTGTGGCCTTTGGCCTCGACGAGGCGGATGCCATCGGCAATTATTTGCGAAGCGGGGAAGTTGTAGTAGGCACCGTCGATGAAGTTTACGGGGACGAGGTTGGTGAGTCCCTGCAGCTCAGCGGCATCCATCTCGTTGGCGTTCACATAGACCTTAGCGTTGGGGAAACTCTTTAGTTCGCCGCTATGGTCGCTGTGGCGATGGGTGAGGAGGATTTTGGTCACTTGTTCGGGCTTGTATCCCAGGTTGGCGAAAGCCTCCATATAGGTGTATAGATCCTTGCCAGTGAAGCCCAGAGAGTTCTCGTCGGGCACCTCCTCGGGGGTGCCGGCGGGGATGCCGGTGTCCACCAGAATCACCTCGCTGCCAGTGTCGATGAGGTAGTTCTGAAGACTGCCGCGGTAGCGGATATTAATGTCGAATTTGTCTATGCCTTCTTCGCCGCCAAAGGCAAAAGGCTGGGAATAGAAGCCGTCGGTACGGAATTTTACTGCTTTGATTTCCATGTTCTTTGTTGAAAAAAGGGGCGCTAAGAAACCCTCTTACCGCCCCGCGAGTAAAAAATCATCTGCGTTGTCGGTGTTCGAACACCTGTCGATGCCTCTGGATTAGTTGGCGGGGGTCCACTTGCAGCGCACGGGCGAAATGATGGCGCCCTCTTTCTTCAGTTCGGTGAAGGCCTTGTCGACCTCCTTGCGGTCGGCATCCAGCATCTTGGTGACGTCGCCAGCCGAGACGGGTTTGCCGGCCTCGCGCATGGCTTTCAATACTTGTTCTTTCATACTTTTTGTGACTTTAGAATGTTACGGATTCTTCCAACTCCATCATCTTGAAGAAGTCGGCCTTGGCATTCTTCAGATAGTACATCACGCCATTCTCGCCGTTCTCGCCGAGGGCAGGTTTCAGCACGGGCATCTTGTCGACAAGAGCCTTGCCCACTTCAGGACGGTTGTCCTCTACCAGCTCGCACTCGATGCGGAGAGTCTGACCCTTGAAGGCGCAAATCTCTGCCTTGGGGTTGGCGGCAATCTGGCGGGTGGCATTGGTCTTGCTGAACGCCATGATGTATATCTTGTCTTCGAAAAACAGCATGGCCCCATAGGGGCGTACACGAGGCTGACCGTCTTCTACCGTGGCCAGATAGAATGTTCCGGCCTTCTCTAAAAAGTCATAAACTTTCTGAATATCTTCCATAGTATTACATCATTTCGTTTAGGAATGCCTCGTAGCCGAGTTTGTCGATATAGTTGAGGTACTGGCGCTCCCAGTCCATGTGGGTCTTCTCGTCTTCAATCCACTTGTAGATCAGCTTCTGGGTGATGTAGTCGTCGGCGAAGGCGGCGGCCATCTCGCTCATCATCTTCACAGCCTCGGGGTTGTAGTCCGACTCAATCTGCTGTTTCGGGTCGTCGTAGAACGGGAACTCCATGGTCTTCATGGCCTCCTGCAGGTCGGCGGGCTTGCAGCCGAGTTCTACCAAGCGGTTCAACACCTCTTCGGCTTCATCCCACTCCTCTTCGGCCTCTTCCTTCCATTTGTCAGCCAGTTTGTTCCAACCGTTGAAGCGGTCGTAGGCCGAGAAAGCGAAATGCTGTTTACTGTTGCCGAACCATGCAGCGCCGAACATGGCGAACTGCTTCAAAGCTTCTTCTTTTGTCATAATGATATGAATATTAAATTGTTTTTTGAATAATTATATAACAAATCAGTTTGCAAAGATACAACTTATTTCCAAATAAACAGATTACCCAACTGAAACAAGAATTGACCAAAACGAAACAATTTCAAAAAAAGTTGTATCTTTGCACTCGAAAACGGATTGGAAAATGTACACTTTATCAGAAGGATTACGAATATTGTTCGGCGAAGAGAATCCGTGCGAGGACGATATGAAGGTGTTCTGCACCGTGACGACCCCGGGCCTGACCCTCCGCACCAACCGGCTGCAGGACACGATGGCCTGCTATACCTTCACGCTTGTCGTGCAGGGATGGCTGACCATCGAGTATAACAACCAGCAGTTCACACTCACCGAGAACGACCTATACCCCTACGCGCCGGGCATGCCTGTGCGCATCATCGCCGCTTCCGACGATTATCAAGCAATCTGCCTTATGGCCGACGAGACCTTCACGCTCCGCTCGTCGAACATGCTCAGCGCTATCCGTGCCGCCTATTTCTCGCTTGTGGAACTGACCGAACCGAAACTCCAGTTACAACCTGTCGATGCCATGCATTTGGCCGACCTGATGCGTCTGGCCATCCACTATGTGACGAATCCGCATCCGCAGCGCGACGAGAGCCTGCGCCTGCTCTACAACCTCTTTCTGATTGACTTGACCGCCACGCAGGAGCGCAGCATCCGTCGCCATCGTTTCCCAAAACGTGTCGAGGAAATCTATCTCGACTTCCTGCGCCTGCTGTCGCAGCATTACGCCGAGCACCACGACATCGCTTTCTATGCAGCCGAGCTTTGCATCACCACCACCTATCTTTCGCGCATCGTGCGTCAGGTGTCGGGCCGTACGGTGGTGGAATATATCGATCAAATGCTGCTGATGGAAGCCGCATGGCTGCTACAGACCACCACGCTCTCTGTCGCACAGATCGCCGACCGGCTGCACTTCGCTGAGACTGCCTCCTTCGCCCGTTTTTTCCGCCGCCTGAAAGGCTGCACCCCGAAAGAATTCCGAAACAATGAGATTGTAAAACATAGGTATCACTGTTAAACCCAAATCGGTCTTTAGACCGACTTTTCAATCTTGCTTTTTCAGGTCTCTTTATGCCTTATCAGCATTTCTTTAGATTTTAGGGTTATAGGGTTTTAGAGGTTGAAGACCTTTTTGAAAAACTCCACGGTGTGGGCGATGACCACTTTGCGGTGGCGAGTGATGGTGTGGTTTTCGCCTTTGACTACCTGGAGGCTGGCTTTGTCGCCGTAGGTCTGCAGATACTTCTCGCTTCACCACATGGGGACGATGCGGTCATTGTCTCCATGCAATAGCAGCACCGGTCCCGCATAGGCTGCTGCGGTGCCGTAGATGTCAAGTTGTTGGGTGGTGAGCAGGTACTCGCGCCCAAGTTTCATCGTGCCCCAGCAGCGGATGTATTCGGGTGGATTCTTGGGGTCGAAGCGGGCGTTAAAGAATTTGCCCCCTTGACAGGCCTCTTTGATTACGGCTCCGGGAGCGATAAGCACCATGCCGTCCGGCACAGCACCACCTGCCGTCGCCAGCCGTCCGGCCGTCATCGAGGCCACAACACCGCCCTGCGAGTGTCCCAACAGCCCGATGCCGTTCACATAGGGCAGCGAGCGTACGTAGTTCCATATAGCCTGTGCGTCG
>JAFWQT010000006.1 GCA_017508965.1 Prevotella sp. | reverse complement strand
GTTGACATACCGCTGGCACATCATCTGCTTGCAGGTCTTTCCGTCGATGATAGTGTCGCCATCGAAGTAGTAGTATTCTACCCTCTGCACAGGATTACCCGAGTAGTCGCCCACTTTCCAAACCTTGCCTTCTTCTACGAATGGACGGTAGGCCGTCTGTGGGAAGACGGCATCAACCAAGTCTGGTGCTGACGATGCAAAATTACCACTTTCATACAATTCATTTGCACAATCCAATGGGCTCTTTTCACTTTCCGGAGTAACGGCCAAAATATACCATAAAGGCATTAACGGACTATTACCGAAGATAGTAAGTTTATACTGTTCAGCATATGATGTCAGCAAGTCAATGTCCTCTTCCTTTTTAAGTTGTACATTCAGATATGGAGATTCATAAACCTCATCGTTCCTCTCAGTAAAATAGCTTGAAGATAATATAATAGACTTGGAATCTTCTGCCCAGAAATCCAGCAATGTTAACTTTTCATATTCCGTACGGGTAATGGCATAGATGTAATAAGCTTCAGCCCATATCGAAGCCAGAGTCAGAACATTTGTCTTGATTCTTTCGCTAACCTCCTTATTCTCTTTGGGAATGCTGACAATGACAGTGTTCTCATTCCGGGTTAAAGGAATCTTATTTCCCCGATAATAGTAATAATACTGCCCTGACAACGGATAGACCGGGCCTCCGTAGATGGCTTTGTACTTCTCTACCTCCGACGGCTGCACAAATACTTTCATATCTGTATCCAAGCCATAGAGTAAGTTGCTGTTTATGTAACGAGGATCCAGTAATCCCCTGATTATCAAAGTATCCAATTTGCAACCATAAAATGAATAGTTATAAATGGTGCTGACGCTTTCGGGTATTTCCAGGTTCTTTATTGTTGTACAATCACGAAAAGAGTTGTAGTCAATGGTTTTCACAGCGTAAGACTGCCCTTTATAGTTCAGTTCCGCAGGTATGATCATCTTGCTCTTCTGCTCAACTACTTTTGTCAGCGTAGCTGTTCCAAGGGTTTTCTTCAATGTGTAGTTCACACCGTCGATAGTAGCATATAATGTGATATCCTCCAACACAAATGGCTTTCCTTCCTCTAGTGTGACCAACCCTTCATACCACCAGCACTTAAGGTAGAAAGTGTTGGTTTCGATGTCACGTATTGTAAACGATACATTGTACGGGCACATACAGTCAGCTTCCAAATGCCCGTTGGAGTAAACATCGACAGTTAAGGAGGGCACACCGTTACTGCCTTCACTCATGCTGTTTTTAACAACAAAGTTTTCCGTTAAGCATTGACTTGTATAGTTGAGTAACTGCACTGAGAGGACGCTGCCCTCCTTTTGTAGCACGATAGTTGGCACTGGCTCGGCTCCTCCTCTCGTATGACTCAGGCAACCGCTGTCCTCTATATCCTCAACAGCCAATCCGTCTTGAGCCGACATCGTCAATGATGTCAGCACACACGCAATAAAATATAATGTCCTTTTCATATCTTTTTGCTTTTTTTATTTCTCAATTCTTACTCGGACAAAGTCCGATAAATCTTAATTCTTAATTCTAAACTCTTAATTCGTCAGTATCTGTTCCAGCGTAACGTCGGGATTGCTTTCCCCGAACACGTCCTTTTTCAGCTTCAGCTTGCGATGCTGGACGGCAGAGATGGTGATGCAGTAGATGTTGCCGATGGTGCGGTTGCTGAGGCCGAGCCGCGTGAGGATGCACAGGCGGATGTCGTCTTCCTGCATCGTGGGGTATTGCTCGCGTATACGGGCAAAGCGGTTGTTGTCGATGGCGTTGAGCGTACGTTCTATCTCGCTCCATTCGTGCTGGCTGAGAGTGATGAGCGAGTCGCCGCTTTGGTTGAGCTTCTTCAGCACCTCCGTTCGTTCCAGGATGAAGTTTTGCAGGAATGTCACCACTTCGTTCGCCTGATGCAGCAAGGTCTTCTGATGCTCGGCCTCCTGCTGGAGCCGCCGTTTCTCCTGTTCCTGCATGCGGATGCGATAGCGGAGTGCCAGCACCGTTGCAAGAAGGATGAGAACCGCGGCAATGACGACAACGAGGAGCGTACGCCCATACATCCGTGAGCGGTATTTCAGTTGCTGGTTCTCTATTTCCTGCTTCAGCGAAGCCTGATAGTACTGGTCTTTCTGCTGAAGCGCCTTGTAATAGAAATCCTCTATCTGCCAGAAGGCTTCGTCCACGCTGTCCTCCACCTCAGTGGCGCCCATCCTTCGGATAGCAATCTTGGCGAGGTTGCTCTGCACGATATAGGCCAGATGGACATCGCTGCCCGGTTCAATCTGCCGATAGACCGTTTCAGCAGAATCCAGCATGTTGAGGCTGAGGTAACTGCGGGCCAGCACTTGCTGCGTGCCCGATTTCAGGTCGGGTGTTGCCACAGGCGCTGCCTGCCGGGCATAACTGACCGCCTGGCGATAGTCATCCTTTGCCCAGGCGATGTTTGCAAGACTGGTGAGCGTCTGGCACATCATGTCCTTCATCTGTTTCTTCTTTGCGATATCGTATGCGCGGTTGACGAAACCGAGCGCCTCGTCGTAGGAACCTTCTTTGGCAAATGCCACCTGCGAGGCGTAGGTGCCGGCATAGTCGAGCAGCATGACGTAGTTGCGCTCATCGTCGGGGTGCTGCTCATATACTGTCAGCGCTTTCTTCATCAGTCGCAATGCTTCCTCGGGGTTGCTCTGCGACAATGCCTGCGCCAGTCGCTGATGCGCGATATAATTGGTGTGCCAGTCCTCGGATTGTTCCGACGACTGTATGGCCCATCGCAGCAGCGTCTCACCCTGCAGGGTGCTGTCGTTGGCCAGAGCAGCCTCTGCCTGCTCCAGACAGCGTGCTGCCGTCAGCGCATCCGACTGTCGCGGTTGTTTGCTGCAGGCAACCATCAGCATGCCTATAATGAATATGTATAATGTTCTTGTAAACATCGTTTTCCTATATTTCTCGTTTGCAAAGTTACGATATTATTTCGAAAGTTGTATCGGTTGCCTATGGAAAACACATCACAAGTGCCGATTTGGAAATACTTAAAAACCAATGGATTACAAAAACACCTGCCTCTGAACCCATGGAAAATTTCTGCCAAACCCATGGAAAAGGAACATTATGTATAGTATTAAACACAAAGACACAAAGGTTTTTGCTCACATGGGGACAGCCCCTCTGTGAGCATTAGCGTTAGCAAACAATCTGTTTAATACAGCAGCACTAGTCCGGCGATGGCGGAATAGCAGATCATGCGGATGGGGTTGATTTTCATCCACATGGTGCCGACGAAGGTGGCGGCGAAGAGGAAGATGCTGATGCAGAACTGCCAAGGATTTTCGGCATAGGAGCTGAAGTTGTCGCGGGTCATCAGCATCAGGGCGGCGGCTCCTAATAGGCCTACCACGGCGGGGCGCAGTCCTTCGAAGATGCTCTGCACGGGGGCAGTGTGCATGTATCGCATGAACATCTTTGCGATGAGAATCATCAGGATGAACGAGGGGAGCACCAGCGCGAAGGTGGCTGTGAAACTGCCCAGGATGCCCATGGGCATGGAATAGCCGGCATTGATGACGGCCGTGTAGCCGCAATAGGTGGCGGAATTGATGCCTACGGGACCGGGCGTCATCTGCGAGATGGCCACGATGTCGGTGAATTCACCCGTGGTCATCCAGTGCCAGTGGTGCACCACTTCGCCTTGGATAAGCGAGAGCATGCCGTAGCCGCCACCGAATCCGAAGATTCCAATCATGAAAAACGTGTAGAACAGATATAGGAATATCATGTTTTTAGGAGTTTGGGAGTTTAGGAGTTTGGAAGTTTTGAAGTTTTGGAGTTTATCACTCATCATTTATCACCTATCACTTCTCCCTCCCTTCGGGAGGGTTGGGGTGGGCTTTTTACTCCGTTGGTTTGATGAACTGTCCGTAGACGTAGCCGGTCACGGCAGCCACTACTATTATAATAATAGGTGAAACACCCAGGGCCCAGATGGCCAGGGCGCAGGCAATGGGAATCCAGCAGTTGGTCAGCGTTATCTTGGCCGACTGTGCCAGCCGGAACGTTGGCACGGCTATCAGGGCAACCACAGCCGGTCGGATGCCGCGGAACATGGCCGCAATGACAGGATTGTCCTTGAACTGATGGAAGAACATGGCGATGAGCAGAATGATGATGAACGAGGGGAGGGCAGCGCCCAGCGTGGCGCACAGGGCTCCCTTCCGTTTGTTCAGCTTATAGCCGATGAAGGTGCTGATGTTGATGGCGAACACGCCGGGACAGCTCTGGGCAATGGCGATGAGGTCGAGCAGTTCTTCCTTCTTCACCCAGTGATGCTTGTTGACCACCTCTTCTTCTATCATGGGTATCATGGCGTAGCCACCGCCAAAGGTGACTATGCCAATCTTAAAGAAGGTCTTGAGGGCCTCGAGCATAGAGGAAGACTCTCCCCCGGCCCCTACAGACTCTCCCTCGGCCCCTCCCTGTGAGGGAGGGGAGATTTTGGGGGTGTTATGCTCTTCGTTCATCATTTATCGTTTATCATTTTACTCCCTCCCTCATAGGGAGGGCAGGGGTGGGTCTTTTTTTATTTACTGTTTATGCCGATTTCGTAGAGCGTGCAGAGCGACTGCTGCTTCACGGGCGACGAGAATACCAGGTAGAGGGCGTGCTTGCCCGTTTTGCCCGCAAGTCCTTTCAGCGCGATACTCACGTCTTTCGCCTTGGCAGCGGTCTTGCCCGTCAGGTTCAGCTGTCCTACGCACTTTCCGCCGGTGGATTCCCACGGACTGTCTATCATCACGCGCACCTGTCCCTGCGGTCCCAGCGTCTTCATGCGCAGCACGAGCCGTGCAGATGATTTCTTGAGGCCGTCCATGTTGAAATATTTGTAGCCCACTATGGAGCCGTCGGTGTTGTTCACCACGGGATTGCAGTTCCAGCGCAGGTCGTAGGCATCGCCTTTGGGGATGGACTCCTGATAGGCGGCCTCCACGTAGGAACCCGTATAGACGGAGTTGCCGTTAGCGTCGCGGGTGGTGGCACCGGGACCCGTCAGCCAGCAGGCAATGGCTGCCGGATAGCGGCGACCAATGGAGAGTCCGCTGGTCTCGAATCCCTCAGAGGTGTATTCGCCTTCGCTGATTTCCACCTTTCCGTTGGGACCTTCGGTCACCTTCACGTCGATGGGAGCCACCATGGCCTGGCGACTGTATTCGTTGACGCCCGTCTGACGGTGATAGAACACATACCACTTTCCGTTAATCTCGCAGATGCTGCCGTGGGTGTTGCCCGTGGGATTGGCCGATGCGATGGGGTTGCCGTTGGCATCCTTCTCGCGGGCTCGTCCG
>JAFWQT010000041.1 GCA_017508965.1 Prevotella sp. | reverse complement strand
TGAACTCATCGGCAAAATAGGTCAGCGAGAGTCCGTTCTGATGGAAGGCCATCCAGAAGAAAATCACAACGGCAAACACAAGGCACAGGGCAACAATACGCTGCTTGGTCTCTTCCTTGCTCAGTTCCTCGACGGCCACATCGGCAGCCTGGTCCTTCTTCTTGCTTCCTCCCTCGGTATGACGGAAGGTAGAGCGGAATATGTAATAGATGGCGATTGACAGAATCAGCGACACACAAGCCACAGCAAACGAGAAGTGATAGGCATCGTTGCTAGAATAGCCCAGCGTGTTCTCGGCATACTCCTTAATCTTGATGGCGGCCGTGGGAGCAAACAATGCACCGATGTTGATGGCCATGTAGAATATGGAGAAACCCGCATCGCGCTTGTCCTTATACTTCGGGTCGTTATACAAGTCGCCCACCATTACCTGCAGGTTGCCCTTGAACAGTCCGGTGCCGAAGCCAATCAGCAACAGGGCGGCAAGCATCACAATGAGGGCAAAGGTGTTGCCTCCCAGAGGGACGCTCAGCAGCAGATAGCCTGCAAACATGATGATGATACCCGTGGTAACCATCCGACCAAAGCCAAACTTGTCGGCAAGCATACCACCAAACAGCGGGAAGAAATACACAAACATGAGGAATGCGCTATAGATGGTACCTGCCAAAGCCGGCGACAATCCATAGTTTGCCCTCAGAAACAGTGCGAACACTGCAAGCATGGTGTAGTAACCGAAGCGCTCTCCCGTATTGGCGAGAGCCAGCGCAAATAGACCTTTAGGTTGATTTTCGAACATAGATTATTTAATTTTGTCGTTTTTAGTCTTGATTATATCGAACAGGTAAGTCAGCTTCACCACAATGTTCCCGTAATTGGAACGTGCAAAGTAGTCGCGCTTGGAATCGCCGTAGATGTTGCCCAGACCGAAATAGTAGCGGCCCTCAAGCATGAAATGGCCAAGTTTGCGATGCGAGAACTCCAGTCCCAGTCCGCCAGCAATACCATAGTCGAACTTGTTCTCCACCTTCATCGTGTCCTGAGCTATCACGGGACTCACACGGTCGGCCATGTTTGGCCTGTTGATATCATAGTTGGCCGTACTGCCTTCGCTCAGATACACACCAAACTGCGGACCGATGTTGACAAAGAACTGGAACCCGGAGCGCTCCCTACCCCATCCCAGATGAGCCATCACGGGAATCTGAATATAGTTGATGGTGTTCTTAAACTCCTCTTCCAACTGCGTGTGGGGGTTGATTACCGGCTTGTCATTGATGTCGAGAATCTCTTCTTTCCAACCGATTTTAGCGTAGTTCATTTCAGCATAGAGGGCGCAGATCGACTTGAAATACTTCTCACAGGTATAGCGGAGAGAGAAACCGCCCGTGATGCCGCCATGCAGTCCCTGCGGAACAGAAGGCACAAACGACACGTTACTCAACACATATCCGCCATTGACGCCAACGGCCAGGTCGTTTCTATGCTCGCCCACCTGGGCATGAACCGAGGCAGACAGCAATAAAAAGAGGAACAGAAGATGCTTCTTCATGCCGATTAATAATTGACGATAGAAATAGCGCCGTTAGTGTTATAGTGGATAAGCTGGAATGCCTGGTTCTTATAACCGGCCTTCTTGGCCACACGCTCAAAACGGAACGGAGTCTGGACCGACGGACGAGGCTGTGTGCTGCCGTCGAACTTCTCGCCCTTTTCATGAAGACCTCTGAAGAAGAAGCATCCCTGGTCGTAGCCGGTGATGGCAAAACGTGGAATCGACTCCTGCATCGGGGCCTTGAACCAGCGGTTGTAGTCCTGAAGCAGCGTCTGCGTCTTGGGGGCAGACACGTTGAAATAATAATAAGCCGGGATATAAGTGTCGTACTGGCAGAACTTCGTCAGGTTGTTGCGCTCATACATCAGCCAGTCGGTATAGCCGAACATCGAAATCTTCAGGCCGCTGTGGTTCTTCTTCAGGTCGTCAAGCTTACGGTAGACCTCTGTCAGTTCGGGCGAGCGGCCGGTATTCAGGATAACCACATTGGGCTGCTGCACCGAGAATGCCTTCACGAAATTCTCGTAGGGCGAAGTCAGGTTCGTCACGTTGTGGCTGATGCCCTTGCTCTCCAGCTGCTGGCGCAGGGCCATCGTGAACTTTCCCTTGCGGCTCTCCTTGTCGTTGCAGTCGATAAACACCGGATGATAGCCCTTGAAACGGTCCAAGAAGCTGTTGATGGCTTTCGCGTTCAGCTCTTCAGGCGACTGATACACCTGATAGATGTACTGGTTGCGCTGCACTTCATCGCTGTTTATCGAGAACGGAATCACCACCTTAATATTATAAGCCTTGGCAAACTCGCCCAGGGCAGCCACCTGCTTGGTGTAGAGCGGGCCGAAGATGATGTCGCACTGGTTGGCTCCTTCCTGCAGCAGCGTCTGCTTGATGTCGGCATCAATGTTCACGTTCCATGCACGGAAATCAATCGAGATGCCTTCGTTCTTCAGGTCGTCGGCTGCCATCAGCAGTCCGCGATAATACTCCACCATGCGGCGGCCGTCGCCGTCTACATCATGCAGCGGAAGCATCACTCCCACCCTTATGGCACGCTTGCGCACATCGGTCTTACTCTGTGAATAGATGTTGGTGTTGAAACCAAACAACACGACTGCCAAAATGACTAAATATCTTAAATAATGTCTCATTTTATCTTTTATTTATAGTTATCGAATGCAAAATTACAAAAAAATGCGTATCTTTGCGCATTAAAGTTGAACTAAAATGAAAATAAAACAAATATTAGCATTTTTGGCGGCTCTTTTGGCGGCCATTCCCGCATTTTCCGACGAATATCCCACCATTTCACCCACTGCCACCTACACCGACTCGTCGGGCAGCCAACATGTAGAGCAGGCCGGGGGTGTCATCTCAGAGCAGGCCCCGCTCACCGTCAGGTTCGACGCCAATCCCCAAAATACCGCCGGACTGGTGGTGAACTACCAGTGGAGCGTGTACCTGGAAGCCGACACCGTGCCCGACATTGTGCGCTACGACGAATGGATGGAACTCACCTTCACCACCGCCGGAACCAAGTCCATCATCCTGAAGGCCACCTTTACCGACTCCAGCGGCCGGCAGACCAGCTTCTCCAGCGAGCCCATCCGCATCACCATCAGCGAGAGCAAGCTCGACTTCCCGAATGCCTTCTCGCCCAACGGCGACGGCATCAACGACACCTACAAGGCCAAGGAGGGCTATCAGAGCATCGTCGAGTTCCAGGCCACCATCTTCAACCGGTGGGGACAAAAAATCTACTCGTGGGACGACCCCTCGGGCGAATGGGACGGAACGTTCAACGGAAAGCCAGTGAAGGAAGGCACCTATTTCGTCTATGTGAAAGCCAAGGGAGCCGACGGCCACGAATACCATATCCGCCGCGATGTGAACCTGTTGCGGGGTTATTCGGAAAACAGGGCAGCCAACAACCCTTAGTCAGCCAGCCAACCCGCCCACAGGCTATATGGATAACAAACGAACTGATATGCAAAAGGAAACAGAAAAGATAAATGTATGGGGGGCACGCGTCCACAACCTGAAGAACGTCGACGTGGAAATCCCCAGAAACTCACTGTCGGTTATTACAGGACTGAGCGGCTCGGGAAAGTCATCACTTGCCTTCGACACCATTTTCGCCGAGGGACAGCGCCGCTACATAGAAACCTTCTCGGCCTATGCCCGCAACTTCCTGGGAGGCATGGAGCGCCCCGATGTTGACAAGATTACCGGATTGTCGCCCGTCATCAGCATCGAGCAGAAAACCACCAACAAGAATCCCCGCTCAACCGTAGGCACCACCACCGAGGTCTACGACTATCTCCGTCTGCTCTATGCCCGCGCCGGAAAGGCCTACAGCTACATGACTGGCGAGCTGATGGTGAAGTACACCGAAGAGAAGGTGGTCGAGATGATCAACCACGACTACCGGGGAAAACGCATCTTCATCCTTGCCCCGCTGGTCAGGAACCGAAAGGGCCACTATCGCGAACTCTTCGAAAGCATGCGCCGCAAGGGATACCTCTATATTCGTGTCGACGGAGAGGTGGAGGAAATACAGCGCGGAATGAAGGTAGACCGCTACAAGAACCACAACATCGAGGTGGTGATCGACAAGATGGCCGTCACCGACAGCGACGAGGAACGGCTCAGCAAGAGTGTTGCCACCGCCATGAAGCAGGGCGACGGGCTGCTGATGGTGCTCGACAAGGAAACCGGCATTGCCAAATACTACTCCAAGCGACTGATGTGCCCCACAAGCGGCATCTCGTATGGCGACTCTGCACCCAACAAGTTCTCGTTTAACTCGCCCGAAGGTGCCTGTCCCACCTGCAAGGGACTTGGCTATATCAACCAGATCGACATCGACAAGGTCATCCCCAACCGTGCGCTCTCCATCCACGAGGGCGGCATTGCACCGCTCGGCCACTACAAGAACCAGATGGTGTTCTGGCAGATTGAGGCCATCCTGAAGAAACACGACCTCACCATAAAGACGCCCATCGACCAGATTCCCCAGGATGCACTCTACGAAGTGCTCTACGGAACGCTCGAGAACGTCAAGATTCCCAAAGAGGTCATCCACACCACCAGCGACTATTTCGTCAGCTTCGACGGCGTGATAAAGTATCTGCAGAGCGTGATGGACAACGACGATTCGGCCAACGGACAGAAATGGGCCGACCAGTTCCTGGCCGAATGCACCTGTCCCGACTGCAAGGGCCAGCGGCTCAACCGCGAGTCGCTTTCCTACAAAATCTGGGACAAGAACATCAGCGACCTCACCCAGATGGACCTCACCGAACTCAAGACCTGGTGTACCGAAGTGGAACAGCACATGGACCCCCAGCAGCAGAAAATAGCCGCCGAGATACTGAAGGAGATTCGCACACGCATCGATTTCATGCTCGAAGTGGGACTCGACTACCTGGCGCTCGACCGTCAGAGTGCTACCCTCTCAGGCGGTGAAAGCCAGCGAATCCGTCTGGCCACACAGATTGGCTCACAGCTGGTCAACGTGCTCTACATTCTCGACGAACCCAGCATCGGACTGCATCAGCGCGACAACGAACGGCTGATAACATCCCTGAAGGAACTGCGCGACATTGGCAACACGGTCATCGTGGTGGAACACGACGAAGACATGATGCGCTCGGCCGACTACATCGTTGACATCGGACCGAAGGCTGGGCGAAAGGGCGGACAGGTGGTGTTCCAGGGCACACCCTCCGACATGCTCAGGCAGCACACCCTGACAGCCCAGTATCTGAACGGAGAACTGAAGATTGAGCTGCCCAAAGAGCGCCGTAAGGGCAATGGCAAGTCGATTGTCATTCATGGTGCCCGCGGTAACAACCTGAAAAACATCGACGTGGAGTTCCCCTTGGGCAAGCTGATTGTGGTGACGGGTGTCAGCGGCAGCGGCAAGTCAACACTGGTCAACGAGACACTGCAGCCCATCCTCTCGCAGCATTTCTACCGCTCGCTGAAAAAGCCCATGCCCTACGATTCCGTGGAAGGCATAGATAATATAGATAAGGTGGTGAATGTGGACCAGACCCCCATCGGCCGCACTCCCCGCTCCAACCCGTCCACCTATACCGGTGTGTTCTCCGACATCCGCTCGCTGTTCGTCAACCTTCCCGAGGCAAAAATCCGCGGCTACAAGCCAGGCCGTTTCTCGTTCAATGTGAAGGGCGGACGGTGCGAAGTCTGTGGCGGCAATGGTTACAAAAGCATCGAGATGAATTTCCTTCCCGACGTGATGGTTCCCTGCGAGGTCTGTCACGGCAAACGCTACAACCGCGAGACGCTCGAGGTGCGCTACAAGGGAAAGTCCATTGCCGACGTGCTCGACATGACCATCAACCAAGCCGTGGAATTCTTTGAAAATGTGCCAGATATACTGCGCAAGATAAAGACCATTCAGGACGTAGGTCTCGGCTACATCAAGCTGGGACAGCCATCCACCACCCTCTCGGGCGGAGAGAGCCAGCGAGTGAAGCTGGCCACCGAACTCTCGAAGCGCGACACCGGAAAGACCCTCTACATTCTCGACGAGCCCACCACCGGTCTGCATTTCGAAGACATCCGCATCCTGATCGACGTGCTCCAGAAGCTGGTCGACCGCGGCAACACCGTCATCATCATCGAGCACAACCTCGACGTGATAAAACTGGCCGACTGGATTATCGACATGGGCCCCGAGGGAGGCCGCAAGGGCGGCATCGTGCTTTCCACAGGCACCCCCGAACAAGTGGCCGAAAGTCCCCTTGGCTACACCCCAAGATTCCTGAAACCGAAGCTGAAGCAAGACTAATCTTCTCCCCTCCGACCCCTCCACTTTCAGCCGGCATCTATATCATTACGGCGAAAAAGTGGTTAAAAAAATGTAAAAATCGGGGAAAACTTGCAAATTAATTAAGGGTGTTTGTAAAGGATTTTCCGAGAAAATTGAAGCATTCCGAACCAGCGTCGCGTTTTGCGACGCCCCTCTTTTTCTTTGCGATGTAGTTTCTATCAATTGCCTCTGAGCAGCAGAAGGCGTGCTTTCGTCCAATGGAAGCCGTGTTTCAGCCCTTTGGAAGCGTTGCATCCAGACTTTGGAAGGGCTGCTTTCAGACTTAGGAAGGGCTGCTTTCAGACTTTAAATGACACCCGATTAGACTTTAGCGTACTAGACCCTTCTCTGTGGAAAACACGAGAAACCCCGATAAACAGGGACTTTACGGCCGTTTTGTGACAACGTGACATTGTGACATTGTGACATTAAGCACCTTCCATACTTTTCGAGCACCATGAAATTAACAGTTGTTAAGGATTATACTCTTATTATTATATATATTACAATATATATAATAATAACCTATAGGATGCACTATAAGCTGCGGATATGAAAACACCTTAATGTCACAAAGTCACAAAGTCACAAAGTCACAAAAAGTTCTATTCCTGCTTCTTCAGATAGTAATACCAATAGGTGTTGCCGTAGGTGTCGCGGATGGCCGACTGACGGGTGGTCTGGTCGGGATAGCGACGCTGGAGCTTGCGCAGGTCTTCGTAGTCGGCATCGAGCACGCTGTCGTGATAGGTGAGCAGGCGGTGACTGCGCAGGTGGGTGTAGAGCACCAGGGCCTCGGCATAGTGACGGGGAACCCTGACGGAATCGATGTCGTAGAACTTGGTGATGTCGCGGGCAAAGGCATCGAGGTCGCGGGCCAGGAGATGCTTTGAAAGAAGACAGTCGTTGCGGGTGTGGCGGGTCTTGTTCATCAGTCGTATCTGCTTGGGCGGCAGCAGCAGCGTGCGCAAGGAGTGGCCGTTGGGCTGCATCACCTCTGCCCCACCCACTATGGGGTATTCGAACAGATGGCTGCCCAGCTGGCCGGTCTGGGCCAGGGCATAGACGCGCAGCATGGTGAGGCTGCTGTCGGCTTCGGGCGACTTCTGCCCTACGAGTGCCGCCTGCTGATAGTCTTTCTGCAGGATGAGCCTTTCGGCCTCGAGACGGTTGTGGAATATCTCGTTGTGGTTGCTGAAAAGGCAGGCAAAGAGGAACATGATGACCATGGTGAGCATGTTGACCCACATCTGGCGGGAGAACAGTCCGGGGTTGTCCTGACCGGGCTCGTAGGTCTCGAACTGCTTGCTCACCCATGCAAGGGCTACGAAGGCAAGCAGGAGCAGCGGGGCAATCCATGCCCAATAGAGGGGGATGTGCCCGTCGGTGGTGACATCGGTGAGGATGGTGAGCAGCAGGATGGAGGGAAAATAGGTAAGGGCATGACCGCGCTTGTAGAGACGGGTGATGCGATAGACGGCATACTGGATGAGCCAAAGCAGGGCAAGGATGATGATGCCGCCGATGACGCGGTCGTAGCTGGTCTTACCTCCCGACAACACGTGCTGGAGATAGTAGAGGGTGTCTGCCTGGTAGTTGAACAGGAAGCAGACGGCGAATGCCAGGAAAGCAATAGCACACATCACTTTCACGGTGACGGTGCTATTGCGCAGGGATGTTTCTTTCAATTCTTCTTAAGGACTACAGCACTGCGTGCCGGGATGTACAATTTGAGCCACTCTTTGTGGTCTTCCACGTAGAGCGGGTCGAAGTTGGTGAGGTGGGTCACGGAGTCGTCGGCAAATCCGAAGCCGCCGAAGTCGTTCGAGTCGGTGTTGAGCACCACGTCGTAGCTGCCGGTGGGCACCAAGAAGCCATAGTCGGTGAACGACTTCGTGGGCGAGAAATTGAACACGAAGACGAGGTCGCCGCGCATGAAGGCCAGCACCTGGTCGCCGTCGTTGTGCCAGATTTCCTGTACGGGGGTGTTCTGGAAGTTCTTCTGACTCTTGATTACACGGAGCATCTCGCGGTCGAAATCGCCCAGCCAATGGTAGCAGAGGTCTTTGTTGTCGACAAGGTTCCACTGGCGGCGGGCATATTTGTAGCTCCATCCGTTGCCTTCGCGGGGGAAGTCAATCCATTCGGGATGTCCGAACTCGTTGCCCATGAAGTTCAGGTAGCCGCCGTTGATGGCTGCCGCGGTGACCAGACGAATCATCTTGTGCAGGGCAATGCCTCGCTCGGCCACTCCGTTGATGTCTTTCTTGGCGAAGTGCCAGTACATGTCGGCATC
>JAFWQT010000040.1 GCA_017508965.1 Prevotella sp. | reverse complement strand
GAACGAGTTCCGCACGCAATGCATGCAGTTTATAGCTCAGGCGGGCGGACAAATAAAATACGGACACTCGGAAGTGGGAAACTTTACGCTCGACGGCATCAACTATGAGCAAAACGAGATTGAGTTCCTGCCCGTGGGCGTGGAGCAGGCTGCCGACCAGCTGATGGTGGCGAAATGGATTATCCGCAACCTGGGCTACCTGCTGGGTTACAACGTTACCTTCGCACCTAAGATTACCACGGGAAAGGCGGGCTCGGGACTGCACATCCACATGCGGATGATGAAGAACGGGCATAACCAGATGCTAAACACAATGCCCACCGAAGGAAAGAAAGCCGTGCTCAGCGAGGCAGCTCGCAAAATGATAGCTGGCATGATGGACGTGGCACCGGCCATCACAGCCTTCGGCAACAAGAACCCTACGTCGTACTTCAGACTGGTACCTCACCAGGAGGCTCCGACAAATGTGTGCTGGGGCGACCGCAACCGCAGCGTGCTGGTGCGCGTGCCGCTGGGATGGGCCACAGATGCCGATATGTGTAACGCGGCCAATCCACTGGAACCGCAGACCTTCTTCGACACAAGCGAGAAGCAGACGGTGGAGATGCGTTCGCCCGACGGCTCGGCCGACCTGTACCAGCTGCTGGCAGGACTCTGCGTGGCCTGTCGCCACGGCTTCGAGATGAAGGATGCGCTGGAGGTGGCCGAAAGAACTTATGTGAACGTGAACATACACGACGAAGAGAATGCCGGCCGGCTGGCTACGCTGGCACAGTTGCCCGACTCGTGCGCGGCATCGGCCGAGTGCCTGGAGCGGCAGAGAAAGGTGTTCGAAGAGTATGGCGTGTTCTCGCCCGAAATGATTGACGGGATTATCGCACAGCTTAAAGCGTTCGAAGACAGCACTTTAAGAAAAGACATCGAAGACAAGCCCGAGGAAATACAACGGCTGGTGACCAGGTATTTCCATTGCGGATAAGCAAGCAGGAAGGGGAAAGGCGGTCAGCGACGCAGGGTGATGACTACAAACTCGGGCGTCACGCCGAAACGGAACGGCACAAGACCGCCCAAACCCGAACTGACGTTGAGCGCCCGTTTGTTTTCCTGATACATGCCGTCGTACTCATCATACTTGATGGAAGCCGGATTCAATCCAAACAACTGGAATTGTCCGCCATGAGTATGTCCGCTCAGCGTGAGCTGTGCATTCGTTTCTGGCAGGATAGTGCTTTTCCATGCCGACGGATCGTGCTGAAGCATCAACACAAAAGCCTTTTCCTTTATGCCCTTCATCGTCTTACCGACGTCACCGCGCGACTGCTCAGGCTTCTGACTCAGATTCTCCATGCCGGCCAGCACTATCTCGTCGCCGCCCCGTTTCAGGGCGACATGCTCGTCGAGCAGCAACTTCCACCCCATGGCATGCTGCTTCTGCTTCATCATTTCCTCGTTGATGATGTCCGATTCGGCATCGTCTTCCATATAGAAGGTATAGTCGTGATTGCCCAAAATGCTATAGACGCCATCCTTGGCCTGCAACCGGCTCAGTATGGGCATCACCGCATCGAGTTCCTGCGGACGTATGTTCTGCAAATCACCCGTGAAGACGATGAGATCAGGTTGCTGGGCATTCATACTGTCGACCGCCTCTTCGAGCAGACTCAGCGGTATGCTACCCACATGTGCATCGCTGAACTGAACAATGCGATAGCCATCGAAGGCCTTGGGCAGTTCTTTCGAGGTGAAAGTCTCTTGACGAACGGCCAGTTTGCGGGAACCGATGAAATAGCTGTAAAGCGTGACATAAACCACGAAGACGCCCAGCAGAAGACCAATCAGATTCCCGTAGTTCTGCTTCGAGCGGACCATGCGGCAATAGAGCAGTCCCGTCATCGAACAGAAGGCATATACGACCTTCGGGATGACAATAACGCCCAACAGTATGAGATAGACGTCGAGCAGATAATGATTAGCGGGAGCAAAGTCGGGCTGACAGGCCAGGTAAAGCGTGTAGGCCATCATCAGCAGACAAGGCATCCACCAGAAAAGCCGCTTCAGGAATCCGCCCTTCCACTTCCGGCGCTTGTAGTGCCAGTAGACATAAAGGTCAGGCAATGCTATGAGAATCAAAAGAGGTATCAGTATTCTAGCAATCATAATTGGGAAGCCCACCCCGGCCCTCCCAAAGGGAGGGGGAATGGGTTAAATTTTAGATTTGGATATTTATTATAATTTTCATTTAATCAAACTGTTAGAAAGAAAGCGGCGCATAAGTTCTACAGGCACGCCACGACGGGCAGCGTAGTCGCGCAACTGGTCTTCGCCGATTTTTCCCAGATTGAAATAACGGGCCTTGGGATGCGCAATCATCAGACCGCTCACCGAAGCATGCGGCATCATCATCCCGCTTTCGGTCAGGCGGATACCTATCTGTTTCATGTCCAGTAACTCCGAGAGGATGAAGTTCACGCTGGTGTCGGGGAGCGATGGATAGCCCACCGCCGGACGGATGCCCTGAAAGGCCTCGATGTGGAGTTGCTGAATGGTGAGCCGTTCATCAGGAGCATATCCCCAATAGCTGGTTCTCACCTCCTGGTGCATCTTCTCGGCAGCGGCCTCAGCAAGCCGGTCGGCCAATGTCTGCGCCATCATCTTCCGGTAAGGGTCGGCGGTGGCAAAGTCTTTTTCCAATGCCGCATCGACGGTGGTGGCAAACACCCCCACTTCATCGGGAACGCCCATAGAGAGCGGACGGACGAAATCGGCCAGGCAAAGACTGGTTTGATTCGCGCCTGATGCATGCTGCTGACGGAGCATCGGAATACGAATACCATCCACCAGGATGTCGTCGCCATCGCTGTTGGCCGTGAATATGCCAAACAAGGCATGAGCCGAATAGCGGCCTTCGAGTTCGACAAGCATGGCGTCGGCCTCGCGGCGGAGTTCCGTCCGTTCGTGCCGCCCCTTGCTGCCCACGCCCCAGGCATAGTCGAAATAAGGCCAGTTGATATAGGGTTTCAGTTCACCAACCTTATATATAATATGGTGTACCTTGCCGTCCATCAGTCTCTGAACCTTACAGCCTCGCCCCGGTAGGCATCGTCGAAACCATCGGGACTCAGCAGATGATGCCCGTTGCAGAACACATCGCGCACGTGCCATTGATACTCGTGGCCCATCATCGGACTCCATTTGCACTTGCTCTGAATCACCTCCTCTATCACCTGCCAGGGCTTGCCCTTTTCCACGACGACGATATCAGCCGCATAACCAGGGCGCAGATAACCACGCCCCGACACTTCGAACAAGCGGGCGGGATTGTGGCACATCAGTTCCACCAGACGTTCCAAGGGCAGCACCCCCTCATCGACAAGTTCCAGCATCGTCACCAGCGAGAACTGAATCATCGGCATGCCCGAGACGGCCTTGGCCGCCCCACCCTGCTTTTCCTCCAACAGATGAGGAGCATGGTCGGTTCCGATGACCGAGACGTGCCCGTCGGTAAGTCCCTGACGCAAGGCGTAGCAGTCGCGGAAGTTCTTGATGGCAGGATTCACCTTAATCTTAGTTCCCAGACGGTCATAGTCGACTAGTGAGAAATAAAGGTGTCCCACGGTGGCCTCGGCCGTAATCATGGAAGTGAAGGGCGCAAACATCTCCAGTTCGGCGGCCGTCGTCACATGTGCCACATGCAGGCGCGCATCGTGAAGGATGGCCAGTTCGATGGCTTTCATGGTTGATGTCAGACAAGCTTCCTCGCTACGAATCAGCGGATGCGTCCAAATGGCGGGATCATCGCCGTAGCGGGCCTTGAATTCAGCCATGTTGCGGTTGATGATGCCCGTATCCTCGCAATGAGCCATGATGCGAAACGGAGCTGCATTGGCAAATATTTGATTGAGCGCCTCGTCGCGGTCGACGAGCATATTCCCCGTGCTGCTGCCCATGAAGAGCTTGATGCCGGGAATGCGGTGAGGGTCGAGTTTACGGAATAAGTGATAGTTGTCGTTGGTGGCACCGAAGAAGAACGAATAGTTCACGTGGCTCTTCTGCGCCCCGAGCTGGAACTTTTCGTAGAGTGCTTCCAGCGTGGTGGTCTGCGGCACGGTGTTCGGCATATCGAAATAGGTGGTCACGCCACCATAGGCTGCTGCCCGGCTCTCGCTCTCGATGTCGGCCTTGCGCGTCAGTCCCGGCTCGCGGAAATGCACATGGTCGTCGATGACACCCGGAATGACGTAGCAGCCCGAAGCATCCACCACGCGGTCGGCACCCGATGGCGCCTCATCGCCTTCGATGATGTCGGCAATCAGACGGTCTTCGATGAGCAGGTGTCCCCTGAAGGTACGTCCCTCGTTTACTAGCAACGCATTCTTAATCAGTGTTTTCATTTGTATCGTATTTCTACACAAAGGCGCAAAGACTACGGAATGAAAGCTGTTGCTATGCCGTATCCTTTGCGCCCTTATGAATTCGTTATTCCATATTCAATCAGTTGGTGAGGGAATCTATTGGCGTGGCCATCTGGCTGGGCGTGGGCGGAGCCGGAACAGCTGGCATCTGCTGGCCCTCGGGTATCGGCTGGTCGGCCGTTCCGTTCATGATGGCCTCGTTCTGCTTAGCCTTTTCGTAGTAGTCCTTCACGTACGAATCGTTCTTGAAATTGTCGGTGGCCTTGCTCATCAGCGCCTCTATCCAGGGCGACAGCTCGGGATAGGGATAGCCGGCGGTAAGCATGAAGAACACGCCGGGACCCAGCACGTTGTCGAAGTTCTCCTCGATGAAGCTGGTCTGCAACTCGTCCTTCTTCTGGGCAATCTGCATGGCCTCCTTGTTCAGCCGCTCGTTCACCACCATCTCGTCTTCGCCGTCCATGATGGCCTGGCTCTGCTTGTGTCCCAGGTCAACCACCTGATTATCAAGTTTGTTGTATTCGTCGATAAACTTGAACAGTTTCTCGTTGAGCGTCGTTCCGGTCACCACCTGCTGCGTGTTGTCGATTCTCACGGTGATGTCGCCGCTCTCGAGCACTACAGGCATCACGCTCTTGTCGTCCATGAAGAGCGTGGTCATCTTGGCACTGTCAACCGTTCCCTGGAAGTGGAACTGTCCGTGCACCACTTCACAAGAATCTACATTCTTCAGTTCACCGTCGTTGTAGACTTTCAGATACAGCATCCGTCCGTCAAGGATAGAAACGTTGCTCGATCCCTGAATATTGTAAGAGTTAGCACACGACGTCAGCGTTGCAAAAGCCAAGAGTGCGTAGAGAATTCTGCTCATATTAAGTTGGGTAGTCTTTAAAACCGCCACAAATGTACAACGTATTATTGAAGAAAGGAAAAATTTTTATTCAATTTAAAAGAAAATCCCAACTTTTATAGTTTTTTTGCCTCTTTAGAGAGTTCATTCGAGATTCTGTGCATGGTATAGAGCTCAAGAATAGCCGCGATGAACAGCACCAGCACCCAGTTGTTGTGCACCACATACTGGGCATAATAGGTCAGTCCCTGAATGCCGTTTTTCTGGAAAAGCGGAAGCAGGAACTGGCAGTTCTGCTCCACCATGAGCAGTCCGGCAACGATAAAAAGCACGTCGGCCAGCGTCATCATCCGGCGAAGGCGGCGTATCACAATGTCCTTGCCGTCGTACTGCTGCATCATCTGCATCACACCGAACCCTATGGCCCCGGCCAGAAACGTCCATGCCCCAACCATCTGGAAGCCAAAGAAATTCAGGGCGATGCCGACAACCATTAGCACGCCTCCTGCGATAAAAATAAAGTTCTGAATGCTATTTAGCTGTCTCATTTTCAGTAGCTGTTGGTAATTCGTCGCTCAGCACGAAGATGTCCTCGTCGTCGGCCTTCATGAAATAGCGCTCACGGGCAATCTTCGTGATGGCATGCGGATTGCGGCGCAGGTCCTTCAGCCGGGCCTGGTCGCGCTCGTATTGGGCGTTATAGTCGGCAATCTGCTCCTTCAGGTCGCTAATCTGCATGTCCAGCTTCAGACGCTGCATCACGCTGTTCTCATCTACGACCACCGTTATCAGCACACCAATGATGATCACAATCCAATATTTGTTGTGACTCAAGAAGCTCCATATCGGGTTTGAACGACTCAATGTATTACAGTTTTTAAAGGTTTGCGGTTTACCGCCTGATGTTTGAATTTTGTGCAAAGGTAAAAAATATTTTTGATTATCCATCACTTCGGTGGATTATTTTGAAAAAAAAAGAAGAGACCCACCCCCATCCCCTCCCTAAATGGAGGGGAGTATAGCAAAGGATTTTTGAGGTTCTTGTACTCCCCTACCAGGGGCGGGGAGTTCATTTAGCTGTTCCTCTACATAAAAAGAGAGTTGCCAGCCTCCGAGAGTTCAACATCTAAATCACTGCCTTTAAATAAAAAACTCACGCTCAAGAAAAAAAATATTTTTTCTCTTCGCTTAATCGATTTTTTACATTATCTTTGCGGTCAAATCCGACAATAAGAATAAAAACGCAAATCTGTAAATCGTAAAAACCACATTATATTAATATGGATTATATAGTCTCTGCACGAAAATACCGGCCCATGACATTCGACTCCGTGGTGGGACAGTCGGCGCTCACCACCACGCTGAAGAATGCCGTGAAGAGCGGTAAGCTGGCACATGCCTATCTGTTCTGCGGGCCGCGAGGCGTGGGAAAGACCACCTGCGCCCGCATCTTCGCCAAAGCCATCAACTGCGAGCATCCCACCCCCGATGGCGATGCCTGCAACGAATGCGAGAGCTGCAAGGCCTTCCTAGAGCAGCGCTCCTATAATATGTTCGAGCTCGACGGAGCCTCCAACAACGGTGTCGAACAGATCAAGGCGCTCATGGAGCAGACGCGCATACCGGCACAGGTGGGGCGCTACAAGGTGTTCATCATCGACGAGGTGCACATGCTCTCGTCTTCGGCCTTCAACGCATTCCTGAAGACGCTTGAAGAGCCGCCCGCACACGTCATCTTCATCCTGGCCACCACCGAGAAGCACAAGATTCTGCCCACCATCATCTCGCGATGCCAGATCTACGATTTCGAGCGGATGACCGTCAACGACATCATCAACCACCTGAAGATGGTGGCCGAGAAAGAGAACGTCACCTACGAGGAAGAAGCGCTCAACGTGATTGCCGAGAAGGCCGACGGCGGCATGCGCGACGCGCTCTCCATCTTCGACCAGGCCGTCTCGTTCTGTCAGGGGAACATCACCTACCAGAAAGTCATCGAAGACCTGAACGTGCTCGATGCCGAGAACTATTTCAACATCATCGACTACGCCCTTGAGAACAAAGTCTGCGACGTGATGGTGCTGCTCAACTCGGTCATTTCGAAGGGATTCGACGGAGGACATCTCATCAACGGACTGGCCCAGCACGTGCGTAATGTGCTGATGGCCAAGGACGAACAGACAATCCCCCTGATCGAAGTGAGTCAGCAGCAGGCCGTGAAATTCAAGGAGCAGGCCAAGAAATGCCCCGTGAAGTTCCTCTATACCGCCCTGCGACTGATGAACCAGTGCGACCAGGCCTACCGCCAGAGCAGCAACAAGCGGCTGCTGGTGGAACTGACGCTCATCGAGATAGCACAGATTACCCAGGAGGACGACACACCTGCGGCGGGGCGCAGCCCTAAGCGACTGAAATCCCTGTTCCAGAAATTAGTAAAACAAGTTCAGCCCCAACAAGCGGCTCAGCAGGTGGCTGCGGCTGAACAAAAGCCTTTGCAAACGGCAAAGGTTCAACCCTCCGCGCCCGATACCAATCCCCAGGAAAAAGGCATCCGGCGCCCAGCACCCAAAGTACGGCTCGACTCCATCGGCTTCTCGTTTGCCAACTTGAAGAAAGTCAGCCATGAGACCCAGCCAGCCGAAGCCGATATTCCGGAAACGGCACCCGTCATCGAGACCACCGACCAGAAACAGTTCACCGAGACGGAGCTCATCACCCAATGGGTGGCCATGTGCCGGCGCATGCCCCAGCAGATGGCGGGCATCAGCGCCCGAATGCTCAACATGAAGCCCGTCATCACTCAATACCCCAACGTAGAGGTGACCGTCGACAACCAGATGCTGCTCAACCAGATGAACAGCATCCGCGGGCGCATCCGCTCCACACTGGCTAACGACCTCCACAACAACGACCTGACGCTCACCCTGCGGCTTGCCAAATCGGAAGAAGTGAAAAGGGTGCTTTCGAAGAAGGAACTCTTCGAGGCTATCATCAAAAAAAATCCCGCAATCGAAAAATTGCGGGGATTACTCGACCTTGAGTTCACTTAGTCATTCAAATAATCTTTATTCCTAGCTTCTCGCATTCCCGGCGCATATCGTCGGGCCAGATGCTGGCTTGTATCTCTCCGAGGTGAGCCTTGTGGAGCAGCACCATGCACAGTCGGCTCTGTCCGATACCTCCGCCGATGCTCAGCGGCAGGTCGCCGTTCAGCAGTTTCTGGTGGAAGTACAGCTGTTCGCGCTCTTCCTTGCCCGTCATCTTCAGCTGGCGAAGCAGGCTTTCCTTGTCAACGCGTATGCCCATCGACGAGAGTTCGACCGAGCGTCCCAGCACGGGATACCATATCAGAATGTCGCCGTTCAGGCCCATGAATCCGTCCTCGTTGGGTGTCGTCCAGTCGTCGTAGTCGGGAGCACGTCCGTCATGCGGTTCGCCGTTCGACAAATCTCCGCCAATGCCGATAATGAACACAGCGCCATAGGCCTTGGCAATAAGGTCTTCGCGCTCCTTCACGGTCTTGTCGGGATACATGCGCAGCAGTTCTTCGGCATGTATGAAATGTATCTCCTGCGGCAGGAAGGGCTTCAGCTTGCAATAGCGCTCGCACACCAGGAACTCGGTGCGCAGTATCGAAGCATAGATGCGGCTGACAATGTCCTTCAGGTACTTCAGCGTACGGTCTTTCTTGCAGATCACGGCCTCCCAGTCCCACTGGTCAACGTAGAGCGAATGCAGGTTGTCCAGTTCCTCATCGGCACGGATGGCATTCATGTCGGTATAGATGCCGTAGCCCGGTTCCACCTGGTATTCAGCCAGCGTCAGGCGCTTCCATTTAGCCAGCGAATGCACCACCTCGGCCTTCTGGTCGCCCAGGTCCTTTATGGGGAAAGTGACGGGGCGCTCCACTCCGTTCAGGTCGTCGTTAATGCCCAGTCCCTTCAGCACAAACAGGGGCGCGGTGACACGGCGCAGACGCAGTTCCGTGCTCAGGTTCTGTTGGAAAAATTCCTTGATCAGTTTGATTCCCTGCTCCGTCTGGCGCATGTCTAGCACAGGCTGATAGTCGATGGGCTTTAAAATCTTACTCATTTTTATGCTCGTATTAATAGCTGTTGGTTGCGGCCGGCAGAACGGCTTTTGCCCTCGCTTCCGCAAATTTGGGTGCAAAGGTACATATTAATTATTAAATTGCAAACAATTTCAAAACAATTTTACGCATTTTGTTTGAAATCTTTGCCTTTTCCTTACATTTTGAGTAATTATTGCGCATTTTACAATTAATTGGAAATTTTCCATTTGCAAATCAGAGTAGTGCAACCCTTTTGCACTAAAAGTGCAATCCTTTCGCACTAGTAGTGCAGCCTATTAGCACTAACGGTGCAACCCATCGGCACAATTGCGCACTAATTTTAAACGCTAACGATAACGATAACGATAACGATGACGATGACGATAACGATAACGAAAAAAAAACTTTGTGCCTTTGTGTCTTTGTGTTCAGTTAATTAATCCCTGCTTTAGAGCCGCCCCTTATCAAGGGGCTCAAAATGTTCAAAAAATGCCACTAATGCCACCATAATGCCACCGCGCCAACCCCTATAAACACAGGGCAAGTGGCAAAGTGGCATTTTTTTTCGAAAAAAACTTTCTATGCGCGCGTGAGGAATAGTGTTTAGATATAAATCAGGCTCCGAATTCCTAAAAACTTTGTAATTCATTTTGATTTATCATTCATTTGCTGTATCTTTGTGGTCAAATATATTATAAATAAGGTATAGATGAGATATTGGACGCTTGTATCCTTCCTTCTCGCTTTCACCACAATGGCTGTGGCACAGAGCCACGACCAGCAAGTGAGAGCTCATGTGGACAGTACGCTTGCCGCCCGCTATTTTCAAAAAGGCGGAAATTTAGACACGAACTATATTACACGACCGACGACAAAATGGACGGTCGTGGCCCGATTGAACGTGTCGGGGGCAAAGATTGAGTCGGAAGGTACAGACAACGGGAACCACTTCAAGTCGGAGATGAAGGCCGACTATAAGTCGACGCTCAGCTTAGCCGTGAGCTACCTGGGCATCTCGCTCAGCGCATCGCTGAATCCCGCAAAACTGATGGGCAAATACAGCGACTACGAGCTGAACTTCAACTCCTACGGCAAACGCTTCGGGTTTGACATCATCTACCAGAATGCCCATAACTTCACCGGCTGGCACGACACTGACGGCATGGAGCGCATCGAGCTGCCCGAAGAAATGCTTTCGGTGAAGACGCTGAACGTGAATGCCTACTATGCTTTCAACAGCAGCCGGTTTTCGTATCCGGCCGCCTTCTCTCAGAGTTACATCCAGCGCAAGTCGGCCGGTAGCTTCCTGCTAGCCGTTTCAGGTCAGGGGCAGCACGCCAAGCTCAGCGAACGGCCTGATTTGGATTGGGCGCAGGAGATGAACTTAAAGATGACGAACATCGGCATAGGGGCCGGCTACGGCTACAACTACGTACCCTCGCAGGGGTGGCTGCTGCATATCTCGGCACTGCCCACGTTTATCGTGTATAGCAAGACCTCGATGACCATCGGCGACACACGCGTGCCGCTGCACTATCATTTCCCCGAAGCCATCATCACAGGCCGTGGTGCAGTGGTGCACCATTGGAGCAACAAGTTTCTAGGATTGTCGATGGTGTTCAACTTCACCAATATCGGCCACAAGGAAAGCCTGACCGTGCATAACATCAAATGGCGCGTCAGGACCTTCTTCGGGCTTAGGTTTTAGAATATTGAAAAAAGAAAATAATGAAAAAGCTAATCATGACATTGGCTGCCGTGCTGCTTTGCGGAACGGCGGGCGCACAAGAGAATGACAGCACGGTATGCGCACAGCAGAACGACAGCGCAAACGCGGGCAGAAAAAAGGTGGCCGTGGTGTTGAGCGGTGGCGGTGCGAAAGGCATGGCGCATATAGGTGCACTGAAGATACTGGAAAAGGCAGGCATCCCCATCGACATCGTCACCGGCACGTCGATGGGAAGCATCATCGGCGGTCTGTATGCCATCGGCTACAACGCCAACTCACTCGACTCGATGGTGCGTGTGCAAGACTGGAGCTACGTGATTACCGACAAGGAGGACTTGACCAACCAGAGCCTGAGTGACCGTCAGAAGCAATACACCTACCTCTACTCCACCGGCCTGATGTTCGGCAAGCGCGACACGAACGCTGGCGGCATCATCAGGGGTAAGAACCTGGCCGAACTGTTCCAGCAGCTCTGCACCGGCTATACCGACTCGCTCGACTTCACCCACGACCTGCGCATACCCTTTGCCTGCGTGGCGACCAACATCATCGACAACAGCGAGATAGACTTCCATAGCGGCCGCCTGCCGCAGGCCATGCGTGCCTCGATGGCCATCCCCGCCGCCTTCTCGCCCGTGAGAAAGGGCGACATGGTGCTAGTTGACGGAGGTCTGAAGAACAACTATCCGGCCGACATTGCCCGCCAGATGGGCGCCGACATCATCATCGGCGTGACCGTGCAGGGAGCACCCAAGACCGCCGACGACATTGGCGGTGCGATGAGCATCATCGGTCAGATAGTGGACGTGAACTGTAAGAACAAATACGAAGAGAACCTGGCCATCACCGACCTCCACCTGCAAGTGGACACGAAGGGCTATGGCTCGGCCAGTTTCTCGCATGCCGCCATCGACACACTAATCCGCCGAGGCGAGGAGGAGGCCATGCGCCACTGGAACGAAATTATCGCCCTGAAACAACGCATCGGCATCGACGACTCGTTCCGTCCGGTAATCCTGCATCCGCTTCGTCCGCGGGTGATGACCGAGAAGCAGCGCGTCATCTCGTATACCTTCGAGAACATGACACCACAGGCTGAGCGGTTCATCCGGCAAAAGTTCAAGCTGGACAAAGTGGACAGCATCGACGTCAAGCTGGAGCATGAAATCACCACGGCGATGCGTATCGACCTGTTCTACCAGACGGCCGAGTGCCGGAAGATTCCCGAGGGCGACGGCGTGCAAGTTATCCTTTCGGCTGGCAACCGCAAGTCGATTCAGCTGCATGCCGGTGTGCGCTACGACACCGAGGAATATGCCGCCGTGCAGCTGGGACTGGAAATCCCATTCAAGACTGCCATCCCCGTCAGCACCGACATCACGCTACGACTGGGCAAACGACTGATGGCCCGCGGCGAGCTGACCGTACATCCCCGCAGCATTACCCGTCCTACCCTCACCTACTCATTCCGCCGCAACGACGTGGATATCTATTTTGAAGGTGAGCGCGACTATAACATCCGATACAACCAGTTCCAGGCAGAGTTTATACCCATCAACCACAACCTGCGCCATTTCAACATTCAGTACGGATTGCGGTGGGACTACATGCACTACCGCAACAAACTCGGAACGGAGACGGCCATACAGACGACGCTCACGAACGAGCATTTCTTTAGCTATCATGCCCGCGTGAACTATAATAGTGAGGATGACTGGAATTTCCCGACCCGTGGTATCCGTTTCAGTGCCGAGTATTCGTATCTGACCGATAACTTTGCAAAACTTGACGACGAGCTTGGCATGAGCGAAGTGAAAGCCAGCTGGCGTATGTCGTTCACCATGGGCAGCCGCTTCACTATCCAGCCAATGTTCTATGGCCGTCTGCTCTTCGGAACGATTGTTCCGCCTGCCTTTGGAAACACCATCGGCGGCGAATGGTTCAGCCACTACGTAGAGCAGCAGATGCCCTTCGCCGGCATCGGCAACATGGAGTATGTACGCCATCATTTTGCAGCCGCTCAACTGCAGGCCCAGCAGCGCATCGGTGGCAAGAGCTATGTGATGCTCCGCGTGGCCGGTGCCCAGCAGGGCGATCACCTGAAGGAACTCTTCGACAACCGGACACTGGTAGGAGGACAGGTATCCTATTATTACAGTACGCTGTTCGGCCCTGCAGGTGCCTCGCTTGGTTATAGCAACCACACGAAGAACCTGTACTTCTTCCTGAACCTCGGATTCATTTTCTAATATAATAATAAGGTGTAAGAGTTGACAAAGCAAACAGGAAAGAAAAAATAACAGATACGAATGAACCACCGTTTCCTTTATTTGACAGTTGTCTTCCTACTGTTCTTTACGACAGCCAATGCCCAGAAACTGAGCAGGGCTGAGCGTAGGGCGAGGATGGACAGTGTGCTTTCGGCCCGCTATTTCCATACTCCCTACGACACGAACTATGTGGTTCGCCCTGATGGAAGGATTACACTGAAGGTAAGGTTGAACCAGACGGGAAACACCTTTCATGCGAAGGGAACGGTCAACGACATCAACTCGAAAGCCGACCTCAGCACCAGCCACAAGACCACGGTGAGCATTGGCGCTTCCTACCGTGGAATTTCAGCTGCTTTGGCCATAAATCCGGCCAAGCTAAGCGGTGCCTACAAGGACTACGAATTCAATCTGAACTACTATAGCAGCAGTATCAGCATCGACTTCAGCTACCAGCGGTCGGAATCGCTGACAGGCGACATCCGGCGTGATGATAACTGGTCGAGGCTTGAGTCGGGCGACGTCACGCTGAAGGTAGTTAACCTGGCCGGTTACTATACCTTCAACCATCAGTGCTTTTCGTTCCCTGCTGCCTTTACCCAGAGTTACATCCAGCGCCAGTCGGCCGGCTCATGGCTGGTGGGCGTCAGCTATCAGGGAGGAAGCATCAAGACCAATGATGAACTGAAGGCCAGGAACCCGAATGCCCCTGACGTCAGCATCGATGTCGGTCACTTAGGTATTGGCGGTGGCTACGGTTACAACTGGGTTCTCGGAAAACGATGGCTGCTCCACTTCTCGATGCTCCCCACCGTTGTGGTTTATAACCGCAACAAATTCACCGTGAACGATGAGCTCAAGAAGGCGAAGCACATGCGCTTCAACATGATTTTCAACGAGCGTGTTGCCATCGTCCGCAACTTCTCCTCACGCTATTTTGCAGGTGCCACGCTCGTCATGAACAACTCCATCTTCGACGACAACGTGGTGGTGGTCAACCAGAACAAATGGCGCGCCCGTGCCTTCTTCGGGCTGCGGCTGTGATAATTTTTGGCGTAATATCGGCATGTTGACATAACGCCATACCGTCATACCGCCATATCGACATAACGAAAAAATAAAATCTAAAACTATATGTCTGAACTAGAACCTCTTATAGCGGACTTGGCGCTGATTCTGATTTGCGCAGGAGCCATGACGCTGCTCTTCAAACGACTGAAACAACCTGTTGTGTTAGGCTACATCGTGGCGGGATTCCTGACTTCACCGAACATGCCCTACATGCCTAGCGTTACCGATATGCACGGCATTCATCTATGGAGCGAGATAGGTGTGATTTTCCTGCTCTTCGCCCTAGGCCTGGAGTTCTCGTTCCGCAAAATCCTGCGCATGGGCGCGGCACCTATCATTGCGGCCTGCTCGGTCATTGCGGGCATGATGCTCGTCGGTATGTTCACGGGCCAGCTCTTCGGATGGAGCAAGATGGACTGTATCTATCTGGGTGGCATGCTGGCCATGTCGTCCACCACCATTATCTTCAAGGCTTTCGACGATATGGGCTTGCGGCAGAAGCGTTTCGCCAGTCTTGTGCTCAGTGTACTCATCATCGAGGACATCCTGGCCATCGTGCTCATGGTGATGCTCTCTACGCTGGCCGTCAGCAAGGAGTTCGAGGGCTCGCAGATGCTCATGTCTATCCTGAAACTCGCGTTCTTCCTCGTCCTCTGGTTTGTGGTGGGCATCTATCTCATCCCGCTGTTCCTGCGCAAAGTGAAGTCGCTGATGAGCAATGAGACCATGCTCATCACGGCCCTCGCCCTATGCTTCGGCATGGTGGTGATAGCCTCTTCCGTAGGATTCTCCGCAGCATTCGGTGCCTTTATCATGGGCAGCATTCTGGCCGAGACCGTTGAGGCGGAACAGATAGAACACCTGGTGGCTCCCGTGAAGGATCTCTTCGGTGCCATTTTCTTCGTTTCCGTCGGCATGATGGTCGATGTGGCGCTCATTGCCGAATACATCGTGCCCATTCTCTGCATCATTGTTGCCATCATACTGGGACAGACCATACTCAGTACTGGCGGATTCCTGCTTTCCGGACAGCCGCTGAAGACCTCCATGCAATGCTCGTTCTCGCTGACGCAGATTGGTGAGTTTGCCTTTATCCTGGCTACGCTTGGCACATCGCTACACGTCACCAGCGACTTCCTCTACCCTATCGTTGTGGCCGTCTCGGTGTTCACGACTTTCACCACGCCCTATATGATCCGACTGGCCGAACCTGCCTATGGCGTGGTGGAACGTATTTTGCCGAAACGCTGGCGGGCCAAGCTGGAGAGCAACGCTTCCGATGAGGAAGAGACGGAGACCGAAGAGCAGTACAGCCATTGGACGACCTACCTGAAGCATACCGGTCTCATCATCCTGATTCAAAGTGTGCTCTGCATGGCCATCATTGCCCTGATGATTTATTTCGGCAAACCCTACATCGCCAACATGCTGCCCGCGCCATGGGCAAACATCGTTACGGCCTTGCTCACCATCATTCTCTGTGCTCCCTTCCTTTGGACCCTGATGCGCAACGGAAGCCAAAGTGAAGACGTTATGGCCCTATGGAACAGCGGCCGCGCCAGCAGAGTGAAACTACTGGCCTTCCAACTGTTGCGCCTTGTCATCGGTGCCGCCTTCGTCAGCTATATCCTTGGCCATACCGTCCATTGGGGAGGCATGCTCGGCATCTTCGTCGTTTTGGCTATCGTCTTCAGCATCGTCTTCTCGCCGCGTCTCCAGAAACGTAGCGAACAGATGTCGCAGACCTTCAACGAGAACCTCACCCAGCGAGAAAACATGAACGAATGAAGCATGAAAACCATCGAATCGAGGTGGCCGATGCCCTGCGGGGCATAGCCGTCATCGGCATTATATTGTTTCATGCCGTTGAGTCTTTCGATGCGTTCTACCCAGATGCACGACTAACCTTGCCGTGCGACGAAACGGTTTATCGCATTGTTACGTTCCTCTTTTCGGGAAAAATGTACGGCATCTTTGCGATGCTTTTTGGGCTTACCTTTTATATCATGCTTAACCGTAGCATGACGCGCACCCGCTTTGCGTGGCGCATGGTGCTGCTATTCGTTATCGGACTGGCAAATATTGCCATCTACGACGGTGACATCCTGACCACCTACGCCCTATGCGGACTGCTCCTGATACCTTGCAGCCGTCTGTCGAACCGATGGTTATGGGTGATTACAATTGCCGTATTGGCACAGCCTTTCGAACTTTGGCAAATGCTCAGCGGTTGGACAATGCCCTCCGACTGGATTTGGGACGACTACGCCATGCTGGCACACCACCATCAGGAGAGCGGTTTCTGGCAGAACGTGATTTTGAACCTTCAATATGCCTTCCCTGCCAATCTGGGCTATTTTGCGCTGACAGGCCGACTTACGCAAATCTTCGGACTTTTCCTTTTAGGATTGCTGTTCGGCCGCTACCGTCTGTTCATCAACGAAGGCCGTAACCTTTTCATTTGGAAATGCATTTTCATTATGAGTTTGATGCTGGCCGTTATTGGAAGCTGGTGGCAAGCAGAATATACGATTAACCAACAGCCGGCATCCATTGCCCACTACCTCTCCCCCATCATCAACCTCGCGATATTATTGGCCGAAACCTCAGCCATCGTTTTGCTATGGTATGCTTCGGCGCAGCTTCGCAAATTGCTCTCACCAATCTGCGCATTCGGACGGATGAGCCTGAGCAACTATCTCCTGCAATCCGTCCTCGGCTGCTTCCTGTTTTATGGATGGGGACTGGGGCTTTATAGCAAACTGGGCCACACCTATGCCCTGTTAGCCGGCATCATGATGGTTGTCTTCCAACTTGTCCTCTCCAGTCTATGGGCACGCAACCACCAGCGAGGCCCCGCCGAATCGCTCTGGCGAAAAGCCACCTATATTTCCTTATAAAATTAGTGCCGGCCCTGAAGAGACCGGCACTTGGTTATTATTCGTGAACGTAAAGATTCCAACCCAGGTAGGTGTCGATGGACTCCTGCAGGATTTCTGCGAGGTCACCTCGGCATAGCGCCACATGATGTTCGAAGCCGTTCTTGCAAATATACTTCATCAGCTTCTGCAATTCAGGTACTTCCGTCACCACGATACAACCATCCATTCCGTATGGATCGTTGGTCATCTTGCCCTCGCCGAGATAGGCCTTGATGCAACCCTTCGGGTCGTCGGTAGAGATGCGGAAATAGGTGAACGGGCCTTCGCTGACTTTGGCATAGACGGCACCGAAGGTCTTGACCTTTCCGAGGGTGCGTCCCAATACGCCGAGAGGTCCGAGCTTGAGGTCGTCGTTGCCCACGAACTTCTTGGGGAAGTTGCCGCAATGGGTGCAGACGCACTTATTACGGTCTTCGGCAAAGTTGTTGTTCCAGTCAGCCAATGCGGCAGGCTTCTTACTTGCTAATGTGAGCGCGAGCATGGAGACGGCACCGGCGATATCGGTCTCGCAGGCAGCGGGAATGTTCTTATCGGAGAGCATACTCATCGTGATACAGGGAGCACAGCCGTAGTTCAGTTCCAGCGAATCCCAGCACTGCAGGGCAACAGCGTCCACCTGATTGGCTTCCACCCATTGCTCCACAGCAACGCCGAACTTGGCCTGTTTCATCACCTTGTCGCGATAGGCTTCGGGAATCTTGGCATAGCCGTCCACACGCTCCATGTGTGCCTTCAGCGCAGGATCATCGTCCTGAATCTTCTCTGCGGCAAAGATT
>JAFWQT010000039.1 GCA_017508965.1 Prevotella sp. | reverse complement strand
TTGCCTATGCTGTTGCCGCTCTTGTCGCGCAGGGTCTGGGCATTCACGCCTGTGGTGCAGGCGATGAGTGCTACAGCCATCATTAATAGTCTGAAATATTTCATAGCCGTTGGATTTGAATGTTATTCGCTGCAAAGATAAGGAAAAAGCATAGAAAAAGCAAGCCTGCCGGACGTTTTTATTCGGCAGCCTGTTCTATTTTCCACATGAAATAGCCGAGAACACCCACGAGCAGAATCGTGAACCCGATGCCCAGCACGGTTCCAGAGGTCCCACTCATCAGCTCTTTGTTGGCAAAGAATGCGGGGAACAGCGAGATGATGATGCTGGCCACCCGGCCCGACCTTGACTTCAGCTCCAGCTGCCGGTAGTTCTTGATGGTGACGGGCATGTTAATCCATTTAGGCCAGTAGGCGATAAGCATGCACACGGCAGAGGCTGCGAACAGTGTGGCTGCAATGGTCATCACGCCGCTGTCGCCATGGGTATGCCTGTACAGAAAGATGGTTTCGATGAGGATAATGACGGCAAGCACGACTTCGAAAATCGTGCTTTCCTTCGTGCGCGGCATCCGTATGTTATCAAGGTTGTTATTCTGCATGGTCGTCTTTCTTTTTCATTCGTTTATGTTTTTTCAGGGCTTCATTGATAATCCATTGCAGCTGACCGTTGGTGCTGCGGAACTCGTCCGCAGCCCAACGCTCAATGGCATCCATCGTATCAGCGTCGATACGAAGTACGAAGCTCTTGGTTTTCTTATCTTCCTTTGGCATCGAAGACCGATTTTAGTTCTTCATTAATAGAGTGAACTAGTGTTGACCACCGGCTGGGCATTGTCTTCGCCGCAGAGCACCACGAGCAGGTTGCTCACCATGGCGGCCTTGCGCTCCTCGTCAAGGTCCACCACGCCCTCGCTCTTCAGTTTGTCGAGCGCCATCTTCACCATCGAAACGGCTCCCTCCACAATCTTCTCGCGGGCAGAGATGATGGCCGAAGCCTGCTGGCGACGCAGCATCACGGCAGCAATCTCGGGCGCGTAGGCCAGATAGTTGATGCGGGCCTCGATCACCTCGATGCCGGCCAGCGCCAGCCGCTCGTCGATTTTCTCCTCCAGTTCCTTGTTCACCTCGTCGGAACCGTCGCGAAGCGTGATGTCGCTTTCGTTCTCCTCGTTGTCGTAGGCATATTGCCCGGCCACCTGGCGCAGGGCGGCGTCGCTCTGAACGCGCACGAACTGCTCGAGTGCCTTCATCAGTCCCTTGGTGTCCGAACCCACGGCGCTTGGATTGGCGGCCATCGTCTGGGAGTCCACTTCGAAGAGGGCCTTGTATGTGTCCTTCAGTTTCCACACCAGCACGAGTCCTATCATCACGGGGTTACCCGTCTTATCGTTCACCTTAATCGGTTCAGCATCAAGGTTTCTGGCGCGGAGTGAAACTTTTTTTGTGCTGTAGAAAGGATTGATCCAGAAGTAGCCCGTCTGCGAGAAGGTGCCGCTGTACTTTCCGAACCATGTGGTCACCTTGGCCTCGTTGGGCTCCAGCATGATCAGGCCGCACCACATGATGATGCTGACAATAAGCAGCATAAGACTTCCGAAAAGCATCCAGCCGCCATAAAGACCGTCGCTCTCGTCGAGCTGGATAATGCTGAGCACGATGCCCACGATAGACAGCACCGAAAGTGCGAGGTTAACAAACAGCATCAAGAAGCCGTTCATCACTATTCCTTTAAACTGAAATTCTTTTGTTTCCATAATCTTAATTTTAAAGTGATATCATTTTGATATTGCAAAGATATATCATTCTGAAATTATTTTCCAAATTTTTCCGCTTGATTTAAAGATAATTAACGGAAAATTCGTACCTTCGCAGCAGAATTACTCAAAAACAATAGAAATCTACAATGAAACAAACGAAAATCGTACTGCTTGTCATGCTGTTGGCAATGGTTTGCCTGTCGGCTGAGGCCATCCAGAGAAAGAAGTTCAATTTCAACAGCGAGTGGCGCCTCTGCGTGGGCGATTTCCCCGAGGCCTCCAACCCCTGCTACGACGACAGTCAGTGGCTGCGGGTGACACTGCCCTATGCCTTCAACGGCGACGAGGCTTTCCGAAAAGATATCGTCGACCTGACCGACACCATCAGCTGGTACCGGAAGAAGTTCATTGCCACAAGTGATATGCTGGAGGGAAAGGTCTTCGTGGAGTTCGAGGGTGTCCGTCAGGGAGCCGATTTCTATATCAACGGTCATCACCTGGGCTATAGCGAGAACGGCGTGATGGCCTGCGGCTTCGACCTTACACCTTATATAATAAAAGGAGAGAACACGATGGCCGTGCGCTGCGACAATTCGTGGACCTACCGTTCGCGCCAGTACGAGAGCCGCTACCAGTGGAACGACCGCAATTTCAATGCCAACTACGGTGGCATTCCCAAGAATGTCTGGCTGCATGTCACCGGAAAACTCTACCAGACGCTGCCGCTCTACAGTAATCTTGGAACCACCGGAACCTACGTCTATGCCACCGATTTCGATATTGCGGCACGGTCGGCTGTGGTGCATGTAGAGAGTCAGGTGCGCAATGAGGACAGTCGCGAGCGTTCGTTCCGCCTTTTTGCCAAGGTGCTGAACGCTGATAACTACGTGTCGGCCATCATTCCCGGCGAGCGCGTGACGCTACAACCCGGCGAAACCCGAAATGTCACCATGCAGAGAAAACTCGAGGGACTGCACTTCTGGTCGTGGGGCTATGGTTATCTCTATACCGTCAAGACCTATCTGGCCGAGGACGGTGCCGATGCCCGTCCTATGGACCTTAACGCAGAGAACGATCAGGTCATCACGCGCACCGGCTTCCGCAAGACGCGCTTCGGCGAGGGCAAGATATGGCTGAACGACCGCGTGCTGATGATGCACGGCTATGCGCAGCGCACTTCGAACGAGTGGCCGGGCGTGGGACTTTCCGTTCCGGCCTGGCTCAGCGACTACTCCAACGGACTGATGGTGAAGTCGAACGGCAACCTGGTCAGATGGATGCACGTCACGCCCTGGAAGCAGGACATCGAGTCGTGCGACCGTGTCGGACTGATTCAGGCCATGCCTGCCGGTGATGCCGAGAAGGATGTTGAAGGACCGCGATGGCAACAGCGCAAGGACCTGATGCGCGATGCCATCATCTATAACCGTAACAATCCCAGCATCTTGTTCTACGAGAGTGGCAACGAGAGCATCAGCCGTGAGCACATGCTCGAGATGAAGGCACTGCGCGACCAATATGATCCCTATGGCGGCCGGGCTATCGGCTCGCGTGAGATGCTCGACATCAACGAGGCGGAATATGGCGGCGAGATGCTGTATATCAACAAGTCGAAGAAGCATCCCATGTGGGCCATGGAATATTGTCGCGACGAGGGACTGCGCAAATACTGGGACGAATATTCTTATCCCTACCATAAGGAAGGCGACGGTCCGCTCTATCGCGGTAAGCCCGCCACCGACTACAACCACAATATGGACGCATTTGCCGTTGAGATGGTGCGCCGCTGGTACGACTACTGGATGGAACGTCCCGGCACGGGAACCCGCGTCAGCAGCGGCGGCGTGAAGATTGTGTTCTCTGATACCAATACGCATCATCGGGGCGAGTCCAACTTCCGCATGAGTGGCGTCACCGATGCGATGCGCATACCCAAGGATGCCTTCTTCGTCCATCAGGTGATGTGGAACGGATGGGTGGATAATGAGTCGCAGCAGACCTATATCATCGGACACTGGAACTACGAAGCCGGCACCCGGAAGCCTGTCTATGTGGTTTCCACTGCTGACGAGGTGGAACTCTTCCTGAACGGGAAATCGCTGGGCAAGGGCACGCGCAGCTATCACTATTTGCACACGTTCGAGCAGGTGGATTTCGAGCCCGGCACGCTGCTGGCCGTTGGGTCTGACGGCAGCCGGTATCAGCTGGAAACCGCTGGTGCCCCCACTCAGCTGAAACTGACTGCCATCGAGAATCCCGAAGGAACCAAGGCCGACGGTGCCGACATGGTGCTTTTCCAGGTGGAGGTACTCGACGAGCAGGGCCGCCGCTGTCCGCTCGACGACCGCATGATTCATTTTAGCATGTGGGGCGACGGGCGCTGGATAGGCGGTTTGGCCACTCGCAACAACAAGGAGATGCAGCAACCCGACGATAACCGTCCCGACGGACTCCTGGACGCTGCCGCCACGAAGAATGTTTCCGATAATTACGTGGGGGCTTACAGCCTGCCGGTGGAATGCGGAGTGAACAGGGTGCTGGTGCGCTCCACGGTGAATGCCGGTGAAATTAAGTTGTCGGCCTACGCCGAAGGAGTGAAACCTGCCTATCTTACCGTAAAGACCAGTCCCGTGGAAGTAAAGGACGGACTTTCGGAATATCTGCCACAGCTCACACTCAAACCGTATCTCGACCGTGGTGCCACGCCCTCCACGCCTTCCTATACCGAGCATTTTGCGGGTATTGACATTGCAAGTGCCACGTCCGGATACGATGAAGCTCATGCCTCCAACAGTTTCGACGACAACGAACTCTCGGAATGGAAGAACGACGGACGTCTGTCAACGGCCTGGATAACCTACCGGCTGGCACGCAAGGCCGTGGTTTCCGACATCTGCCTGAAACTGACGGGATGGCGGTTGCGCAGCTATCCGCTTGAAATCTATGCCGGAAAGAAACTCATCTGGAGCGGTGAGACGGAAAGAAGTCTGGGGTATGTACACCTGAAACCTGCCAAACCCGTGGCCACAAACGAGATAACCATCCGGCTGAAAGGAGCCGGAAAGGACAAGGATGCCTTTGGCGGCATCGTGGAAGTGGCTGAGCCGGCGGCCGGCGAACTCGACCTCTTCAAGGCCAAGAACGGTGGCGAGACGAAGAGCGAGCTGCGCATCGTGGAGGCAGAGTTCCTTGAGCGTGTGAAGTAGTTATTTCACTTTCGGGCAGTGGCTGCGGATATAGTCAAGCACGAAGTCGAAGTCTTCGGGGGTGGTATATATCTGGTTCTTGGCGAAGGGCTCGTTCACCTTGATGGTGTGCCATCTCCTGAGGGGTTTGATGCTTCTCACCACCTTGAAGTCCGACGCCAGCGAGGTGTGCGTGGCAATAAGCAGTCCCTGGCCTATGCGTCCGGGACTTCCCGCCAAAGCACCTGCTGCGGCCAGTGAGCCGCCCATTTTCACGGCTTTCTTATGCTGGCTGGGAATCTGTTCGTGAACAATGCCGTTCTCGTCCATGGTGAACCTCACGATGTACTTCCATCCATACTGTGCGGCCACGATGAGGTAGGCAAGACCGCTGATGGCAAGAAACACCAGCACGGCCACGCCCCACCATTTCAGGTCGCTGGCTATTTGGGCGAACTCGCCGCGAAACAGCTGACGGATGTAGGCCAGGATGAAGGTTATGGCAAACAAACTGCCAAAGATTTTGCAGACCGTTATATAGACGGAGGGATTGGTGAGCATGTTCATCGGATAGGTCCAGCGGTACTTCCCATCCGTACACAGGCGGACTTCCTTTCCCTCATATTTCGTGCTTTCCAGGGGCTTGGCGTCGGATTTCATAGTTGATACGTTTTTTATCAGATTTATTTTGCAAATTTACAAAAAGTAGCCAACACATCCAAACTTTTCATCCCCTTTCCTGTCTTTTCTTTTGTTTTTTCCGCGGATATTTTTTATTTTTGCACCATGAATCAGCAGCAAATAGATGAAATGTACATGCGCCGCTGTCTGCAACTGGCGCGTAACGGCATGCAGAACGCCAAGCCCAACCCCATGGTAGGGGCAGTCATCGTAGTACCCTCCCCCGATCGCGGGGAGACGGAGGGGGGCTCCATCATCGGCGAGGGCTATCATGTGCGCTGCGGCGAGGGACATGCCGAGGTGAACGCCTTTGCCTCGGTACGCCCCGAAGACGAACACTTGCTGAAAGATGCCACCATCTATGTGTCGCTTGAACCCTGTGCCCACTATGGCAAGACGCCGCCCTGCTGCGATCTGATTATCCGCAAGGGGGTGAAGCGGTGCGTGGTGGGTTGCGTCGACCCCTTTGCCAAAGTGCAGGGGCGTGGCATCCAGAAAATCCGCGAGGCGGGCATCGAGGTGACCGTGGGCGTGCTGGAAAAGGAATGCCAACAGCTGAACAAGCGTTTCTTCACCTACCATCAGCATCATCGGCCCTATATCCTGCTTAAATGGGCACAGACCGCCAACGGGTTTATCGACGACCATGGTCAGGCCCTTGCCCTTTCCACTCCCTACACCAAAATGCTGGTCCACAAGCTGCGCAGCGAGTACGACGCCATCCTCGTGGGGCGCGTTACCGACGAGCGCGAGCATCCACAGCTGAACGTCCGCGAGTGGCACGGGAAAGACCCCGTGCGCATAGTCTTAGGAAAGAATACCCAAGGAGAATCCAGCATGTCATCTCCCCTTTGGGGGGAACGAGAAGGGCTCCAGAGTCTTATGGTCGAAGGTGGCCGCCAAACGTTGCAGTCGTTCATCGATGCCGGACTGTGGGACGAGATTCGCATCGAGACCTCGCCGAAAACCGTTACCGGCGGCACTTCTGCTCCCCAGCTACCTGAGGAAATTAAGCTTCAGCAAGAGCAGTTTGTGGATGGCAATATTATCCGCACCTACAAGAAGTAACCCCCTCCAACCTCCCCGAGGGGAGGCTATTGAACTCCCCTCCCATCGTAGGGGAGGGGCAAGGGGTGGGGTCAGTATTCAAGAATAGAGGCAGATAACGAACATTACACTCCCCACCCCTAACCCCTCCCCTTCAGGGGCGGGGAGTTCGGAAAAACCACTCTGTATCTCTGTACCTCTGTGTTAAGAAAAAACGCTATATCATCTTCCTATAATAAGTTCTTAAATAATCCGATTAATTATCCGGGTTACACTGAATTTGCAAACTGAAGATTTCAATCGTTCTCCTATAATATTAAAAAAGATTAAGAGAGAAAGACAACCTGCTTTTTATTGCCTTTTTCTTTTTATCTTTGCACATTGAAAAGATTGTAAGTCAAAGACTCACAGGCTGAGAAACTTATAGACTCACAGGCTGAGATAATTGTAAACTCATATACTCATAAACTTAAAGAAATTATGAAGATTCAGAAAATTCATGCAAGAGAAATCCTCGACTCTCGTGGCAACCCCACCGTTGAGGTAGACGTAGTGTTGGAAAATGGTGTAATGGGCCGCGCTGCCGTTCCTTCTGGTGCTTCTACCGGTGAGAACGAAGCCCTCGAGCTCCGCGACGGTGACAAGAACCGTTACCTGGGCAAGGGTACGCTGAAGGCTGTGGAGAACGTGAACACAATCATCGCTCCCGCACTTCAGGGTGACTGCGTGTTCGATCAGCGCGCACTCGACTACAAGATGCTGGCTCTCGACGGAACTCCCACCAAGAGCAAGCTCGGTGCCAACGCTATCCTCGGCGTATCGCTGGCTGCTGCCAAGGCTGCTGCCAACGCCCTGGGTTTGCCTCTCTACCGCTACATCGGTGGTTGCAACTCTTATACCATGCCCGTTCCTATGATGAACATCATCAATGGCGGTGCACACTCTGATGCTCCTATCGCATTCCAGGAGTTCATGATCCGTCCGGTAAGCGCTCCCTCTATCAAGGAGTCTATCCGCATGGGTGCTGAGGTGTTCCACAACCTCGCCAAGCTGCTGAAGGCCCGTGGCCTCTCTACCGCTGTAGGTGATGAGGGTGGTTTCGCTCCCGCACTGGACGGCATCGAGGACGCTCTGCAGATTATCTGCGACGCCATCAAGGCTGCTGGCTACGAGCCGGGCAAGGACGTGAAGATTGCTATGGACTGTGCTGCTTCTGAGTTCGCTACTCAGGATGCCGACGGCAACTGGTGGTACGACTACAGCCAGCTGAAGAACGGCAAGAAGAAGGATCCTAACGGCAAGAAGCTTTCTGCCGACGAGCAGATTAAGTTCCTT
>JAFWQT010000038.1 GCA_017508965.1 Prevotella sp. | reverse complement strand
GGGCGTCTCGTAGATGACGGCCTTGTCCATGTGGCGCATGGCGTACTCGGCAATCATCAGCGAGTCGGCCTTGTCGTCCTTGCCCTTGCGCACGCCCATGCTGCGCTTTATCTGAAGCGCACCCTCACGCCAGATGTCCTGGCCCTTGGCATAGATGTAGTCGCACAGAGCGCGGTCATAGCCGCCCGTCGTCTCGCAGCAGGACAGCACGTCCTCCAGGCCGACACCCTTGACAAGGTGCCTTGCCCATACCAGCAGGCGGCGGAAACCCATCGGGCGGTTCTCGAACACCTGGTAGTCCAGTTTCACCACGCCAAGCTGGCTGCCTCTCACGTCGATTGCGCTTGCGTCAATCTTTTCCTTTGAAATGTCGATGCCGACAACAATTTTCTTCATGTCTTTACGTTTAATTGTTACAGGAAGCGGTTAACAGAAGGAAAGCTGTGAGTGTCTACTACTTTAATTAGGCTTCGAGCCTACCTTCCTATTTGGAATTTGCAGCTTGAAATCCGGAGGGCCTTCAACCAAGGATAGGCTCATGGCCTCTAAGGAGGGATGGGGTGACCTCCGGCAGTTAATCCTTCCTTTCTACAACAAAGGTAAGGAAAAACCGTTATATCTCTTCATGTTTTCTTCACTTATTGAACGTTAATTTATTTAAGAGTTCGGAAGGACTCTCTATTCAAACTGCAAAGTTAAAGAAAGGAGGGGGGGACATTAGCCTCATAATTAACAAACAAAAATCCACACAAATCTTACAAAAATAATTATGTGAAATTTTTGATAATTTCTGTCCTTTATTCCTTCGTGCCTTAGTGTTTAAACAGACAACCAAAAACGGGCAAATCCTTGCTAATTTTGCAAAAACTTGCAACAATTAGCAAGGATTTTCTGTTTCCACTAAAACGGCGGGAGGGTTTCAGGAGCGCTTGGAGAGGCGCTTCTTTACCACGAAATAGATGATGGCAAGGAGGACCAGGGCGATGATGATCCACTTGATGTAGTCGCCGTATTCGAGAATCTTATCGTGCAGCTGCTCTTCGGGGACAATGGTGTGAAGATACCAGCCCAGACCGGCAAGGATGATGTTCCAGCAACCGGCACCGAGGGTGGTGTAGAGCAGGAAATGCCAATAGTGCATGCGTGCCAGTCCGGCGGGGATGCTGATGAGATGGCGTATGCCTGGAATGAGTCGGCCGGTGATAGTGGCCAGCTTGCCGTGGGAGTCGAAGTAGCGCTCGCTCTTCTCCACCTTTTCCTGGTTGAGCAGGCAGAGATGGCCCAGACGGCTGTTGGCAAAGCGGTAGATGACGGGGCGGCCCACATAGTAGGCCACGACGTAGTTGATGGTGGCGCCGAGGTCGGCACCGAGTGTGGCAAAGAGGATGACGAGCCACATGTTGAGGTTTCCGCCTGCGGCATGGTAGGCAGCTGGCGAGACGACGAGCTCGGAGGGCACGGGGATGACCGTAGACTCGAGCATCATCAGGAAGAAGATGGTGGGGTAGTTGAGGTTGTTGAGCAGGGAGGATATGAAATTCATATAGACTAATTCTTGCTGATGTATTCGTTGATGTCGAAATCGTCGGGCAGCTCGCGGCCGCACGACTTCATGTAGCGGGCATAGCAGGAAATGGTTTCCTCGAGGTTGCCAAGCTTGTAGAGGGCGTTGGCCTTGGTGAGCAGCGACTCGGAGTCGTTGGGGTTGAGCGCGAGGGCATAGTCGCAGCTCTGGATGCTCTCGGAGACTTTCTCATTGAAAAGTTGTGCAAGGCCAAGCAGGCTCCAGTAGCAGGTGGAGAAGGCATTGCCGTCGAGCAGGGCGTTGAATATCTGCTCGGCGCGGTCGTAGTCGCCACGGGCTATGCAGAGCCGCCCCAGCAGTTCCTGATAGTCAGGGATGTCGTGGTCGTCGTAGCTGCGCATCCAGGAGTCGGCCAGGTCCCAGTACTCGTAGTCGGCAAACATGGTGGCCACGTCGAGTATGTAGTCCTGCTGGTCGTCATCGTCGACGTCGTCGAGCTTCTCGAGCAGATAGTCGTTGGCCTTGTAGGGCTGGTACTGAGCTATCAATATTTCGGCCATGATGTAGTAGTAGTCGAGGTCGGACTTGTCTTCTATCTGGTCGGCATAGTAGAGGGCCTTCTCGGCATTCTCCTCGCGCATGAGGGCTGCCCGGGCACGGAACACGAGCGGTCCGAGGGCGCCTGGGTAGACGCCGATGGCCTGGTCGATGGTCTGCAGGGCACGGTCGAAATCGCCCTTGTAGTGGTAGTACTCGGCTATGTCGGTATAGTCGTCGGAGCTGAGCAGGGGCGTGTATCCCTGCTGCTCAGCCCGTTCGTACTCGTTGAGCAGTTCGCGGAACTCCTGGCTTGAGAATAGTTCTCGGTAGTCCAAATGCTATGCTTTGACTTGTTGTTTTGCCCAGGTGTCCTTCAGTCCGACGGTCTTGTTGAAGACGGGATGGTCGGGCGTGGAGTCGGGGTCGGCCATGAAGTAGCCTATGCGCTGGAACTGCAGGTACTGGCCTGGCTTCATGTCGGCGGCATAGGGCTCGATGTAGCAGTTGGAGATGACGGTGAGCGAGTCGGGATTGATAATCTGGCGCATGGCCGTCACGGCATCGCACTGCTGAGCCTCGCGGATGGCTGCCATCTCGTCGCGTGGATTCTCGACCTTCCACAGACGGTCGTAGAGGCGCACCTCGGCCTTGACGGCATGGCGGCAGCTGACCCAGTGGAGCGTCTTGCCCTTGATTTTGCGGTTAGAGCCGGGCAGTCCGCTGCGCGACTCGTGGTCGTAGGTGCAGTAGATGGTTGTCACGTTGCCCTCGGCATCCTCGTCGCAGGGATGGTCTTCGCAGCACTTGATGATATAGGCGTTCTTCAGACGCACTTCCTTGCCCGGAGCCAGGCGCATGAATTTCTTCTCGGCAACCTTCATGAAGTCGTCGCGCTCGATCCAGAGCTCGCGGGTGAACTCAACGGTGTGGGTGCCGTCGGCCTCGTTCTCGGGATTGTTCACGGCAACAAGCTGCTCGGTGAGGTCTTCAGGATAGTTGACGATGACTACGCGCACGGGGTCGAGCACGGCGCTGACGCGGGTGGAGCGGCTGTTGAGGTCGTTGCGCACGGCACTTTCAAGCAGTGCTATCTCGTTGAGGGCGTCGTAGGTGGTGTAGCCAATCTTGTCGATGAAGTTGACGATGCTCTCGGGACTGTAGCCACGACGGCGGAAACCGCAGATGGTGGGCATGCGGGGGTCGTCCCATCCGCTGACCATGCCATTCTGCACCAATGCCAGCAGGTTGCGCTTCGACATGAGCGTGTAGGAGAGGTTGAGCTTGTTGAACTCGGTCTGGCGCGGACGGTTGTCGTCGATATTGTCGGTCTCGCCCTTATACTCCTTCATCCAGGTGACGAAGAGGTCGTAGAGGGGACGGTGCTCGACGAACTCGAGCGTGCAGAGTGAATGGGTGACACCCTCCAGATAGTCGCTCTGGCCGTGGGTGAAGTCGTACATGGGATATGCATTCCAGCGATTGCCCGTCTTCACATGCGGAATGTTGAGCACGCGGTAGAGCAGGGGGTCGCGGAAGAGCATGTTGGGATGGGCCATGTCAATCTTTGCCCTCAGCACCAACGTGCCGGGAGTGCACTCGCCTGAGTTCATGTACTCGAACAGACGGAGGTTCTCCTCGACAGGACGGTCGCGGAAGGGACTGTTCTGGCCGGGGCTGGTGGTGGTGCCTTTCTGCTGGGCAATCACTTCAGCGCTCTGCTCGTCGACATAGGCACGGCCCTGACGGATGAGCCACACGGCGAAGTCCCAGAGCTCCTGGAAGTAGTCGCTGGCATAGTATACGTTGGCCCAGCGGAAGCCGAGCCACTTGATGTCGTGCTCGATGCTCTCGATGTACTCGGTGTCTTCCTTCTGCGGGTTGGTATCGTCGAAGCGGAGATTGCAGATGCCTCCATAGCGCTCGGCAACACCGAAGTCCATGCGGATGGCCTTGGCATGGCCGATGTGGAGATAGCCGTTGGGCTCGGGCGGGAATCGCGTCTGGATGCGTCCGCCGTTCTTACCTTCCTGAAGGTCTTTTTCCACTATTTGTTCGACGAAGCTGATGCTCTTTTTCTCTTCGCCAAGATTGTCTTTGATCTCTGTCATAATGATAACGTTTTAAATTTGGGGGACAAAGTTACGAATAAAAATCGAGACCCCGTGATATTTGACTGAAAAAGAAGTGTTTTAAAAGGTCAGCGCTTCTCCTTGATGAAGCCGTGACGGTAGGCATAGAGCAGTTCCTTGAGGTCGGCCACCTGGCGCTTCAGCTCTTCGCCCTTGTCGGTGTCGGACACAAGCATGCGGCGGGCACTCATCTCAACAATCTGGGTGGTTGACTTGATGTCGGTGCCGCGCTGGATGGCGTCTTCCTCGCTGGTGAACGGCTCGTGCTGGACGAGCTGGAAGCCACGGCTGTGGTAGACCAGCGTGTAGCCTGCAATGCCCGTCTCGGCATGATATGCCTGCGAGAAGCCACCATCGATGACCATGAGCTTGCCGCCTGCCTTGACGGGATTCTCGCCGCTGGAGGCATGTACGGGCACGTGTCCGTTGATGATGTGACGATCGGTGCCCTGCACGCCGAAGGCATTAAGGATGCCGTCGACTATCTGACCATTGTCGCGCAGCTTGAAGTAGTTGCCTTTCTCTTCCTTGTACATGGTCTTGTCGGTGAGGAAATAGCGCTCGAAGGTAGCCATCTTGGACTTGTCGAAGAGGATGCTGTCGGGGCCGCACCAGAGGTAGAGGAAGTAGTCGCGGGCGTAGCGTCGCTCTTCGGGGTCGCTGTCGTTCTGGAAGGCCGTGCGTATCATCATGCCCGTCTGGTGCATGAGCTCGCGTCCGCTATATGCACGGTCCTTGTAGAGCCGCACCTCGCGCAGCGTGCCGTCGTCGTTGAGGGGCACCGAGGCGTGGAAGAGCAGGTTGTGGTTGACGATGGAGTACATGCAGCCGTGGGAGAGCAGCATGCGGATGTGCTTGTGCAGCTTCTCGCTCATCTGGAACGAGTGGTGGAGCCTTTCCATGAGTGCCTGCTCGTCGGGCGTCAGACGGTCGGGATGTGCAGGGTCGATGGTGGGGAAGCAGCAGGTCTTCATCTCGTATTCATGGCCGTCGACGACATATACCTTGCGCTCGAAGTCGATGTTGTCGAGCACGCAACGGTCGAGCATCTGCCACTCGGGATGGTCGCGGAATATCTTGGCCTCGACCTTAAACTGCAGCACGGCGATGGCTTTGTGCATCTGTGCCGTGAGTCGGGCACTCTTGGCGTCCATCTCGTCGGAGCCGCCGTTGGTCTTGGGAATGAACACGGTGCAGGGGTCGTCCTTGTAGGTCTCCATGGCAAAGGTGGCCAGCGGTACGAGATTGATGCCGTAGCCCTCTTCGAGCGTGGCCAGGTTGGCATAGCGCAGCGAGAGGCGGATGACGTTGCAGATGCAGGCATCGTTGCCCGCTGCGGCGCCCATCCACAGTATGTCGTGGTTGCCCCACTGGATGTCCCAGTCCTTGTAGCCCTTGAGCATGTCGAGGATGAGATGGGCCCCGGGCCCTCTGTCGAAGATGTCGCCGAGGATGTGGAGCTTGTCGACGGCCAGCCGCTGGATGACATGGCAGATGGCTATGATGAAGTCGTCGGCACGGCCGGTATCGATAATGGTGTCGATGATGCCCTCTACGTAGGCTGCCTTGTCGATGTCCTCGCTACGCTCGTGGAGCAGTTCCTGGATGATGTAGGAGAAGTCGGGCGGCAGGGCCTTGCGCACCTTCGAGTGGGTGTATTTGCTGGAGACGTCGCGGCAAACGCGCACGAGCCTGTAGATCATGATGTTGTACCATTCGCTGAGGTCGCTTTCCTGGACCTTGACGAGCTCGAGCTTCTGCTCGGGATAGTAGATGAGCGTGCAGAGCTCGCGCTTCACGGCATCGCGGATTTCGTTGCCGAAAATTTCGTTGACCTTGCGCTTGATGTTGCCCGAGGCATTCTTCATGACGTGCTGGAAGGCGCTGAACTCTCCGTGCAGGTCGGCCAGGAAATGCTCGGTGCCCTTGGGGAGGTTCAGTATGGCCTGCAGGTTGATAATCTCGGTGCTGGCCTCGGCCACCGTGGGAAACGACTGGGAGAGCAGGTTGAGGTATCTGAGGTCGTTTTCGATGTCGTAGTGATGATGGGTGCTCATAGTTAGTAATCTGTTGCTAAGTTATTATTGTATGTTCAGTCTGTATAAGAGCTTGCTGATCTTGCGGGTTCCCCAGTCGTTGCGCATCTCCATGGGCATGAAGCCCTCTTCGAGACCGAGGGTTTCGTGGAGGATGCCGAGCAGCCGCTGGGCGGTCTTCTTCTCCTTCAGTATCTGGAGTATCTGGGTGACGCGGTTCTCGTTGTAGTCGGTGAATCGCAGGGCGGTATACAGGTCGGCCACATGGCGGCGCGACAGGGTGCCGTCGTTCATCTCGTGGATGAAGTTGAGGATGACGCGGCACAGCTCCACATCGGCTGCCGTGGCATTCTTCTCCTGCGAGTATTCCTTCAGGCGGAGGGGTATCATCAGCGCCTTGTCGGTGGGGAGGGGCTGGGTGTTCTTCTTTCCGCGCAGGGGGAACCGTTCGATGCCGATGATTGACTGCGGGGCAATCTTGAGCAATGCGGCGCCCTTGCGGATTTCCTGCAGTATGCCCTCCTCGTCAGCATGCAGTAGAATCTTTCGCCACGAGTCGGCTGAGAGCTTCTGCACCCGCTGGTCGTCTTCCTGGGTGATGCCCTGGCTCTCGATGTCTTGTGAGAGTCCGAGGCGGAGCAGGGTGTTTTCGGCCTTGCGGTCGTCGGCCGACATCACCATGAACGAATGGCTGTCGATGACTTTCTGATAGAGTAGGGCGTAGCGCTCGTTCATGTCGTCTTCAGTCAGCTCGCTGGTGAAACGGTAGTCGGGGATGAAGACCACGCGGTCGTTCCATGCCTCGGTGTTTTTTGTCTGCGGAAGGATTCCCATAGTGAGCAGGTGCTGCTGCTCCTGTTCGGTAACAGCCACCACGGCATGGGCATGCTTCACCATCTGCTTCTGATAGATGAGCAGCTGGGGAAGCTTGCAAAGCCAGTAGCAATGGCGCACGTGCCACGGCATGAGAAGTCGGGCAGGCGAGAGCACTACTGGCTTCATGTGGCGGCGACACCATAACATGACACGCCAGGCCTTCAGACTCCAACAGGCATGGATATGCACAAGGTCGGGGTTTTCAGACTGAGCCTGGAGCTTGAAGTCCTTGTAGGACGTCTTGTCGTTATAGTGGATAACCTTCATAGCCTGTGACTGGTGAAATCGTATTTATCGGCTTTCAGATACTTTATCTTGTAGCAGAGGGCACGCCATACGTAGCTCAGGTCGAATGTGAGCGCCTTGACGGCCGAAATGTCGAGACTGTAGGCATCGGCCAGCTTCTTGCACACAATGGCATGGACGATGAGCGTGACGATGAGTGCCAGGGCGGCAATGCCGAGGAAGAGCCACTGCTGCATGAGGCCCGTGACCACGACAGCCGCCAGCAGCAGCACATACCACAGATGCTTCAGCGTCTGGATGGCGTTGAACGGCAGGCGGTGGAGGAACGAGCGGCGCAGACTCTTGCGCGTACACATATAATAGAGGTGGCGGTTGTTCCACTTCTTCGGCGTGGGGGCATCCTCGATGAGCCAAGCCTCGGGCGACTGCTCGGCAGCGGTGTTGCCACGGGTGGCATACTTGTTGACGATGAAGTCGTACTCGCCGCAAACGAACTGGGCATTTCCATCGTATCCGCGACCCTGCATGAACATCGTCTTGCGAAAGAGCAGGTTCTGGCCTTCCGAGCGATAGGCAATGCGCGAGGTTTCGCTGAACAGGCGGCGCTGATACATGGCGCGCTCGTAGCGCTTGTAGTCGGAAGCCTCATCGGAATAATTGCTGTAGCCCATCACCATGTCGACCGACTCATCGCAATGTGAGGCCATGAGGCGGAGCCAGTTGGGGGAGGCTGGGGCGCACTCGGGCTCAGTGAGCAGAATCCACTCGTTCTTGGCAGCCTTTACGCCAAGGGTGACGGCAAGCTTCTTGCGACTCATGTAGCGCGAGGAATCGGGCACGAAGGTGGCGTAGAGGTTGGGATGCTTGCGCCGCATGGATTCAAGAAGGTCGTCGGTGCCGTCGTCGCCCTTGCTGACAACCACGATAACCTCGAAGCCAGGGGGGTAGTCCTGCTCCAGAATGAGGGGCAGGTGCTGCTCGAGCTCACTGACGTGGTCGTGGGCAGCCATCACGATGGAGATGGCGGGGAGCGACGGTGATTGTTCTTCTATTATTTCTTCTGTCATTTAAAAATCTTCTGAGATATAGCCTTTCGGCAGACGGCGGCAGTTGTACTGCGAAGCCATGATTTCGCCATAGGCTCCAGCAGAGCGGATGGCCAGCAGGTCGCCGCGCTTTACTCCGTTCAGGTCGATGGCCTTGGCGAACACATCGGTCGACTCGCAGATGGGACCCACCACATCGTAGGTGTCGTGAGGCAATTCAGACGTGATGTTCTCAATCTTATGATAGGCCTGATAGAGCGCAGGACGGATTAGGTCGGTGAAGCCAGCATCAACGATGGCAAACTTCTTGAAGGCGCCTTCCTTGACATAGAGCGTGCGCGTGATGAGCGAGCCGCATTGTGCCACGACGGCACGTCCCAGCTCGAAATGGAGCGTCTGTCCCTGGCGCAGCTTCAGCTTCTTGGCATAGGTGTCGAAATAGGCCTTGAAGTCGGGCACGGGAACGCGGTTGGGGTGCTGATAGTCGATGCCCAGTCCACCGCCGACGTTGATGTGGGTGAGGCGGATGTGGTGGCGGTCGAGTTCGTCTTGCAGGTCGTTGATGCGATTGCAGAGTGCATCGAAGTCGCCCATATCGAGTATCTGACTGCCGATGTGGAAATGAAGTCCGGCCACACTGACGTTCTTCAGCTGGTTGGCATGCTCGATGACGCCCACCATGTCAGCCATGGCAATGCCGAACTTGTTCTCGGCCAGTCCGGTGGTGATGTTAGCATGTGTATGAGCGCCCACATTGGGGTTCAGCCTGAAGGCTACTGTTGCTACCTTTCCCTTGGCGGCTGCCAGTTCGTTGATGACTTCCAGTTCGGGAATGCTCTCCACGTTGAAGCAGAAAATGCCTGCATCGAGTCCGATATTGATTTCCCAATCGCTCTTGCCTACACCGGCAAACACTATCTTCGAGGCAGGAAAGCCTGCATTGAGCACGGTCTCGATTTCGCCTCCGCTGACACAGTCGACTCCCAGTCCGGCCTCACGGATGATGTTCAGCACCTTGGGGTTGGCATTGGCCTTCACCGCGTAGTGTACATGCCAGTTGTCGTGGCGACGCACCTCGTCGTTGATGGCACGCAGCGTCTGACGGAGCAGGGGCGTATCGTAGTAGTAGAAGGGTGTCTCCTTCTGTTCGAATTTCTCTATGGGGAAATTACCTTTCATGTGTTTGGTGTTGATGTTTTCAGACTTCTTAATCACCTGATAATACGATGTTTATTGTTTATTGAATAATGTATCGCTTAAAGACTGGAGAGCACGCTGCTTGTCGGCCTCACGGATGAGGAACGAGATGTTGTAGTTGCTTCCGCCATAGCTGATCATACGCACGGGAATGTTCTTCATTGCATCGGTGGCTATGGTCTCGAAGCCTACATTGCTCCAGTCGAGGTCGCCCACTACGCAGATGATGCACATGTCGGAATCAACGGTAACGGTGCCGTATTTCTTCAGCTCGTCAACGATGTCGTTCAAGTGGGTGTCGTTGTCGATACTCATGGACACACCTACCTCTGACGTAGCAACCATGTCGATGGCCGTCTGATAGCTCTCGAATATCTCGAACACCTTGCGCAGGAAACCTGTTGCAAGCAGCATTCTCGACGACTTTATCTTGATGGCTGTGATGTTATCCTTGGCAGCCACGGCCTTAATCTTGCCCTTGACGGTCACATTGTCGATAATGGTTCCTGGAGCATCGGGAGCCATGGTGTTCTTCAAGCGTACGGGTATGCCTGCAAACTTGGCGGGCTGTACACAAGTGGGGTGGAGGATCTTAGCTCCGAAATAGGCAAGCTCGGCAGCCTCTTCGAAGTGCAGCTGACGAACGGCCTCGGTCTTGTCGACCACGCGCGGGTCGTTGTTGTGCATGCCGTCGATATCGGTCCAGATCTGGATTTCCTCTACATTCAGCGCTGCTCCGATGAGCGATGCGGTGTAGTCGCTTCCACCACGCTGAAGGTTGTCGATCTCGCCATAGGCGTTGCGGCAGATGAAACCCTGCGTGATATAGATCTGATAACCTTCGTTCTCTTCCATCACCTTCGAGAGTTTCTCTTTGATATAGGTTGAGTCGGGCTCGGCATTCTTGTCGGTACGCATGAAGTCGAGAGCTGAGAGCAGCACGGCCTTCACGCCGCATTCCTGCAGATAGTTCACCACCATGTTCGTTGAGATGATCTCGCCCTGGGCAACGATGCTCTTCTCTTCGAAAGAGGTGAACAGCTCCTTGGTGAACGAACGCAGGTAGTTGAACTCATCCTTCAGGAATTCAGTCATCTTCTGCTTGTAGGCATCGGTGGAATACAAGGCCTCCACATGAGCCATGTACTTTTCTTCCAGACGGTTGATGACCTCGTTGGCACCTTCAGGATTCTTCCTGTAAAGATAGTTGGAGATTTCAACGAGACTGTTGGTGGTTCCACTCATGGCTGAGAGCACGACAAAGGTGGGCTCTCCGCTCTTGGTAATCAACTGGCACACGCTCTTCATTCTTTCGGGAGAGCCAACACTGGTGCCGCCAAATTTCATTACTTTCATAGTTCTGTATTTTTTATTTTGATTCTTATTTTCGATTAACTGTTCTCTTCTTCAGCGTCTTCCGTCAGGTCAAGCTTGTTGTAGTCCTTGGTGACGTCGTATAGACGACCGTCCTTGCAGCGATATACGATGCCTGGGAACTTGTCGAGCATAGGCATGTTGTGGGTGGTCATCACGATAGCCGTTCCCGTCTGCGAGATATTCCTCAGCAGTGTGACGATGTTGCTGGCCGTCTCGGGGTCGAGATTGCCTGTGGGCTCGTCGGCAATGATGATTTTAGGCTTGTTGAGCAACGACCGTGCAATGGCCACGCGCTGCTGCTCGCCGCCTGAAAGCTCGTGAGGCATCTTGCCTTTCTTGTCGAGCATGCCCACGGCATCGAGCACCTCGTCGATGCGTTCGTCGATGTCTTTCTTCTTTTTCCATCCCGTGGCGCGCAACACGAACTCCATGTTCTTCTTCACCGAACGGTCGTGGAGCAATTGGAAGCTCTGGAAGATGATACCCATCTCGCGGCGCAGGGCGGGAATCTCCTTGCGGCGCAGTTCCAGCAGATTGCGGCCGAGCACCTCGGCTTTCTCAGCTTCGTCCACATAGATCTCGCAATAGGTGGTGGCCAGGAGCGATGACTTTCCGCTGCCCACCTTTCCTATGATATAGATGAACTCGCCCTCATCGACATGGAAATCAACGTCGTGAAGCACACACAGTTCGTTCTGATATATGTTGACTTTCTTGTAATCTATCAGCATCTTATGTACTAATCTTTAATTGGTTACTATTCGGTTTTATTCCATGCTGCCATCGGCCTTTGCCCGACGCCGCTGGCGGTCCCATTTCGGGTCGTGACGTTTGGCCAGTTCCAGTGCAAGGTCTTCGATGCGGAGGCCTTTCGAAGTGAGCAATACGAGCAGATGGTAGATCATGTCGGAACCTTCGTAAATCAGCTGCTCGTTGGTGCCGTTGGTGGCCTCAATGACGGTCTCGAGGGCTTCCTCGCCGACTTTCTGAGCCATCTTGTTCACACCTTTCTTGAAGAGCGAGGTGGTGTAGCTTCCTTCAGGCATTTCCTCGTGGCGCTTGTTGATGAAGTCCTGCAGGAATGAAAGGAAGAGGATAGGATTCTTCTCGTTGGTCTCTCCCCAGCAGGTATCGGTTCCAAGATGACAGGTGGGACCGTCGGGAATAGCCTTCACCAGCAGGGCATCGTTGTCGCAATCGCTCTCGATGCTCACCAGGTTGAGGAAGTTGCCCGAGGTTTCTCCCTTTGTCCAAAGCTCGTTGCGCGAACGACTCCAGAAGGTTACTTTCTTAGTCGCAAGCGTCTTGTCGAGCGCTTCCTGGTTCATATATCCAAGCATCAGCACCGTCTTGGTTTCCGAGTCCTGCACGATAGCAGGTACAAGTCCTCCCATTTTTTCGAAATCTACTTTCATCTTTTTCTATTTTGTTGCTGAATTCCGTGGAATCCAGATGGTCAATTTGTTTACAATCTAACGTTAATTCCTTCTTGTTTCAAGTACTTCTTCAGTTCGGGGATTGGAATCTCGCCGAAATGAAACACCGAGGCAGCCAGGGCGGCATCAGCCTTGCCCTCGAGGAACACATCACGGAAATGCTCTTTGCATCCGGCACCGCCTGAGGCAATGATGGGAATGCTCAGGTCGTCGGACAACCGCGCAAGGGCTTCGTTGGCATAGCCGTTTTTCACGCCGTCGTGGTTCATCGACGTAAACAGGATTTCGCCTGCGCCTCGCTGCTCCACCTCCTTAGCCCATTCAAAGAGTCCGAGTTCCACACGCTCGCGTCCGCCTTTCACATAGCAATGCCATCCGTCGTTGTCCAATCGGGCATCGATGGCACACACGCATACCTGCGAACCGAAGCGGTTGGCGATTTCATCGATAAGCTCGGGCCGCCGGATGGCTGCAGAGTTAACGCTCACTTTGTCGGCTCCGGCATAGAGCAGCCTCTCCACGTCTTCCAGGGCATTGATGCCTCCGCCCACGGTGAAGGGGATGTTGATTTCCTGAGCCACATGCGTCACCATTTCCGTGAAGGTTTTGCGGCCCTCGAACGATGCCGTGATGTCAAGAAACACCAACTCGTCGGCTCCCTGCTCGGAATAGGCCTTGCCCAAGGCCACCGGGTCGCCAGCCTGCCTCAGGTTAACGAAGTTGGTTCCCTTCACCGTCTGTCCGTCTTTAACGTCCAGACAAGGAACGATGCGCTTTGCTAATCCTTTGTTCATTTTCTTTTTCTGTTTGTCGATATGTTGCGGTTCCGAACAGTCAACCTATTTGTCTGATTAAACTCTTCAAATCAATGCGGCGTTCGTAGATAGCCTTTCCGAAGACTACCGCAGGAATGCCTTCGCGTTCAAGCTCCTCAATGTCTTCCTGCCGTGATACGCCGCCTGAAGCTATGAGGTGCAGCTGCGGATAATTGGCCATCACTTCCTTATAGAGAGCGACGGCAGGCCCCTGAAGCGTTCCATCCTTTGAAATCTCCGTGCAGAGCACATTCACCACGCCTGCGTCGATGTATTTCCTGAGGAAGGGTAGGAGGGGCTCAGAGGAATCTTCTTTCCAGCCGTTGATGCTGATCATGCCATTACGGACGTCAGCCCCGAGAATCAATTTTTCGGGACCATATTTCTTCAACCAGCCGATGAAAAGGTCGGGATCTGTAACGGCCACACTACCGATGGTAACCATGGCAGCTCCTGCCTCGAATGCCTTCTCGATGTCTTCTTCGGTCTTGATGCCACCGCCAAAGTCAACAGTAAGCGATGTTGCGGAGGTTATTCCGCGAAGAACGGCATCGTTGACGATGTGCTTCGACTTGGCACCGTCGAGGTCTACAATATGGAGCCGACGGAAGCCTAACGCCTCGAAATCCTTGGCTACAGCCACAGGGTCGTCGTGGTAGACTTTTTTTTGCTTGTAGTCGCCTTTCGTAAGGCGTACACACTGGCCGTTTATGATATCTATTGCTGGAATTAATTCTATCATCTTTCTGTAGGGAATTTAATAATTATATGCTGATTTCCAAAAAGTTACTGATAATCTTCTGACCTGTCATGCCGCTCTTTTCGGGATGGAACTGACAGGTGTAGAAGTTGTCTTTATGGAGCGAGGCAGAGTAGGGGAGGATATAGTCGGTTGTGGCTATCGTGTGTTCGCAAAGGGGCACGTAATAGCTGTGCACGAAATACACGTAGGGCGCCGATTCTGTACCGTCTTCTGCCGACTGAAAGCCTTTGTAGAGTTGACTTTTCAGGTCGTAAAGTGAATTCCATCCCATAGCCGGCACCTTGTCTTCGTGGCATTGAGGACGAAAACGCTTTACATCCACATCAAACACGCCGATGCAATCCACATCGCCTTCCTCGGAATAACGGCACAACAGCTGCTGACCGACACAAATGCCAAGCACGGGCTGCTTCAGGTTCCTGATTACCTCGTCGAGCCTGCGGGCCTTCAGATATTCCATGGCTCCGCGTGCTTCGCCCTGACCTGGAAACAGCACACAATCGGCCTGCTGCAACTCTTCAGCCACATCGGTGAGAAGGGGCTCAATGCCCATCCTGCGCAATGCATTCACCACCGAATAGATGTTTCCCGCGTTATATTTTACGATAGCTGCCTTCATTGTCTATGCTTTCCGGATTATCTGTTTTTTAGCTGAAAATAATGGTTTTGTTCTTATAGGTGAGCACCTTGCGCTCGATGTGCTTCATAACGGCACGTGAGAGCACAATCTTTTCAAGGTCGCGACCCTTCAGCACAAGGCTTTCGGGCGTGTCTTTATGAGTGATGCGCACCACATCCTGCTCAATAATTGGACCTGCATCCAGCTCTGTAGTCACATAGTGGCTTGTGGCACCGATAATCTTAACACCACGCTCGTAGGCCTGATGATAAGGTTTTGCACCCACGAAAGCAGGCAAGAAAGAGTGGTGGATGTTGATGATATGGTGGGGGTATTCCTCAATCATTTCCTCTGAGATGATTTGCATATAGCGGGCAAGCACGATGAAGGTGACATCCTCCTTGCGAAGAAGTTCCATTTCGGCTTCCTCGACCTCAGCCTTGTTGGAATGGTCTTTCTCAATGCGCCACACATAATAGGGGATTCCGAACTGAAGAGCCACATAGCGCAAGTCCTCATGATTGCTGACGATGCAAGGAATGTCAACCATAAACTCTCCAGCTTTCCAGCGAGCCAGCAGGTCGTAGAGGCAATGGCTCATTTTGCTCACAAAAATCGCCATGCGCGGTTTCACGTCGTTGAAATAAAGATTGAACGTAATTCCGTAGCGCTTTGTGTAGAGAGTCGTGATGTATTCCTCAATCTTGTCACGCGGAATCAGGAAGTTATCGAGTTCCCATTCTATACGCATAAAAAACATCGAGTCAACCGTGTCCACATACTGGTCCAGGTAAACGATGTTTCCTTTGTTATCTGTGATAAACTTTGTTATCTCTGAAATGATACCCGGTTGGTCGGGGCAATGTAACAGCAATATTGCTGCAGGTTTTTTATTCATTTTGTATGCGAATTGTACTTTGTTATCAATTTAACGGTGCAAAATTACTAATATTTTTTTATATAACCAAGTCACACGCGTACAAATTAAATAAACTTCTGCAAGTTTGCTTATCAAATCAATCTGCCGGCAACAGATTCTGTTATTTGCATAATTGTTGCTGAATACTTTTTACAAGAAGAAATGCGAATAATTATGGAAGCGAATAAGCGGATTTGAAAGAGATGGATTGCTTTTGAAAAGAATTAATACTCGAATGTGCTATTGATTTCATTCAAAATAAGGAAAAATAGAATTCCATCAAACGTGAGCTACAAATTCCACACAATGGAAGAAAAGTTTCCATTCATCAGAAGCAATGTTTCCGTCCAATGGAAGATTTGTTTCCAATCATCAGGAGCAATATATCCGTCCAATAGAAGATTTGTTTCTAATCATCAGAAGCAAAGTTTCCATCAATGGAAACAATTCATCCAACCATTAGATGAAAGGGCAGCCATCTATCTAAACAAATTCGTCTATTCATTTAAATTATCAATAGGTGGTATTCAATCTTATCAATTATCCAATAAAATTGAATCACCCAATAAACCAAATTTATCATAATGCTGATTCTTTGAAAATCGGGGCTTTTATTTGTGAATCTCAAAATTTTAGCGAATTCGCAATTGCTGACCAACGTAAATACCGTCGTCAGGACTCATTTTGTTGAGTTTATAAAGAGACTTCAACCGAATTCCGTAATACTGAGCAATCGAATATATGCTTTCGCCAGCTTTAACAATATGCGGACGATCGCCATACGATTTGTCTGCACGCTTTTGTTTTTTCTTCAGCCAGATAATTTCGTTTGGCTCTAAGCGGCTATTCACATCACGTTCATTATACTTGGCAATCTTCTTATACGAAATTCCTATTTCCTTGCCAATCATTTCGAATGTGTCGCCAGCCCTTGCCTGTAGGAAATAATTCTTGTTGAAAATATGAATCGAATGAAGTGGTGCCTCTTTGGTTACAGGCTTATCCTTACCAGAATGCTGGGCCATGAATTTATCATAACCTTTAGCGGTGTCGTATTGAGACAATTTATAAAGCTCAATAATTCCGATTAGTTTCTGGGCATATTGCGGATTTGTGGCATATCCGGCAGCTTTCAGACCATTTGCCCATCCTTTATAATCGGTAACTTTCAGGTTGAACAGGCTGCTATAGCGCTTGCCGTTTTTCAAGAATTTGCAATGGTCCTCGAAACTTTGGAAAGCATTGTCGTAGGCACGGAAGCATTCGTTATGTGCATCATCGTCGTGATAAACCGTCCGGCCAGTCCACCCATGGCATTTAATGCCGAAATGGTTGTTGCCTTTCACGGTTAACTCGCTAGTCCCTGCCCCACTCTCCAACAGTCCCTGAGCAAGCGTAATGCTGGCGGGAACCTTGTATTTCAGCATTCCCTCGATGGCAAGGTCTTTATATTTGTCAATATAATTCTGATATTTTGAATTCCAGCGCATCTGGGCATGCATGTTTATGCCCAACGCAATGCAGACAATTAATAAGATGTATTTTTTCATATTGCCGACAAAATTACTGTAAAATGTCTAATATACCAAATATTTTTTGTATTTTTGCAGCATGAAAAGTCAACAATCTCACATGGCACGGTGTTTGCAACGAACACGTTCGAGAGATTTGATTATTAATTTTAAGAAAGGATATTAACATTATGGCGAGCCAGTTCTCAAAAAAAGTTTCCGAAATACTAGCATTTAGCCGTGAAGAAGCCGTGCGACTTGCCTCTGCATCGGTTGGTCCCGAGCATCTTCTGATGGCACTTCTGCGTCAGCGCGAAGGTGTCATCTATGACTATATGACTGACAATTTCTGCGACATAAAATCCATTAAGACCGCTTTAGAGGAAAAAGTGAAGAACGACGACAACAGTCGTCCGGGCAACACTTTCGAGGTTGTTTTGAACGAGCATGCTTCGAATATTTTGAAGCTTGCTGTCCTGGAGGCAAGAATGCAGTCGGCTGCAATCGTGACCGAAAGCCACCTGTTCCTTGCCATTCTTCACGACCAGACCGACAATGGCGCAAAGGAAGTGTTGGAATGTAATAATATTTTCTACGACGACGTGAAACAATATTTACAGCAAACAGCCACAAAACCGAAAGACGGATTAAGCCTTTCGGATGACGATGAAGAAGATTTCGAAGAACCTGCACGCAACGACAAGCAAGGTCAGAACAGCCAGACCTCAACCCAGCGCCGCAGCCCGAAATCAGGAACTCCTGTGCTTGACAACTTCGGCACAGACCTCACGCAGGCTGCTGCTGAAGGAAAACTTGATCCAGTTGTAGGTCGTGAGTCTGAAATAGAGCGTGTTATAGAGATTCTCGGTCGCAGGAAAAAGAACAATCCTGTGCTCATCGGCGAACCTGGTGTCGGCAAGAGCGCCATCGTTGAAGGTATTGCCCAGCTCATCGTGAACAAGCGTACCAGCCCTATACTTTATAATAAGAGAATCATCAATCTCGACATGACGAGTATTGTGGCCGGCACAAAGTATCGTGGTCAGTTCGAAGAGCGCATCAAGGCCCTCATCAAAGAGATGGAACAGAACCCGGATGTAATAATTTTTATCGATGAAATACATACTATGGTAGGTGCAGGAAGCACCCCGGGAAGCATGGATGCTGCCAACATTCTGAAGCCAGCTCTTGCACGCGGAACCATCCAGTGTATTGGTGCCACTACGCTTGACGAATACCGTAATTCCATTGAGAAAGACGGTGCTCTTGAGCGTCGTTTCCAAAAGGTGATTGTTGAACCTACCAATGTTGAACAGACGATTACCATACTCCATAATATAAAGGAGCGCTACGAGCAGCACCACCATGTCAGCTATACCGATGATGCCATTTTGGCGTGTGTCAAATTGACAGACAGATATATTACGGACCGTTTCTTCCCCGACAAGGCTATCGATGCCCTCGACGAGGTTGGCTCAAGGGTTCATCTGAAGCATGCGCAGGTTCCTCCTGAAATCATCGCAAAGGAAAAAGACATCACCTTTGTGAAAGAAAAGAAGAACCAGGCGGTGAAGAACCAGAATTTCGAGCTGGCCGCTGGCTATCGTGACCGTCAGCTGGTGCTTGAAAAAGAATTGTCCGACCTTCAGCAGAACTGGAGTCAGGGCGACGGTGGTGAGCGCGAAGTCATTACCGATGTGGAAGTTGCCAATGTGGTTTCGATGATGAGTGGAGTGCCTGTGCAGCGGATGGAAGAGGCCGAAGGCATCAGACTGAAGAACATGGCTGAAGAGCTTAAGAAAGAGGTGATTGCGCAGGACAAGGCCATCGAAAAGATGGTGAAGGCCATTCAGCGCAACCGCGTGGGACTGAAAGACCCCAACCACCCCATCGGTGCATTCATGTTCTTGGGTCCAACGGGTGTCGGCAAGACCTATCTTGCCAAGAAACTGGCCGAGCAGATGTTCGGTTCTGAAGATGCCCTGATCCGTATCGACATGAGCGAATACAGCGAGAGTTTCAACACATCGCGCCTGGTGGGAGCACCTCCGGGATATGTGGGCTACGAAGAAGGCGGACAACTGACCGAGAAAGTAAGGCGCAAGCCCTACTCTATCGTGCTGCTCGACGAGATTGAGAAGGCTCATGGAAATGTGTTCAACATTCTTCTGCAGGTTCTCGACGAAGGACGTCTGACCGACGGTTTAGGTCGTCTGATTGATTTCCGCAACACCGTTATTGTCATGACTTCCAATGCCGGAACACGACAGCTGAAGGATTTCGGACGTGGCGTGGGTTTCAATGCCGGAAGCTTAGGACTGGCCATGGACGAAAAAGACAAGGAATATGCGCGCAGCATTATTCAGAAAAGTCTTTCACGCCAGTTCTCTCCCGAGTTCCTCAACCGTCTCGACGAGATTATCACCTTCGACCAGCTCGACCTTGCTGCCATCAAGCGCATTATCGATGTTGAACTGAAAGGCTTGCTCAAACGGGTGGAAAACCTTGGCTATCATTTGGTTATATCGGATGAAGCTAAAGAATTCGTAGCCTCGAAGGGCTATGATGTGCAATTCGGTGCACGTCCGCTGAAGCGAGCCATTCAGACCTATATCGAAGATGGTGTCTGCGAGAAAATGCTCTCCAACGAGCTCACCGAAGGCTGCACCATCAAGGTTGATAAGTCGGAGAACGGATTACAGTTTGTGGTAAGTTGACCCCTCTGCAAGCATGAAAGCCCTCTCACCGCTATTGGTATTCATAGTGCTCTATCTGGTGACGAGCATCGTTGCACGCGACTTTTATAAAGTTCCCATTACTGTGGCTTTCATGGTCGCAAGCATCTATGCAGTTGCTTCCTCAGGGAAGATGCCGCTTCAGAAGCGCATTGAAAGCTATAGCCGTGGGGCAGCATCAGGTAACTTGATGATGATGCTTTGGATTTTCGTGCTTGCCGGAGCCTTTGCCAATGCGGCAAAAGAAATGGGCTGCATCGATGCCACGGTAAACCTTACACTTCATCTGCTTCCTGCTGAGATGCTCTTGGCAGGAGTTTTTCTTGCCGCTTGTTTTATATCCCTAAGCATTGGCACAAGTGTTGGAACAATTGTGGCACTTGTGCCGATTGCTGCAGGACTTGCCAATGGTACAGGAACGTCAACGGCGCTGATGACGGCTATCGTAGTAGGCGGAGCTTTCTTCGGTGACAATCTTTCGTTTATTTCCGACACCACCATAGCAGCCACTCAGACGCAAGGTTGCCGGCTGAGTGATAAATTCAGAGTCAATTTGTTCATTGCTGCACCTGCGGCACTCATCATCTTCATCGTCTATCTTCTGATGGGTGAAAACATTCAGACACCCAAGCAGATTCCAGACTTTGAACTTCTTAAGGTGTTCCCCTATCTGATTGTGTTGGCGGTGGCCGTCTTTGGCATGAATGTAATGGCTGTACTCACCATCGGCATCCTACTTACGGGTATTATCGGCATGATTGGAGGCAACTTCGATGTATATGGTTGGTTTGGAGCGATGGGCGACGGTATCAAAGGCATGGGCGAGCTGATCATTATAACGATGATGGCTGGCGGACTGCTTGAGATTATCCGCATGAATGGTGGTATAGACTACATTATAAAGAAGCTGACAGCCCACGTAAATGGCCGAAGGGGTGCCGAACTGGCAATAGCTGCGTTGGTGACTTTAACTAATGTCTGCACCGCCAACAACACCGTAGCAATTATCACCGTCGGTGGAATTGCCAAGCAGATTGGCGACCGCTACGGGGTTGACAATCGTAAATGTGCTTCGATTCTCGATACTTTCTCGTGCTTCACGCAAGGCATCATCCCCTATGGTGCGCAGATGCTCATCGCCGCCGGACTTGCCGAACTTAACCCCATCGAGATTCTTCCATATCTATATTATCCACTGGTTCTCGGTCTGATGGCTTTGGCTGCCATCATCTTCCGTTTCCCCAAAAGATACAGTTAAAACATTAATAATGTAAACAACATGAATGTCCTTTCACGCAATTATTTCCGCATGCTCCGCAATGGTGCATTTGGCGACAAGGAACCCATGGAACCGATGTCGAAATATAAATGGGACCTGCTCTATAAACGTGCTGAAGAGGAAGAGGTGCTGAGCTATCTGAAAGACGATGTTCCACACGCTTCCATCAATTTCGAAAACCATAAGCAAACCCGGAGATTCAAAAAGATTGCCAAGGCTGAATATCACGCCATCGACACCTCGCTCGACACGCTCGACATGCTCAACATCCTGCTCTACAATATCGACCGCACACTCTCTGGAAAGACGTCGATCCACGGCATCGTCGAGATGGGACGCTTCCTCAGGCGAAAAGGCGACAAGGTGGATTTCGTCAAGCTGGAATCATGGCTGCGCCAACTGAGAATCTACAACATGGCCCGGCTGCACGCCTCGGTGCTGATTGCGCTTTTCGGTTTTTCTATCGAAGAGCTTCCTTTCATGAACAAAGAGGCTTCGAAAGCTGAGCAACTGGGACAGGAAGACCAACGGCTGACGTTCTCCTATCTGGCCTATTATCCCGTTTCCACCACCCACAGCTGGTTCCGCCGTCTGCACCATGCTATCACCGAGATTGAGGAATAAACTTTAAAAAAATTAAAAATACTCCCTTATAACGATTAATCGTATCCGCGAATAAAGTTTTATTCGTATCTTTGCACGTATGAATGCAATAGCAAGACTTCTGTTTCTATGTGTCTTTACGGTCACAGCCTCCACGCTGAGTGCCCAGTACTATAATGTGCTTTGTGAAGACACATGTGCACATATCCATGGTATCGACATTAGCCACTATCAGGGCAAGGTGTTCTGGGAGCATATCGGCAACAACTCCAAGATGGCCTATGTCTATATAAAAGCTTCTGAAGGAAGCGACCGAATCGACGAGAAATACGAGCAGAACATACATCTAGCCCACAGCTACGGCCTGAAAGTTGGTTCCTATCATTTCTTCCGTCCCAAGTCAAACCTCAGGACTCAGTTACGCAACTTTATGGCTCAATGCCGTCCTGGCGACCAGGACCTCATCCCTCTTATCGACGTTGAGGTCACCGGGGGCCTTTCTCCCCATGCTTTCTGTGATTCGTTGGTCACCTTCCTAAAAATGGTTACAGAGGCATTCCATCAGAGGCCACTCGTTTATACAGGAAGAAATTTCTACAATCAATATCTTCAGCGAGTACTCGACGACTACCCGCTGATGATTGCTTCATATACCGACGAAGAGCCCAATCTTGCCGACAACCGTGACTACATTATCTGGCAATACACAGGTAAAGGTCATATCAACGGTATCAACGGATATGTGGATAAAAGCCGTTTTATGGGACGGCATAGCATGCGCGAAATAAGGTTCAAGCATTGGTAAATAATTGTGTAAAATAGAACTTAAGATAATATGGCTATAATAAAGTGTCCTGAATGTGGACATCAAGTAAGCGACAAAGCACCGGTCTGCCCCAATTGCGGAGTAGAGATAGCTGACAAGGTCACCAAGTGCCCCGACTGTGGAGAAGTGTATTTCTCCGCAGATTCCATGTGCCCTCACTGTTATCGTCCGACAACCAAGAAAACAGAGCCTGCGCCTGTGGTAGAGCAAACACCACCCTCCCCTATCCCACCACAGCCAAAAGAGAAACCGAAATTCAGCAGTGATCCTATTCAGGTACCTAAGAAAAAGAAAAACAGCTGGGTTGCCTATCTCGTATCATTCGTGATAGCACTGCTCATCTGTGGCGTATGTTTCTATATGTACAAGAACGCTCAGGACAACAAAGAAATGCAGGAATACGAGTTTGCCATGAAAAGTAAGGATGTGCTTGTGCTTCAGAGCTACCTCGACACCTACAAGGATGCACCGGCCGAACACCGCGATTCCATCAGTGCCCATCTGGAACAAATCATCCAGATTGACAAAGACTGGACGAATGCCGTTGTGAGCAACTCGAAGTCAATCCTTCAGGACTATATGCGAAAATATCCCAACAGCCCCCATCGTGCTGAGGCTGCCCGTAAGATAGACTCTCTCGACTGGGCGCAGGCTTCAAGTCTTAACACCATCGAAGCCTACAAGGCATACATGACTGAGCACGAAAACGGAGACCACTACGATGAGGCTGAGAGCAGCATGAAAGCCTTGAAGGTAAAGGAAATCACACCTGAAGAACGTGCACAGATAGCACAGGTGTTCCGCCGTTTCTTCATCAGCATCAACGAACGTGATCAGGCTTCCTTAGTTTCTACCGTCACCGAAGAGCTTACCCTGCTCGACAAACAGCAGGCCACACACAGCGACGTCATCGAGATGATGAACAAGATGTACGAAAAAGAGGGCCTGACCAACCTGATATGGCGTCTCAACAAAGACTACAGCATCAGTAAGCGCGAAATAGGCAACGACCAGTACGAATTCTCGGTATCGTTTACAGGTAATAAAGAAGAACAATATGCCGATCCAGAGCATAACAAGAACAGCCAGTATCGCATGGAGGCTAAAGTGGCGCCCGACGGCCGTATTTCCGAGCTGAAAATGAATAAAATCATTGAATAGCACCCCGGACAGCAATAGACAAAGCTAATTGCTGCCGCCTTCAGAATACTGTTATGAATTCCCCGAAGACAGTCGAACTGAGAATAATAGAAACTTCCGATGTACATGGAAGTTTCTTTTCTTACAATTTCATCGACCGTCGGCCTGAGTCTGGCTCTCTTTCTAGAGTAATGACTTATGTGGATTCTCTCCGCCGTGAATATGGCGACAACCTGTTGCTTTTTGACAATGGCGACATCCTGCAAGGCCAGCCCACCTGCTACTATTGCAACTACATTAATCCTGAGATGGAGAACGTTGCTGCTAGTATCGTCAATTACATGGGCTACGACGCGCAGACCATTGGCAACCACGACATCGAAACGGGACACGAGGTTTATGACAAGTGGATAAAGGAGGTGAAATGCCCGATGCTCGGAGCCAACCTCATTGACACTAAAACAGGTCAGCCCTATCTGCAGCCTTATGCCATTTTAAATCGCGAGAACATTAAAATTGCGGTGCTTGGAATGATTACACCAGCAATACCCAATTGGTTAAACGAGAATCTTTGGGAAGGCTTACGTTTTGAAGAAATTGTTGAAAGTGCTGCCAAATGGATACAATACCTGAAATCACACGAACAGCCGGATATCATTATCGGACTATTTCATGCAGGGCTTCAGGGAGGAATTGTCACATCTACATACAGCGAGAATCCCGTTCTTGAAGTTGCCGAGAAAGTCGACGGTTTCGACCTCATCTTATATGGCCACGACCATGTCAGGCATTGTCAGACAGTTATCAGCCCCAACGGAAGTCCCGTGCTATTACTCAACCCCTCGGCAAGCGCCATGCTTGTCGGCGATGCAAAAATATCAGTCACCTTCCTTGACAACGGCAAAAAGCAAAAGAAAGTTTCTGGTTGTTTGCGTGATATCCGCAATCTTGAAGTCGACAACAAGCTAGAGCAACATTTCAAGCCAGCCATAGACATGGTTGACGAGTATGTGAACCGCAAAGTCGGTGTCTTCAAGAATGCAGCCTACACGCGCGACTGCTATTTTGGCAACAGCGCCTTCAGCGACTTTATCCACATGCTCCAGCTGAAAATCACCGGAGCAGATATCTCATTCAATGCTCCCCTTACATTCAACACCTGTATACCTGCAGGCGACGTTTTCATGAGCGACATGTTCAATCTCTACAGGTACGAAAACCAGATTTATACCATGAAGCTCACTGGACGCGAGATTCTTGGGCATCTAGAAATGAGCTATGACCTCTGGGTGAACACCATGAAAAGTCCGGATGACCATATTATGCTACTCACGGAAAACCAGACTGAAGGGCGCCGGCAGGTATTCTTCAAGAACCTGGCCTTCAACTTTGATTCCGCTGTGGGAATAGACTACGAGGTTGACGTCACGAAACCCGATGGCGAGAAAGTCAACATTCTGCGGATGAGTAACGGACAACCGTTCCAACTTGACAAGTTCTATACTGTGGCTATGAACAGCTATCGCGGCAACGGCGGAGGCGAACTGCTCACTCGGGGAGCTGGTATCCCTCAGGAACAGCTCAAGGAGCGGATACTATGGATGAGCGAACGCGACCAGCGCTACTATCTGGCACACGAAATCAGCAAGATGAAGATGGCTGATCCACAACCATTAAACAACTGGCGTTTCGTTCCGGAAGAATGGACGGCCAAAGCCATAGAGCGCGACCGCGCCCTTCTATTCAAGTAACACCTTATTATATTATATACGCTTTGAAACATTACTGGTTCATATTCTGCAAGACAGAGCTTCTTCTTCAGCTCACACCCGACGGTCATTATAACATCCCCTATCGTGAACAACCACCTGTTGAAATAAAGGAATGGACAACCGTCCATGAAGTCGACGTACCTTTCCATCTCACCCACGACGATATCCCTACAAGCGTGAAGTCTTTCCGTATCGACACACCAGTCATCGACCTTCCTGGTTACGAAATGTGCGGTCTGCGTGCATCGTTCGACAAAATACCACGGCATCTCTATCTCATAGCAGGCAAATGCCAGGAAATCATCTATTGGGACAGCAACACAAAATATTGCGGTGTCTGCGGAGCACCAATGCGACTACATACTAACATCTCAAAGCGATGCACCGAGTGTGGAAAAGAAGTGTGGCCGCAACTTGCCACTGCCATCATCGTGCTCATTCGAAGAAAGTCGGAGACCGGACGACGAGAAGACGAACAGGTTTTGCTCGTCCATGCAAATAATTTCCGAAGCAATTACTATGGACTTGTGGCTGGATTCGTGGAAACAGGCGAAACACTTGAAGAGGCAGTATGTCGTGAGGTCAGCGAAGAAGTGGGGCTCCAGATTACAAACATCCGCTATTTTGCTTCTCAGCCATGGCCCTACCCTTGCGGACTGATGGTTGGATTCTATGCCGACTACGTGAGTGGCGAAATTCATTTGCAGCGTTCCGAATTGGGTGGCGGAGGATGGTACACTCGTGACACACTGCCACATATTCCCGGCAAAATGTCGATAGCACGTCAGCTAATCGACAATTGGACTGACAATATGTAATGCAACTGTGTGCGCAAACGGCATATTTATACGCTCTCTACTATACAAATTGACTTATTTGCACTTTTTTGAAACTTTTTCTTGCAAAATGTTTGGTGTTTTGGAGAAATTGTGTAATTTTGCAACCGCAAATGACAAATAACAGATATTTAGTCAGAACAAAATAGGTATAATTTTCAATTACAACATTAAAAAAGGTATTATTATGAATGCAGCACAAGTAGTAGAGCAGCTGAAGCAGCGCTTTCCAAACGAGCCTGAATATATCCAGGCCGTAAGTCAGGTTCTCCCCACCATCGAGGAAGAGTACAACAAGCATCCTGAGTTTGAGAAGTCAAACCTCATCGAGCGCCTGTGCATCCCCGATCGTCTGGTTGAGTTCCGCGTTACTTGGACTGACGACAAGGGTAACATTCAGACCAACATGGGTTATCGTATTCAGCACAACAACGCTATTGGTCCGTACAAAGGCGGTATCCGTTTCCACAAGTCGGTGAACCTCGGTATCCTGAAGTTCCTCGCTTTCGAGCAGACTTTCAAGAACTCTCTGACCACACTGCCTATGGGTGGTGCAAAGGGTGGTTCCGACTTCTCTCCCCGTGGTAAGAGCGATGCTGAAGTGATGCGCTTCTGCCAGGCATTCATGAACGAACTGTATCGTCACATCGGTCCCGATGAGGATGTTCCCGCTGGTGACATCGGTGTTGGTGGCCGTGAGGTTGGCTATATGTTCGGACAGTATAAGAAGCTGACTCACCAGTTCCAGGGTGTGCTCACCGGTAAGGGCATCCAGTTCGGCGGTTCACTCATCCGTCCTGAGGCTACCGGTTACGGCACGGTTTACTTCCTTGTTTCCATGCTTCAGACCCGCGGTATCGAACTGAAGGGTAAGAAGGTCCTGATTTCTGGTGCCGGTAACGTAGCACAATATGCTGCCGAGAAGTGTATCCAGTTGGG
>JAFWQT010000037.1 GCA_017508965.1 Prevotella sp. | reverse complement strand
GACGGTGTCATCCTGCAGGAAGAACTGAAATGGTAAGCCGTATGTTCGATCGAGCGATTCAGTTTCTGAAAGACCACAAAGAGATTGCCCTTGCAACGTGCGAGGGCAATCTGCCTAAGTTGCGCATCTTCCAAATTATGAAGCAGGAAGGGCATGTGCTCTACTTTGCCACTTCTGCCCAAAAGGCAGTCTATCGGGAGTTGCGCCAGAATCCCAATGTTGAGATACTGGCCTATGCAGATAACATTTCCGTTCGCTGCTCAGGCATGGTGAACTTCAATGTGGAGGATGATGTGAAGCGATGGATATACGACCACAACCCCGTGCTGCCCCGTCTTTATACAAGCTATGATCAGCTGGAATACTTCTGCCTGCCCATAGCGGAGATGGACTATTACGACCTGTCGCCAACTCCACCCGTATTCCAGCACTTCGACCTTATTTCAGGAGATGTGGGCCAGGGATTTGTCGGTGAGAGATTCAGACGGCTTTAATTGAGATTCCGTTGTCGCAGTATCTCCTTGTAGAGGATGATGCGTGCTTCTATTTCATTTGATGCTTCCTTATTAATTGACCTTCGGTCTTCTTCTGTCGCGACTCGGCAGAGTTCAAGCTCGCTTGACTCTGCTCTCTCAGCTTTCTTCTTCCGAAAGCTGTTGGCGCAAGCGCCTCATTGCCCTAAACTGCTCCATTATGATATTACCTGTTTTCTTTGCTATATTAAGATACATACCGCTATTAATCGCTACTAACTTTGGGGAGAAGAAAGCGTTCAATGAGTTTCTTCTTCATTTCCTCGGTTATGTTTGCCAATCCTGTTTTTGACAGAGCGTCATGGTCTGGTGTTCCCTTGCGGATAATGTACTTCAACCCTTTGCCGTCGATGGTTGCAAGCAGAAGATAGTTACCTTTGAGCTGCTGTTCCAAGTGGAAATCGGTAACACGATGACCGTTGATGGTAAAGTCGGTCAATTGTTCTTCATCTCCCCACACGCCCCATGCTTTCATGTGGGCGATAATGGTTGTTTCAACTCTTCCTGTCCACTGTTCAGACACGCCATACTTTGTCGCTACCAAGCGGAACTGCTTCAATGCGCCCACTACATCCCTGATGATTGAATCTGGTCTGCGTATGCCATTGTCATGGGCGAACTGGATAACGTCTTCACGGGTAATGTTGCGAAGCTTCGCCCTGATATATAGGCAATGGTCTTCGTTGGGAAGGTAGCCACCGTTGTCAATGATATAGGTAATATCGTAGGCTGGTGACAACCTCCATGAGCCGTCCTTCTGCATGATGAACGAGAAGTTCTTGTTGTGGTCGTCGGTATTGTTCGACAGGATGTTGAACACCATCCTTCGGAACACCTCCTGACAGTCTGACTCTGGGAGGTGAAGCTTGCGACAAACCATTATCAGTTGCTCATAACTGTCGGCATCTGGATAGATGGCAGCTAGCGTCTGTATATGCACTTTCTTCCCTCCGTCACGGTCAAAGCGCTTGGTCATGAAATGGTTGTTACCTTCTACCGAATACAGTTTTGACGGCATCATGTTGATTCCGGCAGTCGTGGCCAGCTCATAATAGGTCATCTCCAACTCGGCAGAGCTGTACTGCGAGTTGCCGAACTTCAACAGATAGTACTCAAAACCTTCCAGTCCTGCTATCTGACCGCTCCTTATCTCTCCCGTCTCCTTGTTGATGGCGATGATTGCCTTGGGTTGACGGCCACCGGCTGAGGTGCCGACGGTCAGCAAGGACTGCATGGTAATCGATTCCTCTGGCAGAATACGGGCGTTCTCCCTTTCCGTAAAGATGCGTTCCGCCAAATCGGCCAAAGACTTCATGTCTATCTTCTCTGCCCGTCGCTCCCTGGTCGTCTCTGGCATGAACTCCAAAGCGCCCATGCCTCGCCGTCCGATGAATGAGAGTTTGTCAAGGGGCGTGATGTCTGCACCTGCCAAATGGTTCTGCTGCCGCCACAATTCAAACAGTTGATTACCCCAGGAGTCGGGTAATGAATCTGCAACGAATGCCGGAAGCTTCTGATAGATCTTCGCATCCTCACCCCAGACAGGTGCCAAGGCTCTGACACCATCAACAGGGGCAACAAAGGGGGATACGTTCAATCCCTTCTTGACAAACTCCGGATTGTAGGTGAAGTAAGACAGCCTGCGGCGTTCGTCCCAGGCCAGTCTTCCAATCTCCTCATCCCAGAGGATTACTCTTAGTGACTTGATCATAACAGATTCTTATCTTGAGTGACGTATCCTCTGCGCCTTCTTGTCCTCCTTGCGCATGAGGTAAGGAGACTCGGGCAGCTCCGGCAGCACGTCATCCAAAGCATTGATCTGGCCCACTACCTTCAGGAGTAGGATGAATGTTGACAGCGAAAGATTGCCAGCCGTTCCGTTCTCAAACTTGTGGATGGTGGTAAGTCCGATTCCCGACTGTTCTGCCACCTCCCTCTGGGTGAGGTTACAGCGCATACGGTAATCTTTGAACCGAGTGCCAAGCAATCGGACCAGTTCAGGTGTGGAGTATTCGTATAGATCTGCCATTGTATGGGATTTTTATATTTTATTAAAGTGATATTTATTGTCTTTATTCTTTATTATCTTCACTTGTTTGATATTTACGAGGCAAAAATACAAATATTTTGTGAATCAGAATCGCAATTACAGGAAAAAATAGCTTTTCCTGTATCAATTTTAACTTTTTACCCGCTATAAACAGACATTATTCTCACAAATACCCCCAAAAATACAGAATGCGAAATACCACCGTTCCCATAAGCGATGTCTTTTTTCGGTCAGGTACACATTTTTATCTGGCCTTTAATAACTTGTCAGATTACTTGTTAGCAACCATCCTGTGCCTGAACCTACTCTTCTATTAATGGTTTTAACTCACGCTCGAAGATACCGCGTTCTACAATCCTATAGTGTGGATGGTATGCCTCACGATATTCAGGAGAATGGCTGATGGCATATTTGCCGGCTGACAGGATGCTGTCGATGAAAGCCTTGTCCTGCTCATAATTCGGTAGTCCTAGTTGCATCTGGTCAATCGCATCAATAATCACATGCCATCGTTTGCTCCATTCTCCAACTGAAGGACGCTTGGGAGTATTAGCGCTACGGATAAATGCATCGAGCAGCATTTCTTCTGATATGACATTCTCTTTGATGGTCCTGATACTGACACGATAGTAATTACTGTCTATGCCGCAAGGCTCATAGTTCCAGGGCATAAGGTCATCAAGCGTGGTTGTGCATAGTTCCTCATCAAGATAGGCCTTTACTTTTTGTCTGTCAGAAACGAGATGCTCCGCTCCCATGTAGTCCTGAAAACACGACTTATATAGGTCGAGCAAACGCGACTGTGGATAAGTGTGCAGTTGTCTGTGTACGAATCCCTCAATGTCCTGTGCCTGGAGTACTATTGAGCACAGGAGGCTGATGGTGATAAGTGCTAATTTCTTCATTGCAAAACTATAAGATTCACTTCTTCGGAGCAGATTTAAGCCCTTACTTCCTTACCGCAGGATTCTGCAACTGGAAGCCCTCCTGGCGATTAGGTTTCTGGAAAGAGAACTCAATACTCTCTACGATGATAGAACGAGGTACGATGTAACTAATCACCGTATTATAGTCGTAATGCGAATGATTGCTGACGAACTCTTCCTTGGATGCTGCCGTCACATGCATGAAGTCACTACGGGAAGGATTCGGAATCTCACTAACCCTGACAATCTCCTCTTTGCCAGTATTCACATCTACGCGAACCAGATACTTCCAGCAATCCTTCGGCGCTTTTACAATATATGCATGATCAAGACCTGCCTTCTTAGCCTCCTTGAGGAAGATTCTCTTCATGGATGCCTGAGGAACGCACTTGTCTATGCCAACATGAATGATGCCTGGAGTACACCTTGATGCTGGAGAACTGAACTGGAAACGCTCATTACCAGTAGATTCCATAGCACCGATAGCAGGATGACGCCCCGTAAGGAGAGTCTTCAGAATACCATTCTCGATAATGGGGAGTGACTTCTTAGGAGCCACGCCGTCAACATCCACCTTATAGTTTGCCAAAAGCTTCTGCCCCTTGTACTCAGGAGTATCAGCCCACTGGGAAATACTCATCTTGGTATCAATAATACGCTTGCCAAGCATCATGCTGCTGACGGCACTGCCCTTTTGCATATCACGAGAGGCGATACAACTTGTCTGAACGACCTGATGCGAGATAGCCTCCACAACAGACTCATCCTCAATCATGATCGGCCCTACATAGAACTCCTTCACCACCGGAGCATCAGCCTTCTTCATGAAAAGATCACAGAACTCCCTTGTGCGCCGCCTCAGTTCATCAAGCGAAGGCAACTCATCAATACGCCCTGCAACCACCTCAAACTGATCACGCAGGGTTGAACCGTCACTGGTCGTGATGTTTCCATTTATGTTAAGTTTTATCTCAGGACGCGCAAAACGCAGTTTCTGTCCTTCGGAAGTAACGCGGTAGATATCCTTTGTCTCCACAATAAAATGCACATCAGAATCAAATATTCGAGGATAATCAGCAAAGATAGCCGACAACTCAGCAGCATACCTTATCATCAAAGCAGTATCAATAGGAGTCACGGCACTCTCCTCTATGTATTCACTTGCAGGAAGCTCAAGCATCTCCGGAATCTGGAGATCCTCTTCTGGCAGAGGATTCACCTTTCGCATACTGGTCTTGGCTCCCATGTTATTGAGAGCCATCTTGTAACTGCGGTCACTGATAATCCAGAATCCGCGGCGTATCATATCATAGTCAGTCTCGTTGGGAAAGCCGTAGTTCATATCAATATCACCCGCAGCCATCCTGCTTGTCGTCATCTTGTCACCAAGCGACAAACTGATAAAGCCATAATTCAGACTCTTATTATAATTAACGCGGTGCACACCGCCAAGTGAAGCCGACACATTGGCAATGTTACCATGAATAAACCTGTAGTCAACGAAGTAAGGAAGAGGGAGATTGGCGAAGTGCAGACTATCCTTCGTGCGCTTCATCTCATCCTCCATCGCCTTGAAGATAATTTCACCCGTATCCTTACCAGACTCCCTACCGTATGTCTTGGTATATTCAGGAAGCTTCAGGGCTGGTGCTACCATCTTCTGAACATTGCTACGCTGTGTCTCTACCTTGGAAACATATATATAAGGTGAGGTGGCAGATATTGGAACCCAGCCAGACTCCGCGCCACAGGAACCTGTAAACGTAGATGGAGTATCACCAGCAGCCGTGATGTTAGAGAACATTGCCAAAGGTGTGCCGATAAGATTAACTCCACGCACAAGTTCGTCCTTGCGACCATCCACATAAATCCTGAACACCTCCACAGGAGTCACGTTGAAGGCATTGATATTATCAAGAAAAGTAAAACCGCTCGTCACCGTGCGGAAGAAATAGCCATACTCCTTACCTTGCTTCTTTGCCTCCTTGATAAGCATCTCGCGAAGCTGAGCCTCGGTATATGGCTGGTTGGTCTCAACAACCAGATTAGATTGTCGTGACACAGGATCATTGCCACCAGCAGCCCTTCCATGGCCATTGCTGACTGGGAATCCGTCAATCGGAATGCGACACGTAAGGAAATCCTTCAGCACGCCATTCTCAACATTCTGCACCCGGCGAGCCTTAACGCCCTCGTCATCATATTTATACGAGCCATTGAGAGCTTGCTTGCCGTAGTAATTCTGCGTAGGGTCACAATACACGCTGAAAGAAACTGGCAGAACCCTCTCGCCTACCATGTGCTTAAAGGTCTCACCACCCTTCTTCATGCGATGACTCTCAAGACGATGACCGAAGATCTCATGGAAGAACACACCACTTGCAGAACCAGAAAGAATAGCAGGACCGGCATAAGGGTCGGCAAGAGGAGCATCACGAAGCGCAAGCAGACGATTCACGATATCATGCGCCTTAGCTACAAGCACCTCCTCGGAAGGAAGTTCAGCCTCACTGAAACCAAAGAAATCCTCATACAGAGGGCATTGCATACCATCGGTAGCAAGAACCATGGCTTGCAGCATAATACGGACACTACGGCGGTTCTGCACCACCGACGTACCATCCGAGTTTACAATATACGTCCTGATTGTCCCGAATTCAATATTTGCAGAACCATCTTCGAGCACACGGCACTCCTTGAACACGCTGCTCACCTTGTTGAGTTTGTTCTTCCATGCCAAGGTATCTACCACCCATGGCGAAAGAGCAGCCTCATAGTATGACTCAACAGGAGCATCTGAGAAGCATGGTGACTTATCCTCGAACTGTGCATCCGTCCTTGACTTCGCCACAGCCTCCTCATAGCGTTTCACAGCCGTGCGGTATCTATTCATAGAAGCATGCCATATCTCATCACGATACTGACGCAACGGCCCTCCAGATATAGCCACGCCATCACCTTGGGCACCCCTGTTATTCGCTTGCTCTATGCCCTGATTCTCAAACTTATAGTTATCGAGTTCCTTGCTGCCTATGCGTATGTTCGGCACGATGAAACGACTGTGATTGTCATTTACAGACGCCGAACCAAAGACACTGTTAATTGAGAGAATCTGAATGTCTTGCATACGCAGACTCATAAAGTACGCTGGTACAGGTTTCTGTTTCAACTGCACCATAGAATAGTTCAGCTCTTCCTTAAGGGTCCGAAGAATAGAATCTGACTGTTCAGTCTGAGCCTTCAATCCACTGCTTGCCATTAATAGCAAAAACGATGATAATAATACACGCATTATATTAGATTTGGTTTACTGAGGTTTCGCAAGCTTAGCTTCAGAGGTTATAAGGTTTGAGAGTCATCAGGTCGGCATTGTTAATCGCATTCCAAGCGAAAAACATTTAACCAAAGAACCATAAACCTGCAACTTGAACTATGCGAAAGTTGAATTAAACGATAATGAATAATGAAATATGATGCAAAGATAATACTTTATTTCCGAACACACAAAGCATTACAAAATTTTTTATTGCTTTATAACATCCAAAAGAGAATCGTTCTCTTCTTGCTCAAACTTATATCCATCACGCAATCTATAAAAGACAGTACGATGAAAGACGCTATCACTTTCAAATTCCGCCGCGTCAATGTCTTCTTTTATTAGGTCAAAATCTTCGTACATAGAGTAATTGGCTTCTTTCACTTCGCTAAATCCTATGTTCCCCAAACTGAACATACGCCTGTCGATCAGGCCGTCTCTTTTGTACAGGACAAACTTATGGGGGTCGATAGGACCGTCATATTCTGAATATACTACATAATCTTTACTACTCCATATTTTTTCATCACGCACTACCATTGCAACATAAAAGCTAACTAAACATGTTATTGCCAATATAACACAACCTAACCAAGCCGTTGTTTTCCACAGACCATGTTTTCCTTTAGTATAATGGATTGTCAACAGGACCCCAATGAAAGCAACAAACAGCGAGGCAAAGATTAAAGTCCAATTGCTCATTTGCCAGACCAACCTGTCACCATGTTTGAGGAATAATGACGGTACAAAAGAAATACCCCCAAGGGCAATGGTCAGTAATGCCATACAAATCAATCCTAACTTCTTCATTGTTGCAGTCGTTCACTTAAACGGTTCGGCCTCTTTCAGCATGGCTTTCTCTACGTCGTGCGCATCGAAGGGGAGGCGCTGGCGGACAAGTTCGGGGGCGTTGAACGACTTGAGGAAGGTGTCGTAGAACGTGGGCGACTGCTGCGGCAGGCAGAAGGGCTTGTGGGCGCGGCCTTCGCGGTCGATATAGCAGAAGTAGGGCTTGCCGTAGAGCCCGTCGTCGCGCTTCGAGGCGAAGACAAACCAGCGGCTGTTCGACGACCACGAGTGGTAGGTGTCGCTCATCGGTGAGTTCACGATACGGAGCGTGTCGATGGCTCCAGTGTTCATGTCGAGCATTCGGAGGTCGGCTTCGCGGTGCCAGATGGGGAAGGTGCCATAGTCCTGTACGGTGAACAGCAGACGGCGGCCATCGGGCGAGATACGTGGATGGCAGACGCTGTGCTTTCCTTTCCCGGTTGTTTTCCCGCCGTAGATGGTGTCGGTGGTTTCTCCGATGCGGCCGGTCTGCTCGTCGAACGGCACGCGCACGAGCGTATACTGCAGTTTGTCCAGTTCTTGGGGCAGCCTGGGCAGCGGCGAGGCGCAATAGTAGATGTAACGTCCGTCGGGCGAGAAGGTGGGGAAGGTCTCGAGCACCGTAGTGTCGCAGAGCAGCGGCGAGCGGATGATGCGGTTCTCCTTCAGGTCGGCCACATAGACGTCGGATTCGGAGTCGAACACTTCTAGGCGTTTTTCTTTCTTGGAATGGAAGGCCGGGATAATGACGTTTGTTGAGAACGTGATGTAGCGGCCCGAGGGTGAGAATGCGAAATAGACGGAGCCCGATGCCATGTCGTCGGTCTTGATGTTGAGCTTGCGCAGTTGGCCGTTCTCGTTGAGGATGGCACCGCCGCCCTGACCGCGTACGTAGAGCATGGAGAGGTCGGCCCGTTGCGAGGCGGGTGTATGGCAGTTCATGCAGCGGTTTTCCTGCAGGCGGTAGTCGGTGAGCACGGCTTCGTCGAAGTTTTCAATGCAGCGCTGCTTCAGTTGGATGTTGTTCCAAATCTCGTAGTCGGGTTCGATGAGGCGGTAGGTGAGCCACGGGTCGAGCTTGTCCTGTACGACATGCCAGCTGAAAGACTTGTATTCGGTCCATCGTCCGCCGGTGAGTGCCGTCACGCTGACGGTGATGGAGTCGTTCTGCTCCAGGAGTTGCCGCCACGCCCCCTCATCGAAGACCACTTCTTCGCCACGGCTGCTCACCGTCAGTCCGCCGGCTTCCACGCAGACCGCCTCGGCACCGCGAACCAGGAAGTTCAGCGGGGCGATGTTCACCGGAATGGTGACGTCGGCATAGTCGGGATATATGGGCGGCAGTGCGTCGGCCGTCTGCACGTTCTCTGGCGTGGGGCTGCAGGCCGCCATGATGAGAAGAGCCGCGAGGAGTGGCATAATCAGTCTTTTCATTCCACGTTCGGTTTTGTTGCTTTGTCGTAGTAGTACCAGTATGTTCCATTGAAACGGGCGTCGCCGCGCTGGCGGTTATACTGTGCGAAGCGCTGCACGACGTCGGCACTCTTGATGTATCGCTGCCATTCTTCCTCAGCGGCTCCGCTGGCTGCAAGCCAGACGCAGAGGGCCTCCTGATAGAGCGTTCTGAGCCGCGGGTGGTCGGTGCAGTAGCGGTCGTAGTCGCGCTTGAAGTTCTGCACGTCTTTCAGCAGCAGGTTGCTGCACAGGATATAGTCGAGCGCCACTTCGTTCTTAGGGTTCGAGTCGAGCAGCTGCATCATGATGTTGTGGGCATTGTCGCCCAGCGAGATGGTATCCTTGCGGTTGCAGAAGCGTTCCTTCTCGCCGTAGGAAACGTCGTTCGGGGCATTCTTTGCCCATTGGCGGAACACGAAGGTCTTGCCGAGGATACCAAGATATTTCCTTGCCGCGGCAGAGTCGCCGCTGACGATGGAGCATTCGGCCAGCCGTCGGATCATGCGGTTGTTGCGGTTGCCAGGCGAGAACACGCATCCCATCAGGGCTGCCCGCTCGGTGTAGGTCATGTCGCCCAGCGCCCAGTAGAGCTCGTTCATGTTCTTGATGATGAGCATAGGCGTGTCGGGACCGATTTTATAGAACGTTCCCAGCTCGGGCTGGTCGAACTTGAGCAAGGTCTCAGGCAGCAGACCGCGCTGGGCCTGCACCAGATAGTAGAAGAACTTCATCTCGGGCGTGCGGTCAGCGTCTTGCTCGACGAGGCTGACGACTTTGTCCCAATTGCCGAAATAATACTCGCAGTCGACGGCCAGCTGCCGCTCTACATACCATTCGGGACCCTTCAGCGAACCCATTTTAGGCAAGCCGAACAGCCAGTAGGAGAGGGGCAGCAAGAGCAGCGGCAGGAGTATCCGCACGGCAAGGGCGGGGATGCTTCGGCGGCTGTCCTTACGGAATCTTTTTATGCACCCTGTGATGCAGGCAAGTGCCAGCACCCAGCCCAGCAGCGACAGCGTGCCCGAGAGCGGGAACTTGTAGTGCAGATGGAAAACGGCCTCGACGGTGGCCACGACAAGTGCCACGTTCAGGGCGGCATAGCGGTTCACGCCCAGCCGTTTCAACCATAAGAAGGTGACGGCGGAGAGCAAGGTAAGTACCAACGTCAGGATGGTTGCACCGGCGAAGAGGTAATAGTAGAACTGCGTGAGGAAGTCGCCGGCCATGCGGGCGAGCCATCCTGCCTCGTCGAAATACGTGCGGAGCCAGTCGGCAGTGAGCAGGAACAGCTGGTTCTGCTCCTTGTAGAAGAAATGGTATGGGTAGCAGAACTGGAAAAAACAAAAGCAAGCAATAGCCCATAAGACTATTGCTGCTGTGGGGATGATATGGCGGCCCTTCAGCTTCATGATGCTCAGAGCGATTCCAGCATCCGCTTGATGACCACCGAACAGCTGATTTCGCGGTTGGCAGCCTCGGGAATGACGATGCTGTTGGCAGACTCGATGACGTCGTCGGTCACGATGAGACCACGGCGCACGGGCAGGCAGTGCATAAACTTTCCGTTGTTGGTCCACGACATGTGCTCGGTGTCAACGGTCCATGCCATGTCTTTCGAGGTAATCTTGCCGTAGTCGTCAGGGTTGGTCACGCCAGGATTCGACCAGTTCTTGGCATAGATGAAGTCGGCACCCTCGAAGGCTTTGCGCTGGTCGTACTCCACGCGGGCATTGCCCACGAACTGCGGGTCGAGCTCGTAGCCATGGGGATGGGTGATGACGAAGTCAACGTCGGCAGCGTTCATCCACTGGGCGAACGAGTTGGGCACGGCCTGCGGCAAGGCGCGGCAGTGGGGAGCCCATGTCAGTACGACCTTCGGTCGCTTCACCTGCTTGTATTCTTCGATGGTGATGAGGTCGGCAAAGGCCTGCAGGGGGTGCACTGTGGCGGTCTCCATGGCGAAGACGGGCTTGCCGCTGTACTTGATGAACTGCTGGAGCACGGTCTCGGCATAGTCGTATTCGCGATCGGTGAGTCCGGCAAACGAGCGCACGCCGATGAGGTCGCAGTAGCAGCCCATCACGGGGATGGCTTCCAACAGGTGCTCGCTCTTGTCGCCGTCCATGATGACGCCGCGTTCGGTCTCCAGTTTCCAGGCGCCGGCATTCACGTCGAGCACGATGACGTTCATGCCCAGGTTCATGGCTGCCTTCTGCGTGGAGAGGCGGGTGCGCAGCGAGTTGTTGAAGAAAATCATCATCAGGGTCTTGTTCTTGCCCAGATGCTGATATTTGAAACGGTCGTTCTTGATTTCCATTGCCTCGGCCATGGCTTTGTCGAGCGGGCCGATGTCTTGTACGTTGATAAAACTTTTCATATATCCTTGTTTTTATTGTTTTTGTTCCCTTAAAGCCTGATACCGAGCGAAGTGTTGACGTACCAGTCGTTCAGGCGGCCTTGGTTGTCGTGGTAGTGGTAGCGGAACCTGTTGAACTTACCGCAGGCACTCACGAAGTAGCGGCCGAAGTTATAGGTCAGCGAGAGCCGGGCATCGATGCCTACGGTCATCCGGCTGTTGTGGTATTCGGTGTCGCGCTCTTCGATTTTCAGGTTCTCGGCCCACCACTTGTTCCGTTTCTCTTCGTCTTCCTCGTAGGCCATCTGGCTCCCCAGCAGTTCTTCCACGTTGGTATTGTAGTGGTAGGTCTTCATGCGGTTGACGAATGTCAGCATCGGCATGGCCATCATGCTGACGAGCAGTCCTTTGGCCGGCACCCAGTTGTAGGCATAGCCTGCACCCACACTGGCCTGCCAGAGTTTTATCCGCCCGAGGCCTTTCATCATGTATATCAGGTCGGCATTCTTGTCGGAAGCATAGTTGATGGTGCCGTGGTAGTAGGAGGCACCCGCCATCAGCGAACCGGCAGAGCGGATCTGAATGACTGACTGGTCGTAGGCCGCGGCATGGGAGTAGTGCTTGCCGTTGAACAGGTAGAAGCCGTCGGCAATGACGGTGTGCACCTTGATGGGGGCTAAGAGTGGCGAGTCGTCTTGTTCTATGTCTTCCCCGGAAACGGGATCTTTGGCTTCGACGGTAATGTCGGGATCCTTGCTTTCGAAGAAATGCAGGCGCAGGTTGAATCCATACGAACCGCCGGTGATGCCGGCAGTGAAGGCTCCGCCCTTGTCGCCGCCCACATTGACGGTGTAGCCCAGTCCGTAGCCCCTATAGCCAGCCCACAGGCCCACATACTGCGAGGGCTGTGTCTTCAGCCGCGGTTCTAGGGTGTAGGACAGAACGAAGAGATTGCCCGAGGCTTGCATCTTCAGGTCGCTCTGGCTCACATTGCCGCGGAGGATGAGCTGCCAGGGGCGCTCGGAATTCACGATATACCGACGGTCGAGTCCCTTCACGGAAAGCGTGTCGATGAGCGTGCCCAGTTTTTTGAGCAGTTGGCGTGGTGTCCCCGCTGTGGCAGGAACTGCATGGTGCATCATGGCAACCGAAAGCAGAATAAGGATAACACGCCTGCTCATCTCTCGCGACGGTTATGCAGGTCTTATCTGTCCGTTGCCCTCGATGAGCCACTTGTAGGTGCACATCTCTTCGAGCGCCATCGGACCGCGCGGACCCAGTTTCTGGGTGCTGATGCCGATTTCGGCTCCCAGTCCGAACTGTGCTCCGTCGGTAAAGCTCGTCGGAGCGTTGACATATACGCAGGCGGCATCCACCTCTTTCTGGAAGCGCCGTGCGTTGTCAGCATTGTCGGTGATGATGCTTTCGCTGTGGCCGCTTCCGTAGCGGTCGATGTGCTGTATGGCTTCATCCAGCGAGCCCACGGTCTTCACGGCCATCTTATAGTCCATGAATTCCGTGCCGAAACTGTCGTCGGTGGCATGCTCGAGCAGGCTTGCGGGATACTTGCCGTCGAGGGCGGCATACGCTTTCTCGTCGGCATAGATGATGACATTCTTCTCGGCCATCATGCTGCAGAGCTCGGGCAGGTCGCCAAGCCGCTTCTCGTTGATAATCAGGCAGTCGAGGGCGTTGCATACCGACACGCGGCGCGTCTTGGCATTGTTGATGACCGGTGCACCGATATTCAGCGAGCCGAACTCATCGAAATAGGTGTTCACCACGCCGGCACCCGTTTCGATGACCGGCACGCGGGCGGTGTCGCGCACAAACTGTATCAGTTTCTTGCCGCCGCGGGGGATGCACACGTCGATATAGCCCACGGCATTCAGCATCTCGCCGGTGGCCTCGTGGGTGGCGGGCAGCAGTTCCACGACCGACGGGTTCACGCCCTCGCGCTCAAGCACCTTGTGGATGAGACCGATGATGGCGCGGTTGGAGTCGTCGGCATCTTTTCCGCCTTTCAACACACAGGCGTTACCGCTCTTGAAACACAACGAGAACACGTCGAACGAAACGTTGGGACGAGCTTCGTAGATGACGCCGATGACCCCGAAGGGTACCGACACACGCGAGAGAACCAGTCCGTTGTCAAGAATCTTATGCTTCAGCACCTTGCCCAAGGGATTCTCCAGCGTGGCCACATGCCGCATGTCGGAGGCGATGCCTTCGAGCCGTTTCTCGGTCAGCTGCAGGCGGTCGTAGAGCGGGTTGCTTTTCTCCATGCGTGCCAGGTCCTTGGCATTCTCTTCAAGCAGCATGTCTTTCTGCTGCATGATGGCCTCGGCCACGGCTTCCAGTATGTTGTTCTTACGCTCGTCGCTGATGAGGGCCAGCTCCTTGCTGGCAGCCTTCACGCGTTCAAATTGTTCTCTTAGTTCCATCTTGATATCGTTTGTTGGAATGGTTAAACTGCAAATTCTGTGTGGGGAGTGGATGCAGCCCGCTCGGCCAGGTCGACCAGGATGTCGTCGCGCTCGCCGTTGGCGATGATGACACGTATGCCTGCCTGCTGGACTTTGCTGGCCGTGGTGTATTTCGAGTGCATGCCTCCCCGTCCGAATGCACTTTTCTCGGGCTGTATGTATTGCGAGAGGTCGGTGCCGGGCTCCACGCGACTGATGAGCTGCGATGCGGGGTCGTCGGGATTACCCGTGTAGATGCCGTCGATGTTGCTCAGCAGTATCAGCGTGTCGGCCTTCATCATCTGTGCGATGAGGCCTGAGAGCTCGTCGTTGTCGGTGAACATCAGCTCGGTGACGCTCACGGTGTCGTTCTCGTTCACGATGGGGATGACGTCGTTTTCCAGCATCACCGTCATGCAGGCCTTCTGGTTCTCGTACTGCTCGCCCGGTTCAAAGTTCTCCTTCATCGTGAGCACTTGTCCCACGTGCATGCCGTATTCGCGGAAGAGGTCGTAGTAGAGTCCGATGAGTTTGGCCTGTCCTAGGGCCGAGAACAGCTGGCGCTGTTCCACCGAGTCCAGGTTATGGTCAACTTTCAGCTCGCCGCGGCCGCTGGCCATGGCACCTGAAGAGACGAGAATCACCTCGTGCCCGTTGTTGCGCAGCCAGGCAATCTGGTCGACCAGCGCCGAAACCCTTGTCCTGTTCAGTTTCCCGTCTTTTCTGGTCAGCACGTTCGAACCGACCTTCACTACTATCTTTTTCATTTCTTGTTGTCTTTGTTGCGTATCTCCACACGGCGGATTTTGCCGCTGATGGTCTTTGGCAGTTCGTCGACGAACTCCACGATACGCGGATATTTATAGGGAGCCGTCTCGCGCTTCACGTGCTGTTGCAGCTCTTTCACCAGTTCGTCGCCGGCCTTGTCCTTCCATTCCTTGCCCAGCACTACGGTGGCTTTCACCACCATGCCGCGGATATCGTCGGGCACACCGGTGATGGCGCATTCCACCACGGCAGGATGAGTCATCAGCGCGCTCTCCACCTCGAACGGACCAATCCGGTAGCCGCTCGACTTGATGACGTCGTCGATGCGGCCTTCGAACCAGTAGTAGCCGTCTTCGTCGCGCCATGCCATATCGCCTGTGTGGTACATGCCGTCGTGCCAGGCCTCCTTGGTCAGCTCGGGGTCGCGGTAGTATTCCTTGAACAGGCCGATAGGCTTACGGTCGCCCACGCGCACCACGATTTCTCCTTTCTCACCGTCTTCGCACGAAGTGCCGTCGGCGCGCAGCAGGTCGATGTCGTACTGAGCGTTGGGCATTCCCATCGAGCCCGGCTTGGGCTTCATCCAGGGCATGGTGCCCAGTGTCATGGTGGTCTCGGTCTGTCCGAATCCTTCCATCATTTGTATGCCCGTCTTCTCCTTGAACTTGTCGAATACAGCCGGATTCAGGGCCTCGCCGGCCGTCGTGCAATATTCCAGCGACGAGAGGTCGTATTTCGAGAGGTCTTCACGAATCATGAAGCGATAGATGGTGGGAGGTGCGCAGAACGACGTCACCTTGTATTTCTCTATCTGGCGCAACAGCGTGTCGGCATTGAATTTCTCATGGTCGAACACAAACACCGTGGCACCGGCAAACCACTGTCCGTAGAACTTGCCCCAAACGGCCTTGCCCCATCCCGTGTCGGCCACCGTCAAGTGGAGCGAACCTTCGTGCAGGTTGTGCCAGAAAACGCCCGTCGTCAGGTGTCCCATGGCGTAGAGATAGTCGTGGGCCACCATCTTCGGCTCTCCCGACGTGCCGCTGGTGAAATACATCAGCATGGTGTCGCTGTTGGAGTTCACAAAGGCGGGGCGCTGGAATTTCGGGGCCTTCTGCCATTCCTTCTGCCAGTCGTGCCAGCCGCTGGGAATCTCGGCCTGGTCTTTCGACAGGCTGTGGCTGACGGCCACGAGTGCCTTCACCGTCGGACTTTCGGGCAGGGCGGCCTCCACCTGACTCATCACGTAGTTGTCGTCAACGCAGATAATGGCCTTGATGCTGGCCCGTGTGTTTCGGTAAACAATGTCGTGCTTGGTCAGCATGTGAGTGGCAGGAATCACCACCGCACCAATCTTATGCAGGGCCAGCATTACCACCCACCATTCGTAGCGCCGCTTCAGAATGAGCATCACGGGGTCGTTCTTGCCGATGCCGATGCTCTGCAGGTACGAGGCGGCCTGGTCGGTCTGCTCTTTCAGCTGACCGAAACTTGTGCGTATCTCTTCGCCTTCGTCGTTGGTCCAGAGCAGTGCCAGTTTGTCGGGGTCTGTCTTGGCCCATTCATCCATCACGTCGTAGGCAAAATTGAAATTCTCAGGGATAATGAATTCCAGGTTCTTGTTGTAATCCTCCACCGAGGTAAATGTGGTCTGCTTCAGGAATCTCTTCAGCAGGCCCTCTCCCTGCCCCCCCTTATGAATGTGGGGAGCAGATGCTGTTTGTGTTTCTATTTTATTATCCATTTTATTCTATCTTTATTAGTAATCGTCCCTCCCTTTAGGGAGGGTTGGGGTGGGTCTCTTTATTCCACGGTGAATGCCAGGAACTTCACGGGTTTGTCACCCTTGGCCAGCATGCCGTGGGGTTTCGACGAGTCGAAGTAGATGCTGTCGCCTTCGCTCAGCGTGATAGTCTTGCCGTTGATATATAGGTCCATCGTGCCTTCCAGCACCATATTGAACTCCTGTCCGGGGTGGGTGTTCTTATAAACCGTATGCACATTGGGTTTGGGTTCCACGGTGACGATGAACACCTCGGCCTTGCGGTTGGCAAAGCCACTGGCCAGGCTCTGGTACTTATAAGCCTTGGTGCGCTCTACCGAGAGACCTTGTCCCTTGCGCGTCACGAAATAGTTGCGCATGTGGGGTTCCTCAGCGAACATCAGCGCGTCGGCCGACACACCGTACTTCTTGGCAATCTTCATCAGGTTCGAGATGGTGATGTCCACCTCGCCCTTTTCTATTTTCTCATACTTGTCCAGCGTGATGCCGCATGTCTCTGCCACTTCCTCGGCAGGAATGTCGAGCACGTCGCGCAGACCCTTCAGTCGCTCGCCTATTTGCTTAATTGCTTCTTCCATATTGTATTACTGATAATTTTTCTGCAAAAGTAACTATAAAATCCGAGAAAATGAAAGTTCTACTTTTTTTTCTACTTTTTTTATCACTCCCCACTTATCGTTTATCACTTCTCGTTTATCGTTTATCACTTTTCACTTCTCACTCCCATCACCTTCTGTCCTCAAACCTGTAGTCCGCATATTTCTCCTTTGGAAACTGGAAAACCGTGTCGCTGATGTTTCCTGCCTTGAAGTTCTTGAAGGTGATTTTAGCCCAGAACAGTCCCATAATCTTTATTTTCAGATATTTGGGATAGTACGTGCCGGCCGTTATCAGGGCGCGCACCTCCTTTATCTTCGTGTTCTTGGCGCCTTTCTTGGCTTTCAACGTGACCAGATAGTGGCTGCCCTCTTTGGCGATGTGATAGTCGAACTCGTCGGGATAGAACTTGAATTTCTGCAGCAGCTGGTCGTCTTTGTTCACCTTGGGGTCGTGAATCTCCACAAGTTTCTTGTTCGTACGCAGCTTGTAGAGCACTTTCCCGTCGTTCCAATGGATACTCTTGCCGTGCATCGACTTGCTCTTCTTGCCCTTATACCAGGCCGTTCCCTCTTCGTGGTAGAGGCCCAGGATGCTGATGTTATAGAGGAAACTCACGCCCTCGCTGCCATAGAAGTGGTCGTAGGCATGCTGGAATATCTGCCGGGCCTGGCGCGAGTTGGGCGTTTCCTGGGCCGTAGCGAAGAGAGGCATCAGCATAAAGACGCAGAGAAATAGGACCTTCGCCAGCCGGCCGTCCTGTGTCTCTGCGCTTTTATGTCTTTGATACGAAGGCATTTGCTGAGTGTCGCGATTACTTCGCACCTGCTTTCAGTCCGCGAATCACGGCCGAGGTGAATCCGGCATGTTCCATCTCGTTGAGTCCCTTGATGGTAACGCCACCGGGCGTGGTCACCATATCGATGGCAGCCTCGGGATGCAGTCCTGTGGCTTCGAGCAGTTTCACGGCTCCTTCCACCGTCTGCATCACAATCCGCTTGGCATCGTCGGCCCTGAAGCCCAGCTCCACACCGCCCTCAGCGGCAGCACGGATATAGCGCATGGCGTAGGCGATTCCGCACGAGGCCAGCGTGGTGCCGGCACCCAGATGCTGTTCGTCGGTAATCAGTGTGTCGCCCATCTCGTCGAAAAGGTCGATAATCTTGGCCGTCTCTTCGGTCGTGGCATCCACAGGCACGATGAAAGTCATCGACGACAACTGTGCGATGGCAATATTCGGGATGACCAGGAAGAAGGGGATAGGAGCCCCCATCCATTCTTTAATCTTGGCCGACGGGACTCCAGCGGCAACCACCACGAGCAGTTGCTTCTCGTAGTCCATCGCGTCCTTGATGCCTTTCAATACTGGTTCCACCAGCCAAGGTTTCACGAACACCATCACCACGTCGGCACCCATCACGGCTGCCGCATTGTCAGAGGTAACGCAGGTGCCCATCTCGGCAAACTGCTGTAGAACCTTCTCCGAAGGGTCGCTCACGGTAATGTCCTGAGCCTTCTCCTGTCCCGTGGCTATCAGTCCTTTCACGGTGCTTCCGCCCATGGCTCCCGCACCAATCACTGCAATCTTCATTTTATTTTGTTTAATTCGTTTAATTCGCTGTTTTAATACCACATCCTTATCGCCAAATTCGCTGTTCACAGAACCTTCTTCAGCCTTTCAATGAAGTCGTCGGCCTCCTCGATTGTCAGACAGAGCGGTGGCAGCAGGCGCAGGATGTTGGTGCCGGCACATCCGGTGAAACAATGCTCCTGGTAGATGAGCGGCTGGCGGATTTCCTTGTGCGGGCAGTCCAGGTCGATGCCAATCATAAGTCCGCGTCCGCGAACGTCCTTTATCCTGTCGCTGTTCAGTTCCTTCAGCTTGTTCATCAGATAGTTACCCACGGTGTCGGCATTCTCCACAAGATGCTCTTCCTCGAATACGTCGAGTACGGCCAGCGCGGCAGCACAGGCCAGATGGTTGCCGCCGAACGTGGTGCCCAGCTGTCCGTAGACGGGTTTGAACTCAGGTGAGATCAGCACGCCGCCCATCGGGAATCCGTTGGCGATACCCTTGGCCACGGTGATGATGTCGGGCTTGATGTCAAGCCACTGGTGAGCGAAGAACTTTCCGCTGCGGCCATAGCCACACTGTATCTCGTCGCAAATCAGTACGGTGCCATACTGCTTGCAGAGTTTCTGCAGTCCCTGTGCAAACTCTTTCGTGGCCAGTTTGATGCCACCCACGCCCTGAATGCACTCCAGGATGACGGCACACACATCGCCCTTCTGCAGTTCCTGCTCCCATGCCGTCAGGTCGTTCAGTGGCAGGTAGGTCACGTGGCCGTTATCGTTGATGGGCGCGATGATTTTCGGGTTGTTGGTCACCTCCACGGCCAGACTGGTCCTTCCGTGGAAAGCCTTCTCGGCCGAGAGCACGCGGGTGCGTCCGTTCGTAAACGAGGCCAGCTTCAGCGCATTCTCGTTGGCCTCAGCGCCGCTGTTGATCAGAAACAGCTGATAGTCGTCGTAGCCGCAGATGGGGCCCAGCCGTTCGGCCAGTTCCACTTGCAGCCGGTTAATCACCGAATTGCTGTAGAATCCCAACTTCCCCAGCTGTTCGCCCACCTTCTCCACATAGTGCGGATGCGAGTGACCGATGCTGATGACGGCATGCCCGCCATACAGGTCCAGATATTGTTGTCCCTTATCGTCCCAGACCTTACAGCCCTGTCCCCTCACGATGTTTACATCGAACAGGGGATATACGTCAAATAGTTTCATATCGCCTTAATCTTTTTTCCTTATTTAAATAATCGCGTGCAAAGTTACTAAAAGTCAAGCGCAAAACAAAGAAACTTTTTTCTTTTTTTGCTGAGACATAGTAACTTCGCCATCTTTGATGGCAAAGTGCGGAAAACGAGAGCAGAACATTTGAGTTCCCTTGCTAAGGGAACGGCGTAAGCAAAGGTTTTCCAGTTTGAAACAAATGGAAAACTTTTCGTAACATCAGCAGTTGCCAGTTCGGTAATTATTCCGTAAATTTGTCGCCATTATGATTAAATTACAGAAAAACAAACTTTTTGCCTTAGGATTGTTGTTGTTTGTGAGCCTCGGGATTTCATCACAGACACGGTCTAATTTGCCAAGACCAACAGAAAACCAGCTGCGATGGCAGGAGATGGAGATGTACGCTTTCATCCACTATTCGCTGAACACTTACACTGACCAGGAGTGGGGATTCGGCAACGAGGACCCAAAACTGTTTAATCCTTCCAGTCTTGACTGCCGTCAGTGGGCCCGAGTGTGCAAACAGGCGGGCATGCGTGGCATCATCTTTACGGCTAAGCACCACTGCGGTTTTTGTATGTGGCCGTCAGCTTTTACCGATTATTCTGTCAAGAACTCGCCATGGAAGAACGGGAAGGGTGACGTGGTGCGCGAACTGGCCGATGCCTGCCGCGAAGAGGGACTGAAGTTTGCCGTTTATCTCTCACCGTGGGACCGTAACCATCCTGACTATGGCAAACCAGCATATGTCACTTATTTCCGCAACCAGCTGCGCGAGCTGCTGACGAACTATGGCGATATCTTCGAGGTGTGGTTCGACGGAGCCAATGGCGGCGATGGCTGGTATGGCGGTGCCAACGAGACACGCCGCATTGACGGCAAGACCTATTACGGTTGGGCCGAGACGTTCCGCATGATTCGTGAACTGCAACCCAAGGCCGTCATCTGGAACGACGGCGGTGACCGCGGTGACCTTCGCTGGGTGGGCACCGAGGCCGGTAATGTGGGCGAGACAAACTGGAGTATGATGCCCGGCAAGGGCGACACCCCTTGGCACATGCTGCACTACGGCGTAGAGGATGGCGACGTGTGGTGTCCTGGCGAGACGAACACCAGCATACGTCCCGGGTGGTTCTATCACGAGACGGAGAACGAGCACGTGAAGAGTCTTTCGAAACTGATGGACACCTATTATAAATCGGTGGGCCGCAACTCCACCTTGCTGCTCAACTTCCCCATAGCGCCTAACGGTCGCATTCATCCCAACGACAGCCTTCGCGGCATCGCCTTTAAGAAAATGATTGACGAAGTGTTTAAGACCGACCTTGCAAAGAATGCCAAGGTAAAGACACAGGGGAATGTGACACTTGTTGAATTCCAGAAACCCACGCCATTCAACCGTTTCGTGGCCGAGGAAGATATCCGACAAGGCCAACGGGTGAAAAAGTTTACGCTGGAGGCTCTTGTCGACGGAAAGTGGCAGCCGCTGAAGGATGCACTGGTGGAGAACGGAGATGGACTGACCACCATCGGTCATCGCCGCATCATCTGTTTCCCAACCGTCAATGCCACAAAGCTACGCTTCACTGTCACCGACAGTAAAGCCGAACCCGTCATAAAGCGCACATCCGTCTATCTGGCTCCAAAGTTGACGGACGATATCCCCGATAGCGGCGAGAAGCGCAGCAGCAACTTGCACTACTTCTTCAGCAGCCCCCGTCAGATGATGATTGACTGGGACACAGAACAGACCATCAGCGCCTTCCGTTACCTGCCTCCGCAGAACACGAAGGACGGCACTGTGACACACTACACGTTATGGGCTTCCTCCGACTGGACAAACTGGACAAAGCTTGCTTCAGGCGAGTTCTCAAATATCGTGAACAATCCCATTTGGCAGACCATCAAGTTTCCGGCAACCAAAGCCCGTATCCTTAAGTTAGATGCCGACCGCCTGGCCTCAGGAGAGCGGATGGCCTTTGATGACTTTGAGGTGGTTACAGGCGAGCTTGAGGGATTCAAGAATCCTGTGCTTCCCGGTTTTCATGCCGACCCAAGTGTATGCCGGGCGGGCGACGACTTCTATCTCGTAAACAGCACGTTTCAGTATTTCCCCGGTGTTCCGGTGTTCCACTCGAAGGACCTGATAAACTGGGAACAGGTGGGCAACTGCCTGACTCGTCCGTCGCAGGTCGACCTGAAGGGAACCGACGGCAACAGCGGCATCTATGCCCCCACCATCCGTTATAATAACGGGCGCTTCTATATGGTGACAACGGTGTTCCCCTCGCGCAGGCATTTCTACGTATGGACCGACAATCCCGCTGGCGAGTGGTCGGAACCCGTCGTGATAGACTTCGCCGTAGGCAGTTGTGACCCCACGCTCTATTTTGAGGATGACAAATGCTATTTCCTCTGGAAAGAGGGCGACATCAAGATTTGCGAGATTGATGTGGAGACGGGCAAACAACTGGGCGAGATACATCACTTGGGTACAGGACTTGGTGGGCGATATCCCGAAGGACCGCATATCTATAAGAAGGACGGTTTCTATTATCTGCTGTTGGCAGAAGGCGGCACAGAGCACGGGCATCATGTGAACATCCTTCGCAGCAAGAACCTTTTCGGCCCATATCAGCCCAATCCGGACAACCCCATCCTGTCGCACTTCAACATGAAGATGCAGAACAGTCAGATACAGGGACTGGGGCATGCCGACCTGGTACAGGCACCCGACTCCTCGTGGTGGATGATTTGTCTGGGCTACCGCACCAGCGGTTATCTGCAGCATGTGATGGGACG
>JAFWQT010000036.1 GCA_017508965.1 Prevotella sp. | reverse complement strand
CGTGTTATGCTTATGCTCTATGCACTTCCCGCTTTTGTCGTAATAGTAGCGCGACTCCACCACGAATCCCGCATCGGTCTCGCCTCGCGTATAGTAGAACATCAGCATATTGTTTCTGGGGTTGATTAGCGACTCCGAGTAGCGGGTGTGGCCGTGGCATTCCCAGTTCTCGATGATGAAGTAGGGGCGTTTCACCTTTTCTGGGTTTCCGTTGCTGTCTTTCTCCTCGGCTTCGTCGAAGTAGTAGCTCCTGTCGGTAAATTCGTAGATTTCCGCCTCTTCGTCTACGACGTTGTTGATAACGATGCTCATGTCTTTCGGCGACTTCCCGTGCTTGCCGTTCTGTTCGATTTTCTTCTTGGCGTTGGCATAGGCGGTGCGTATCTCTTTGATGCGAGCCTCTTTTGCGTTTTGTGCCTGTGCCGAAGCGAAGCTGAGCAGGCAGATGATGGTGATGATTGTTGTTTTCATACAGGATTTCTTTTGCTTGATGGGGCAAAGATAGTAAAAAAATGAATATTGTGCAAGTTCCGTTTGGTATTTCGTTCATTTAGTCGTACCTTTGCAGCCGTTTTGAAATTTCAGTGGTATGGCAAACGGCATTTATACGATTTTGTTGCTTATCTTGAGCAATGTTTTTATGACTTTCGCCTGGTATGGTCATCTGCGGCTGCAGCAGACGGGTGTTTCTGCTCATTGGCCTCTCTTTCTGGTCATCTCCTTTTCATGGATGATAGCATTCTTCGAATACTGCTGTCAGGTGCCGGCCAACAGGCTGGGCTTTGTGGAAAATGGCGGCCCGTTCAACTTGGTGCAGCTGAAGGTTATTCAGGAGTGCATCTCGCTGGTAGTCTTTGCCGTGGTGGCCAATTTCCTTTTCCAGCACGAGCAGTTCCACTGGAATCATGCGGCAGCGGCATTATGCCTGGTCGCTGCGGTGTATTTTGTCTTTATGGAGCCATAGTACCCCACCCCTAACCCCTCCCCTTAAGGGGCGGGGAGTGCAATAGCTTTTTTATTGTAGAAGATACTTTCATTCGGAAATAAAAAGAAAAGCGAGCTTTCCTTTTGTATTTCGCTCATTTAATCGTATCTTTGCACAAAATTAGTCAACCAAGGAAGAAAATTCTTGTTTGGCTATCTGACTGAGGAGATGATTGACAGAGCGACGATAGACAGGATTATGGATGCTGCCAACATTGTGGAGGTGGTGTCGGAGTTTGTAACGCTCCGCAGGAGCGGTGCGAACTATAAGGGTTTGTGTCCTTTCCACAACGAGAAGACGCCTTCGTTTATCGTTACTCCATCACGCAACACCTGCCGTTGTTTCGGTTGCGGCAAGGGTGGCAACCCCGTGAACTTCATCATGGAACACGAGCAGATGACCTATCCGGAGGCGCTGCGTTGGCTTGCCAATAAATACCATATTGAGATTAAGGAGCGCGAACTGTCGAACGAGGAGCGCGAGGCAGAGAACGACCGCGAGTCGATGTTCATTGTGAACGAGCGGGCGGCCCGGTATTTCGAGGACACGCTTCACAACAATGTGGACGGAGTAGCCATTGGCATGCAGTATTTCCGCAGCCGTGGTTTCCGTGACGATATCATCCGTAAGTTCCGTCTGGGCTACGACTTGCCCCAGGCCGAGGCCCTGCCTTCGCTGTTGCTGCAAGAGGGTTATAAGGAGAAATATCTTCTTCAGAATCCGGATACCGGCGTGGGCGTGGGACTGTGTTATAAGAGCGAGCGCGACGGGAAACTCATCGACCGTTTTGCCGGACGTGTGGTGTTCCCGTGGTTTAACCTGAGCGGAAAGGTGGTAGGTTTCAATGCCCGCAAGCTGGACCAGGCCACCAAGGGCGTTCAGCAGAAATATGTCAACTCTCCGGCTTCGGCCATCTATCAGAAAGAACGTGAACTCTACGGCATCCATCTGGCCAAGAAGGCCATGGTGAAGGAAAACAGCGTGTTTATAGTGGAAGGTCAGACCGACGTGATTGCCATGCACCAGTGTGGCATTGAGAACGTGGTGGCCGGTTCGGGCACGGCGTTCAGTGTTCACCAGACGCGCACTTTGCGCCGCTTCACCAATAACATCACGCTGATCTACGACAACGACCAGGCCGGCAAGCATGCTGCCATGGAGCGCATCGACATGATGCTGGCCGAGGGCATCAACCTGAAAATGCTCTTCCTGCCCGAGGGTGAAGATCCTGACAGTTTTTCGCGGAAGAATACGGCCAGTGATTTCAGACAGTATATAGAAACGCATCAGACGGATTGCATCAAGTTCAAGATGGACTATCTGCTTGCGGGCGTGACCGACCCCGTGAAGCGCTCGGAGGGCATCAACTCTGTGATAGCGTCGCTGAGCGTGATTCCCGACCAGATAGTGCGCGCCACCTATATCACCGACTGCGCTTTCCATTTGGGTTTAAGCGAGCAAGTCATCATCAGGCAGATGAACAAGCTGATCAGGGAGCGACAGCCGCAGGGAACCAATGGTGGGCAACCGCTGCTGCCAGGGCGCCGGCCCCCTGCGAATCCTGTAACCCCGGATGCTCCCGCTGCAACGTCGGCAGGGAATGCCTCGACCTTGGAAACCTTGCTTGTGCAGGCCATAGTGCGCTTTGGCGATGTGGTGATTTGCAGGGACCTGGAGTCGGAAGACGGCAATACGGTTGACCTGAATGTGGCGCAGTATATTGCCTACGACTTGGGGCAGGACGAACTCTCGCTGAGCAATCCGCTTTATAACCGGATATTGGAAGAAGCCGTGGCGCACAGTGACGATGAAGGGTTCAAGTCGGAAAGCTATTTCCTGAATCATCCCGACGTGGAAATCAGTAAGATTGCGGGTGAATTGTCGTCGGACAGTGTGCAGCTGAGCAAGAGTCTGCAGAAACAGCCCAGCGAGGAAAGCCTGCGCGAACAGGTGTTCCACCTTGTGCTGGATTTCCGCATGAACTATGTGGAAAAGCAACTCAAGACATTGGAGACAGAAATGAAGAACAGTTCGCCAGAAGAGCAGGTGCGGCTGATGCCCCAACTGATGAATCTGCGCGAAATACGCAACATCCTGGCCAAAAGGCTCGGAAAGAATTTAGTTTATACCTTATAGTATGTACTACGTAAAAAAGACAATGGAGATATCGGCAGCCCACAGGCTGCAACTCGACTACGAGAGCAAGTGCACGCAACTGCACGGGCATAACTGGGTGATTACGGTGTATTGCCGTGCCGAGGAACTCAACGAAGACGGCATGGTGGTGGATTTCACCCTCATCAAACGCACGATAAAACAGCGGCTGGACCATCAGGTGCTGAACGACGTGCTCACGTTCAATCCCACAGCCGAAAACATTGCCCGGTGGATTTGCGACCAGATTCCCCATTGCTACCGGGTGGATGTGCAGGAAAGTAAGGGGAATGTGGCGAGTTTTGAAAGGTAAAAAGGTGAAAAAGTAAAAAGGTAAAAAATAAGGGCGATTATGCGGGTAAACGAAATATTCTATTCGCTGCAGGGCGAGGGACACAACACGGGACGCGCGGCTGTTTTCGTGCGCTTCGCGGGTTGTAATCTGCGCTGCCCGTTCTGCGATACGGATTTTTCGGATTACCGTGAGATGTCGGCCGATGAGATTATCCGTGAAATTTCTGTTTTCCCGGCACGTTTTGTGGTGCTTACGGGCGGAGAACCCTCGTTGCAGGTAACCGCCCAGTTCGTTGACCAGCTGCACGAAGCGGGTTTCGAAGTGGCCATCGAGACCAACGGCACCCGTCCTGTTCCTGAGAATATCGACTGGGTGACTGTGTCGCCGAAAGAAAAGACCCACCCCCGCTCTTCCTATGAGGGAGGGAGCAATGTGTCTTTAGGCGACTGGCAAAGGCAGCCCGATGAAATCAAGGTGATTTTTGATGGTGCCTGCAACCCCGACGATTTCCTGCCCCCGCGTCATAATAATGATTCTCCGCTTCTTTATCTCCAGCCCTGCGATGTGGGCGACCCTCTAAAGAACAATGCTATCGTTGAAGCCTGTGTGGAGTACATTAAGCTGCATCCACAGTGGCGGTTGTCACTGCAAACCCACAAGCTGGTAGGTTTCAAATGATACAGATCATCATCCTGACCGTATATTTTGTCGTCACCCTGGCGGCAATCCTGGCCGTACTGACAGACGACCGTCAGCCGTCGAAGACTCTGGCATGGCTGATGGTGCTCGCTTTCCTTCCTATCCTGGGAATCGTCATCTACTTCTTCTTTGGGCGTAATACGCGCAAGGAGAAACTTATCTCACAGCGTTCGCTCGACCAGCTCACGAAACGCTCGATGCTTGAATTCGCCGAGCAGAAGAACCTGAAGATTCCTGACGAACAATCGGCGCTCATCAAACTTTTCCTGAACCAGAACTGGGCGCTGCCCTTCAAGGACAACACGGTCGACATCTTCACGAACGGCTACGATTTCTTCCATTCGCTGTTGCGTGATATCGGAAAGGCCAGGCACCACGTGCATATAGACAGTTATATCTTCAACGACGATGCCCTGGGACACATGGTGGCCGATGCGCTGATGGCGAAAGCCCAGCAGGGGGTAGAGGTGAGAGTCGTCTACGATGATGTGGGCTGCTGGAAGGTGTCGAATGATTTCTTCGAGCAGATGCGCGAGGCCGGCATCGAGGTGCATTCGTTTATGCCGGTGAAGTTTCCTGCCTTCACTGGAAAGGTGAACTATCGCAACCACCGTAAGCTTTGCATCGTCGACGGCAAGACAGGATATATAGGAGGCATGAACATTGCCACGCGCTATATTCAGGGACGCAACGGACAAGACTGGCGCGACACCCATCTGCGCATTCGTGGCGGAGCCGTCTATGGCATTCAAAAGGCATTCTTGGTTGACTGGTATTTTGTAGACCGCACGCTGGTCAGCAGCCGGCGTTACTATCCAGAACTGAGTGAAAAGCCGAAGAACGACTGTCTTATACAGATTGTGACCAGCAGTCCGATATCACAATGGCCCGACATCATGCAGGGCTATGTTCGCATACTGATGCAGGCCAAGCGGTATGTCTATATGGCAACGCCTTACTTCCTGCCGACCGAGTCGGTGCTTTTTGCCATCCGCACGGCAGCACTGGCGGGTGTCGACGTACGCATTATGATACCTTATAAGACAGATGCAAAAGTGGTGGAGTGGGCGAGCCGCTCGTATGTGAAGCAGACGGTGGAGAGCGGTGTGAAGGTGTATCTCTACAAGGCCGG
>JAFWQT010000005.1 GCA_017508965.1 Prevotella sp. | reverse complement strand
TCGTCCCTGATAATCTTGGCAGGCACCTCGCCGGCAATACAGGCAGAGCAAACAATGAGGTCTTCGTGGAAGCGCTCAAGGTCATCGCGGTCGGTACGGGGACGCATATAGAAGCCGTCGACCCACGAACGGCTGACCAGTTTGATAAGGTTCTTGTAGCCGTTATAGTTTTTGGCCAGCACAATGAGATGCCAGCCGCTCTTGTCGCCCTTGTCGGCCTCGCGCATCTCCTTCTTGCGGTGGGCCACATACATCTCGCAACCGAAAATGGGCTTGAAGGGTTCCAGTCCTTCCTTCTTGCGCTTTCCATTCACCTTGTTGCAATAGTCGAACAGTTCCTTCACGCCGAACATATCGCCGTGGTCGGTGAGGGCCATGCCGCGCATGCCGTTACCGATGGCTTTGTCCACGAGTTTCTCGATGCTCGACTGTCCGTCGAGAATGCTATAATAGGAGTGTACGTGAAGGTGTATGAAGTCTTCCATGTTATACTTATGCCTGTTTTTCAGAATTGAGGTTCAAAATTACATATTTCGGCCGATATCTCCAAAGAAATTGACAAAATAAACCTTAAAAGTAAAAATTATCAATTTAACATATCGAAATACAAAAATTTTGATTACCTTTGCAAACGAATATGCACACGTGCAACCTTAACCATAACCATGGGCAAAAGAATTAAGAAACTGAAGAAAGTAAGACTACACCGTGAAGGAACAAATACCTTATTCTATGCAGGCATAGCTATTACCCTCATAGCAATCTTACTTTGGTATTCGCTTCCTACGAAGATTCCTTTCTGGGTTTTCATCGTGGTCTTCGGCATCATATATGGAATTGTTGTCAACTTCTACCGTTGCCCCATCCGGTATTTCGGAGGGGAGACGGAAAACATCGTCGTAGCTCCTGCCGACGGACGGGTAGTGGTCATCGAGGAAGTGGAAGAGGATAAATATTTTCACGACAAGCGACTGATGATCAGCATCTTCATGAGTCCCTTCAACGTGCATGCCAACTGGTATCCGGTTGACGGGCACGTGAAATTCGTGAAACACGAAAAAGGAAACTTCCATAAGGCCTGGCTGCCCAAAGCCAGCGAAGAGAACGAGCATGCCGACGTGATGATCGAGGCCGACAACGGCCAGGATGTGCTCTGCCGCCAGATTGCCGGTGCCATAGCGCGCCGCATCGTCACTTACGCCAAGGCCGAAGAAGACTGCTATATCGACGAGCATTTAGGATTCATCAAGCTGGGCAGCCGCGTCGACGTGTTCCTTCCATTAGGTTCTGAGGTTTGCGTGAAAATGGGACAGGCCACCACCGGCGACCAGACGGTGATTGCCAAACTGAAGTAAAGAAAGGAATATGAAAAAACACATACCCAACGCCATCACTTGCTGCAACCTCATCTGCGGTTGCATAGCCACCTGCTTCGCCTTCAGCGGACAACCGGCCCTGGCGTTGCTGTTTATCGTTCTCGGTGCCGTGTTCGATTTCTTCGACGGCATGACGGCCCGACTGCTCGGAGTTTCATCACCCATCGGCAAGGAACTCGACTCCCTGGCCGACGATGTCACGTTCGGCGTGGCCCCATCCACCATGATTTTCTATGAACTCGGCGTGATGGACTATCCCGCCCTGCTGGAACCGCTGCGGCCGGTGCTACCCTACGTGGCTTTCGTCATGGCAGCCTTCTCTGCGCTTCGTCTGGCCAAGTTCAACCTCGACGAGCGGCAGGCCATGGGATTCATCGGACTGCCCACTCCGGCCAACGCACTCTTCTGGGGCAGCATCATGACAGGTGCCACGCGCTTCATAGAAAGCAGTCCGTGGATGTCGGTGGCCGTTGTTGTGATGGTCTTCATAAGCAGCTGGCTGCTGGTCAGCGAGATTCCCATGTTTGCCCTGAAGTTCAAGCACTGGGGATGGGCAGAAAACAAACTGAAGTACATCTTCATCATCACCTCAGCCCTTCTGCTGGCCATATTCCGCATTCCCGGCATTGCCCTGGTCATTGCATGGTATGTGCTGCTCTCTGCCTTCACCCAGCAACATGGCCAAAAGGATGGTATTAGTTAGGGTTAAGGTTAAGGTTATCGTTGTTTATTAAATATGTTTATCCTGAAATTCCTCCTCATTCTTTTTATTGCATTCATCGTCATGGTGGTTGCAGGCATCTGGCGCCTTTTCAGCAGCGTCAACAGGGCCCGCAAGCAGTTTCAGGAGATGGGACAGAGAAGAAATTCCGAATACCGTAGCAGGAATGCAAACAATGAGGAAGAAGTCTTCGTAGACCAGCGTTCGCCCGAAGAAGCCAACCGCAAGATTATTCCCGACAACGAAGGGGAATACGTGGATTACGAAGACGCCTAAAAAACAGAAACTGAAATGAAAAGATCACTTATCCTGAGCATCATAGCTATTTTGGCACTGGCACTATTCGCAGGGCTTGCCTTCGTGCTAATCATACCCGTGCTCTTGCTGGCTTATTATCTGCTCCATCTTAAGGAGCGCAGGGAATCGCCGGATGCTGAGCGTATGAACATGCTGACGACCGTGGACGAGGTGACGGCAAAATACGGTGAACCAGATGATGTCATCGTCACCAATGCCGTGCTGGCCAACGAACTGGGCGGTGCCATCCTCGTTTATCAGCAACAGGGATTCATGATAGCAGCCGGTGCCAAGATTCCACTTTCCGACATAGAAAGCGTGGCGGCCAAGAATATGGCCACCCCTTATACGGTTGCTGAATACCAGGTAATCATCACCTGCAGGAACAAAGACTACCGCTACATCCGTTTCAACGTAGGCTACGATGAAGAATGGGCCTCGCAGGTAGTCGCCGATATAGACAAATACAGAGCCGTTTGACGACTCTGTAATTTGTTATTCTCAACTGTGCACCAAAGTGCCGATTTCCTCACCTTCCATCACTTTCTTCAGGTTACCCACAACGTCCATGTTAAACACGTATATGGGCAGGTGATTGTCATTGCACATCACGACGGCCGAGAGGTCCATGACCTTCAGGTTGCGCGCCAGAACTTCTTGATAGGTAATGTCGGTGAACTTCGTGGCCGTGGGATCTTTCTCGGG
>JAFWQT010000035.1 GCA_017508965.1 Prevotella sp. | reverse complement strand
TCACGGCTTTCTCTTCCACTCGTCATGGCGGTTGCAGCGTGGGCAACTACTGTTCCTTCAATGTAAACCATTATTGCGGCGACAATGAAGGATGTATTGCCCGGAATATGGATTCCCTGAAAAGTCTTTTAGGCGTCGGTCAGGTATTTATGCCCCATCAGGTGCACGGCACTGAAATCCTGCAAGTGAAGCAGGCTGAACCCTGGAAAGGAATGACCGACGACCTTGAAGGCGTGGATGCCCTGATTACCGATGTCATGGGCGTTTGTATCGGCGTGAGCACAGCCGACTGCATCCCCGTTCTTCTTTACGATGAGGCCCATCATGCCGCTGCTGCCATTCATGCCGGATGGCGGGGAACGGTGAAGCGTATCGCGGCGAAAGCCGTGGAATCCATGCGCGATAGTTTCGGAACCCATCCCGAAGAACTGAAAGCGGTGATAGGTCCCGGCATCAGCCTCGAAGCCTTCGAGGTGGGCGATGAAGTCTATGATCATTTCCTGTCAGAGGGCTTCCCGATGGAAAAGATTGCCCGCCGCTATCCCGCTTCAGGTATCCACCAACACCCTTCACCCATCACCCAACACCCAGACACCAAATGGCACATCGACCTTCCGCTCTGCAACCGTCTTCAGCTGGAAGAAGCGGGTGTAAGCCAGATTGAGCTGAGTGGCATCTGCACCTGGCAGCAGTCGGATGATTATTTCTCTGCCCGCAAGTTGGGCGTAAACTCTGGTCGTATTCTTACTGGTGTCGTGCTGAGATAATATCCCTTTCTTCCGTATGCTTTCCCTTCAGCAGCTGAGTCTTTATCCTTTCCTCAAGTTAGTCATTGCTCTAATCTTGGGAATGTGGCTGTCCTCAGCTGTGGATATTCTTCTCTCGTGGCATTGGGCGGTCGCTTTTATTGCCTTGCTAATCGTGGCGTTGCTCGTCAGGCGTCCTTTCCTTCAGTCCCTGTTATTACTCGTTTCCGTTTTCCTGTTGGGTGGAACATTGATGACCCGACAACTGGAGGACATAGGCGACGGTTATGCTGCCGAGGAAACGGTTTTCGATGCGGTGGTAGCCAGTCAGCCGGTCATGAAGAAAAAGGTGATGCAGATGGACCTTTGGATTACTACTGCCTCCAAACCTGTCAAGGTAAAGGCTTCCGTCTTTCGCGATGGCAGGGCGGAAAGACTGAAGCCCGGCGACGGCATCAGGGCAAGGGCACCATTGGAAAAGCCTGCCTATTATAAATATTCAACCTTTGATTACCGCACTTATCTGCTTCGCCACGGCTATCGCTCCACGGTTTTCCTGTACATAACCGACTGGCACATTCAGCGAGTTTCCTTACTCGGACTGTCTATGCTGCAACGCACCCAATTGGCCGTCCTTCAGTGGCGTCAGCAGTTGATAGCGCGCTACCGTTCTTTGGGATTGTCCGATAATCAGCTGGCAGTGGTCTCGGCCATGACGCTGGGCGACCGCTCTTTGCTTACCTCCGAACTGAAAGACGACTATTCCATTTCCGGCGGTGCTCATATCCTGGCCCTTTCGGGCATGCATCTGGGCATCATCTATATGGTGCTGGCTTTGGTCATGGGCGTTCGCCGTCCCAGGAATACCTGGCGTTTCTTTTTTTCCTCCATCCTGCTGATGGCCGCCATCTGGAGTTTTGTCGTGTTGGTTGGCATGTCGCCCTCAATCATCCGTGCGGCGGTGATGCTGACCCTCCTGACCTTTGTGCAACTGCTCAACCGCCAGGCCATATCACTCAACACGCTTGCCTTTACTGCTTTCCTCATTTTGGTCATCCACCCCATGTCGTTGTTCGATGTCGGTTTCCAGCTTTCCTATGCGTCCGTGGCTGCCATCCTTGTTTTCTATAAGCCCATCTACGGTTTGTTCTGCAGCGATTCCATGGAAAGCCTCACGTATCCCGTCCGCTTTGGCCGAATGTTATGGGGATTACTATCCGTTTCTCTGGCCGCCCAGTTAGGCGTGGCGCCGCTCATTGCTCATTATTTCGGGCGCATCCCGGTCTATTTTCTCATCACCAATCTGGCAGTAGTCCTTTTGGCCACCCTCATTCTCTATTGCGCCTTAGGTCTGTGGGCATTTGCCTGGCTACCCCCCGTCCAGTCATTCTTTGCAAAAGCCCTTTCCCTGCTTGCAGAATGCCTAAACGCCACCCTCCATTACATCGCCTCCCTTCCCGGCGCCAGTATCGAGCCCATCACTCTGAACACCATCGGCGTCATAGCCTGCTACGTCCTCCTCCTCTCCCTCTACCTTATTTATCTGATTCTTCGGAAGTCGGATGGGCATTCGTAAATAATTATCAGTTGGTAGTGCATGTGTAAAAAATATTCTGAATTTTCAGGGTTAAAACTCGTGTTTTACTCACGAATCGGACTGCGGGAGGCAAATCCGCGAGTTTTGAGCGGTTTTCTTTATGTTGCTGGAAACCAGCAGCCTACGGAGAATAATAAGGATTGATAAGCGCGAAATAAGGATTCTAAAGGCGAATTATTAGGCTTTTGACCATTAATTAGACTTAAATTATTGGTCAAATGAACTCCATTTGCTGATGAAATGATATTCATTTGCAAGAAAAAATCTAGAAAAATTCCTTCAAATCAATATTATTTGCTGGACGAGTGCTGAACAATTGGCCTGAAAACGGGATTTTTTCGTTTTCAGGCCAATTGTTTTTTCCTAGATTGAAAAATGGCGTTGTCATGATTTTTTAATCATTCCGTCGCGCTCTTCCAGGCGTTGTTCTTTTATGAGCTGGGCAATGACGCTGTCGAGAACGGCATCGATGCGACTGCCACGGTGACTGAATCCCAACAGCTGGGCGGCCACGCGCTTCAGGTCGTCGGCAGGCAATGAGATGCTCTGCTCGGTGACATACACGAGGGCTTTCTTGATTTCGGCCATCGGGATGTCCTTGATATCACGAGACTGAGACCCACCCCGGCCCTCCCTGTTAGGGAGGGGGAAAGTGGGGGCAGCAGGTGCTGCTGCTAAAGGTGCTACTTTCGGCGCTGGCTCGGGTTCTGCGGGCGCCGGTTCCTTGTGGTTGCGGATGTCTTCGATTTTCTTCTTTATGCGCTCTACTACGGCCTCGTGGTTGGCATACCAGTCCACGGCCCATACGCGCATCAGGTTCCAGTTGAGCCGGCCAAGCACGGTGGGCTGCACAATCTCACGGTCGCGGGCGGTCTTTGTTTCATGGTAGTTCTTTCCGTCGCATAGGATGCCCAGCAGATAGCGGTCGGTTTGTTCGGGGTCGACCACGGCTACATCGACCTTGAAGTCGGAACTTCCCACCATGGTTTCCACTTCGAATCCCTGCTGGCGCAGTTCATCGGCAACGAGGGAGGGAAGACCTGATAGAGGAGAGAGGGGAGAGGAGAGAGGAGAGCTGGCCGTGTTTGAGGCATTATTGATGATGGTGCCGGTCTTGGCAAACTCGAGGAAGTTCTTGAGTCCCTCCACACCCTTGGCCTGCGAGCGCTTTAGGTCGATCTGCTCGGGGCGCAGGGTGGAGAAGATAATCATCTCGGAGCGGGCACGCGACACGGCCACGTTCAGACGGCGTTCTCCGCCTTCGTTGTTCAGCGGACCGAAGTTCATCGACACATGTCCTTTGCTGTCAGGACCGTAGCCCACGGAGAAGAGGATGACGTCGCGCTCGTCGCCCTGCACGTTTTCCAGGTTCTTGATGAAAATAGGTTCCTCCACATTGAAAGCCAGTTGTTCCAGCTGCGGATTCCCGGAAAGGCGTTCCAGCAGAATGTCTTCGATGAGGTCCTGCTGCACTTTGCTGAACGACACGATGCCAATGCTTTGCTTCGAGAGTTCGGCATCCGACAGTCGGCGCACCACTTCGCTGACGATGGCCTCGGCCTCGGCACGGTTCGAACGGGTGCGGCCCTTGTCGTAGGTGCCTTCAATCTGCACCAGCTGTACCTTGCGCGAGCGGTTGTCGGTGCTGGGGAAGGTGCGCAGCTTGCCCTCGTAGTATTGGGTGTTGCTGAAGGCAATGAGCGATTCGTGGCGCGAACGGTAATGCCACGAGAGATAATGACCGGGCATGGAGAGCGTGATGCAGTCGTCGAGAATGCTGTCCATGTCGTCGATGTCGGCCTCTTCCTCGTCGACGCTTTGCGACACGAAGAAACTGGTGGGCGGCATCTGCTTGGGGTCGCCCACACAGACCAGCGCCTTGCCGCGGGCAATGGCTCCGACGGCTTCTGAAGTAGGCATCTGCGAAGCCTCGTCGAAGATGACCAGGTCGAACTTCTCGTTGTTCATGTCGAGATACTGGGCCACCGAGAGCGGCGACATCAGCATGCAGGGACAAAGCTTGGGCAGCAGGGTAGGTATCTGGTCGATGATTTTGCGCACGCTGGAGCCGCGCCCACCGTTTGAGATGTTGCGTTTCAGAATGCCCATCTCGGAATTGGCCACGGCGGCAAGCGTCTGCGAAGGCACGCGGGCGGCCAGCCGGCAGTAAAGCTCCTGCTTGGTGAGTTCCTGGAACAGGCGCGTCTCCTGCCGGTATTTCTCAACGATGTCCTCGAAGACAAGTCCGTTGAAGCGCGACAGTTCGCTGTCGTTTTCCACGATTTCGGTGGTGAGCAGGTGATAGATGCGCTTTTTCAGGGCTTCGGATGTCTCTGCAGGCGAGGCGTCCGTGGATTCCAGCCAAGCGGTCACGGCCTTGAGACCCTCTTGTTCCAGTTGCTGTCGGCGGTCGGTCCACAGGGTCCAGTCCTTCAGTTTGCCAAGGTTGGGCTGCCATTGGGGGATGTGCTGGCAGAGCGTTTCCACCAGCGAATTGCTGTCGCCTCGGTCAACGGAAATCCAGGAAAGCAGCTGACTGCATGTATCTTTCAGCGGACGGATGGTTGCCGAGAGTTGACAGATGCGGTCTTCGGCCATCTCGTCGAGCAGCGTGTTGAGCGTATCGGTGAAGGCCGCATCGTGGGCCATGCAGTAGTCTTTCACCTTTTGGCGGAACGATTTCTGCGCGTTCATCAGCGGTTCCACGTCGGCCGGTTGCAGCGTGCTGCCGAACTGACGGAAACGGTTCATGAAACTGCGGCGGGCAAAGAAGCGGGGCAGGAACCATTTCCCGGCAATCTGCTTCCACTCGTCGAGAACGCCGTTGGCGTCTTGCTCCACGAATGCCCGTCGGTTCTGCGTGGGCAGTTCCTTCATGCAGCGCTCGGTTTCGAGCACCCAGTTCAGGTCTTTGTCGGAAAGCGTAAGCGTGAGCGGCAGCTTTGTCCGTGCATCGCTTACGGCCTCGGTCTGTTGCAAGAGGGTGCTAAAGGCAGCATCCAACCGCGAAGAAAGGTCGCCTGCAAACTGCTTGGGGTTGAGCCCCTTCAGCGGATGTGTGTTCGGATGCCCCGTGACGTCGAAGATGGTGGCCAGGTCGTTAATCATTTCTTTCCACTGGTCCAATTTCTCCTTTGTGATGTCGGCCGACTTTGGCATCTGTCCGGGCAGTTCTTCGCCATTGGTGGTGAGATAGCCCGAAAGACAATCATAGAGCGAAAGACCGTTAGGCTGCTGCCGGTGAAGGCTCTCGGTGGTGGAGTTCAGCTGCTGGCGGTGCTCGTAGAGCTTTTCCGACATGGCCTGGAATTGCTCAGGCTCCTGCGTATGCACCACGTCGAGCGCCTCCTTCATCTGCTGCAGGAAATGGCTCTTGGTGACTTTGTTGGAATGCAGTTCCAGGAAGAAAGGTGACAGACCGATGCGCTCGAGTCGTTTCTGCACCACGTCGAGCGCTGCCTTCTTCTCGGCAACGAACAGCACGCGCTTCTCCTGATAGAGCGCATTGGCAATCATGTTGGTGATGGTCTGGCTCTTGCCGGTGCCCGGAGGACCGTAGAGGATGAAGCTCTTGCCTTTTCCGCTCTCTACGACCGCCTCCAGCTGCGAGGAGTCCACGTCGATGGGAATGGCATAGTCGGCAGGTTTCGACTCTTTATCTATCTTTCGGGCGTCTGCCATGTCTTCAACATCAGTCAGCGCCACGCGTCCCTCCATCAGACTTTTCACCACCTCGTTCTCGCGCAGGTGGTCGGCATTGTTGTGAATGTCGTTCCACATCACGAATTTATTGAACGAGAACAATCCGAGGAAGGCCTCTTCCATGACATCCCACCGGGCCATGTTGCGGATGGCATCGCGGATGGTGCTGATGATTCGTTTTACATCGACTCCGCTCTGGTCGGTGGGCAGCGGGTTAAGCGCGGTCAGATTGATGTTGAACTGTTGTTTCAGCAGTTCAAGTATGGTGATGTTGATGATGGTTTCTTCATCGCGCGTCCGAATCAGGTAGTTGCTGTAGGACTTGCGGATGATGTCGACGGGCATCAGGATGACAGGGGCAAAGCGGGGCTGCTGGCTGCGGTCGTTCTCGTACCATTTCAGCATGCCCAAGGCCACGAACAGCGTGTTGGCGCCGTTTTCTTCGAGTGCGTTCCTCGAACTGCGGTAGATATTCTTCAGTGCATGGGCCAGCTCGGTTTCCGAAAGATACGAGGTGAGCCGGTGGTTGGTCTTGATTTCCTCTTTCACGACGGGCGCCAGGTCGGATGCCTGGAACTTGCTGTCGTAGATGCCGCTCTCGGTGGGGGAGAGCAGTTTCCCGGGGAAGGCCTGTATCATGTAGTCCTGTCCGGCCTGCATGTTGTCTTCCAGTGCTTCCATCTCGAAGGTGACGAAGGGAATGACGCGCTGCGAGAGGCGGCAGTTGATGAGGTTGTTGCGCAGCGAGAAGTCGAGCAGCTTGCGTTCCCACAGCGTCTGTTTGGTCACCTTTCCTTTCTGTTCGTCCAGGTGAAGCGAATAGTGGTCCAGATGCTCGATGTCTTTCGTCACGGTGTCGTGCTCCACGCCGTCGTTCACGAACCCGCTGCCGTCGGCAAGGCGCTGGGGCAGGGGCTTGATGCCGTCGAGGCGACAGTGGCATACATCGACGAAGAGCACGAATGCCCGCTCGTCGCGAATCTCCTGTTCGGCTTTGGTCGTGGCATCTTCGAAGCTGGCGGGCGACGATGATGTGATGTTGGTGGTTTCCACAAGCACCACGTTGTGGATACCGTCGGCCGACTCCTTGGTCAGCGAGGTGTAGTCGTCGCCGATGTTATGCGAATAGCAGCGTTCATCGAGCCACGCCCCCACAAAGGCATGCCCTTCCTGGATGATGATGAGGGGATGGATGCCGATGCTCTCCAGGCACGAGGCCATCAGCAGCGTCGTGTCAATGCAGGTTCCCATCTTCTCGCTCAGCACCTGGTCGGCTAGCCGGATGCGCTGTCCGGTCTTCACGAAGTTGGCAGGCGGTTCGCTATAGACGATGCCCTGAGCACGAAGCGCCTCGTAAACGGCAGCCACCTGATAGCGCACACGGTTGCGGTCTTGTGTCTGATAGGCATCGAGCGACGAGCTGCCCGTCCACTTCTCCAGATACTTCGCCGCCGCCGTGTTCACGGCCGACAGCGCAGGATGGTTGGGCGTGACGAATGCAGACAGCAGTTCGGGCATCACGGAGAGTCCGGGCCACTGGTTGTAGGGCAGCATTGTGAACTCGCAATCCAGGCTCGCCACGGTCTCGCCGCCAATCTTCACGGTCAGCGTGGCATGCGTGGGAGCGGCTTCGGTGATGGAAGCCAGCACGTTCATGTTGGGCTTCATCTGCAGCTGGTCGGTGCTCATGGCCTGATGAGCTTCCACGGTGTTCAGCACGGCAATGCTCTGCGTCAGCAGTTCGCCCTCCATGCTGAGTTCCACCTCGGGCCATGCGCGGTCGTCGTCGTTCTTCACAATACACTGGAGGCAGGCTTTCACGCCATTGACCACCATAGAGTAGTTCAGTTCGTCGAGATATTCCAGACGCAGCGAACCATTGTATTTCCCTTCAATCTGCTGTTTCTTTTGCATTTATTTATAGGAGTTTAGGAGTTTGGGAGTTTAGGAGTTTAGACATTAGGGGAATTGGAATGAAGTGTGAGTTCTTCTAAACTCCAATACTCCTAGACTCCTAAACTCCTACATCGTTATTTCATGATGTTGTCGAGCCAGCCAATCATGCCCACAAGAGTGGCGTTCCAGTTGATGGCAATCTCGTTGCTGGCATACGAAGCCATGTCGTCGGCATACGATTCGTCGGGTTCCTTCGACGGATATTTTATGCTGCCGTAGGCGTTGTCCTGCTGTCCGGGATTAGGTCCGCCCACGAGCAGTCCGGGCATGGGAGCCTTGATGCCGTCGGCCTCAGAGATGCGCTGGTGCGGATGCATAGGCGACTTCAGTCCGAAGCCCGTCACGTAGCAGTAGCCCGTGGCATTACGACCCAGTATATAGTCGGCGCATTGCATGGCGGCAGTGAGGTATTTCTGCTGGCCTGTCACTTTGTGGGCAAAGAGGAAGGTCATGCCGTTGGCGCAGAAAGCCTCGGCCAGACAGCCCCATCCGAACTCCTTGGCATTGTTGCCGGTGGGAGTCTGGAACGATGAAGTGGCAGTGGTGGCCAGTTGTTTGTCGCAGTAGGCCAGCATCATCGTCTTCATCTTACCACCCATTTCGGCATTGGCTTCGCTATGGATAATCCATTCCCATTGGGCGATAGGAGCCACATAGCCCCATGCGGGAACGCGGAAATCGCCAGGAACTGTGGACTGTGCATCAGTGAGGAAAGCACTTTCACCGGTCAGGAGATACAGTTCGGTAGCAGCCCAGAACTGTTCGTCCTTAGCACTGAAGTCGCCGTAGGTACCCGTGTTGACGGCTGGCTGGAACTTCTTGTTCATGGCATCCTGGTTATAGAGTGCCTTGGGGTTCTTCAGCGCCCATTGATAGGCCTGGCGGGCAGCTTCCGCTGCCTGGCGCGAGAAAGTGGGGTAGTCCTTAGAGTCCTTGAAAATGCGGGCGGCTAGGGCCATCAGGGCAGCAAAGTCGTAGGTGGCTGTGACGCTCTTCTGCACCACATAGCGCTGCTGGTGGCAGTCGGTGGGCATCACGAATCCTTCGAAGTTCGGGGTGGTCAGCTTGTGATATACTCCGCCGTCGTTGGGGTCTTGCATCGTGAGCATCCACTGCATGTTGTACATCAGTTCGTCGAGCAGGTCGGCCGTCTGGTTATTGCTCTCGGGGATATTCGTGTTCAGCGCATCGTAATAACCACGGTTCTGCTCGTACGAAAGCAGCATCACGGCCACGGAATAGGCCGAGTTTACGATGTATTTGTTGTAGTCGCCGGCATCGTACCAGCCCAGCGGCGATATAATGTAGCTGCCGGCAGGCCGTTCGGCCGAGGCTGCCGAGGGGTGAATCATCACGCGGGTGTCGGCATGACCCAGCGGACGGGCGTATTCGCCTGCATATTGTTTCTCAATCGCGGTGCCCGAACGCATCAGGTAGTATGACTTGATGGCAGAGACGGTCAGGTCGCGCAGCGCGTGTTCCTTTATATAAAATGGTTGCTCGTGGCCGTCGACGCTGAGTATATACTGGCCGGGGGCGGTAAGGCGACTGAAATCCACCACGGCGCGTTTCTTTCCTGACCATGGCGAAGTGGATGTTCTGCTGACCTTCACCTTGAGCACAGTCTTGCCTGTGGCGGCGTCGCGAATAGAAATCTTGCCGGGTTTGGCCGTCTCTATCACGGCTGTCTTTTCTTGTTGTGGGTACATGCCTGTCTGATTCAGGCGGATGGTTTCGTCTGCTTGTGCCCAAACTGCCGATGAGGCGCCAAGGGCAATGATGAAACTGAGAAATCTTGTAAACATGTTAATAAGGGTTTTAGGTGTTTGGTAGTAGGTGATGGATGATAGGTGATGGGTGTTGGTGGATAGTTGGGGGAGCGTATATTGGTATCCACCAACACCTAACACCCAACACCCATCACCTTAATAAATCAACGATGGCGATTAGCCCGCTGCTGACGGTATTTGGCTTTCTGCATCGCAGAGCCGCTGCCGTGGGCACCGGTGATGTATTTCTTTTTCTTGGCTTTCGTCTTCACCTTGCCGTCGTCTTTCTTTTCGCGAGCGCCGCGACCAAAGGAAATGCCGTTTTCGAGGATTGACTGAAAATCAGGACCCACCCTATGTCCCTCCCGAAGGGAGGGATTTTGAGTATTAGGACTATTTGTATTTATGTCTTTAGTGTTTTTATCCATTTTGCGGTAATATAAAAGTCCCTCCCTTCGGGAGGGATTGAGGGTGGGTTAATGATGGAATAGTCTTACACCCGTGAATGCCATGGCAATGCCATACTTGTCGCAAGTCTCAATGACATTATCGTCGCGAACGCTGCCGCCGGCCTGTGCAATATATTCCACGCCGCTCTTGTGGGCGCGCTCGATGTTGTCGCCGAAGGGGAAGAAGGCATCGGAACCGAGACTCACCTTCGTGTTCTGGGCAATCCATGCTTTCTTCTCTTCGCGGGTGAGCGGTTCGGGCTTTACCTTGAAGAACTGCTGCCAGGTTCCCTCGCGCAGCACGTCGTCGTAGTCGTCAGAGATATACACATCGATGGTGTTGTCGCGGTCGGCACGGCGGATGCCGTCGATGAAGGGCAGCGACATTACTTTCGGATGCTGGCGCAACCACCAGATGTCGGCCTTGTTACCGGCCAGTCGGGTGCAGTGGATACGGCTCTGCTGTCCGGCACCGATACCGATGGCCTGTCCGTCCTTCACATAGCATACGGAGTTGGACTGTGTGTATTTCAGCGTGATGAGCGCAATCATCAGGTCGCGCTTGGCATCGGCGGGGAATTCCTTGTTTTGGGTGGGAATGTTCTCGAAGAGGGCGGGATCGTCGAGACGGATTTCGTTGCGGCCCTGTTCGAAGGTGATGCCGAAACACTGCTTGGTCTCCACGGGTGCCGGCTTATATTCGGGATCAATCTTGATGACGTTGTAGGTTCCCTTACGCTTCTCGCGCAGAATCTGCAGAGCCTCTTCGGTATAATCGGGAGCAATTACGCCGTCGCTCACCTCTCTTTTAATCAGGGTTGCCGTGGCGGCATCGCAGGTGTCGCTTAGGGCAATAAAGTCGCCATACGAACTCATGCGGTCGGCTCCGCGGGCACGGGCGTAGGCACAGGCAATGGGCGACAGTTCTGTCTTCACGTCATCCACGAAATAAATCTTCTTCAGCGTGTCGCTCAGCGGCAGACCAACGGCGGCACCGGCCGGACTGACGTGCTTGAACGAAGCTGCGGCGGGCAGACCTGTGGCTGCCTTCAGTTCCTTGACAAGCTGCCAGGAATTCAGTGCGTCGAGAAAATTAATGTAGCCGGGACGGCCGTTGAGCACTTCGATGGGTAACTCGCCTTCCTGCATGTAGATACGCGAAGGCTTCTGGTTCGGATTGCATCCGTACTTCAATGCTAATTCTTTCATTCTTTGCGGTTTTATGTGATTTGACTGCAAAGATACGATTAAGTGAGAACAAATGCAAATAAAACTCGTTTTAATTTGCTTCCTGATTTTAATATCACCAATATCACCATTTAGTAATATGCTGAATACTTGGTGGTTGTGCGTGATATTGCAATATCACTCAATATCACATGTCTTTTGTCGCCATACGATAAAACCTATTTCATTATTATTTGGGCGCGTGATATGCCGTGATATTCAATATCACACTATTTCCCTTTGGGTATCAGATAATTGTATAAGCCGTGATATTGTGATAATGATTTCATAAAAAAAGAATATGGAATTCGGTTTCACTCCTTCACTTGCCTGAAAACCATTAGTACTCAGAATCATGCAGGTGAAACCGCGGTTTCACTTCGGTTTCACCCTTCCCGCGGATGTCATCTCCCTATTCCTCGGTGTGCAAAAGATGCCTGATTGCCGAGTGATTAGGCCCTAATCACTCCGCAAAAACCTATTAGAATCCCACCCCTATCCCTCACGAAGGGAAGAAAGAGACCCTCCCCCTGCCCTCCCTATGAGGGAGGGAGCTATTACTTCTGAAACGGAAATGGATGAAACCGGAATGAAACCGCGGTTTCACCACTATGATATTGAAATCCTTTTATTTATGAGATGTGAAACCGGTGAAACCGAATTACCGCATTTTCTGAATAGTAGACCGCGTTCATTTGAGTTAGTAGGGTGCTATTTCCACACCAATTCATTTTGACCTTTGTAGATGCAGCGCCAGTTCTTTGTTGCTTTGTTGAAGGATGCAGCATCCTCGGCGTTCCAGTCGATGTGCTTACCGTCGGCATAATACACCTCGCAAAATACACATGAGGCTAAGGGTGAATAGACGAAGTAGATGGTCTGGTCCTGCCATTCGCCTTTGAATATGGAGTGCGTGCCATACATATCCTTATCCGCATCCATTATCTTGATCATCGTGCTCAGCCATTCAGGCGTGGTCTCGGTGCTCGAAATGTCAACGGCAACTTTGCCTAACACGGGATTTTCGATATAGGCTACAGCTTCGTTGTCGTCAGAATCGCTTCCGCAACTCGACAGGCAGAATACTGCCGAAAGCAGTAAAGATAAAAATAATAACTTTTTCATAATCCTTCGTTTTTATGTACTTATCTATTCATTTTATTCCACAACGATTGTCATAGACTCGCTGCTCAAGCACCCTCGCCGTATCCGAAGACAGCACCGTACGGGACACGATGTTGCTGCCCGCCGAGCTCTGCCCTCGGGCGGGAGAGATGACTGACAGCATCAGGATACACAGAATGATTTGGCGTAGTCTCATGTCGTTCGTGCCTTATTTTATATCTTTGGTTTAACTCATTCAATCAAAAAGAGAATAACTTATACTACCAATTGTTATAGAATCAGTTCCTGCTTTTTTATTTACGTTATTACCAACTTTTATGTTGTATAACTTTAATCGTTTTCTAT
>JAFWQT010000034.1 GCA_017508965.1 Prevotella sp. | reverse complement strand
TGCAATCATCGCCACCAAATGGCAAATAGGGCGATACTCTCACTTCGCCTGTCCTTAAAACATGAATTTTTATCTTTTCCATAAATTCCGATTTATCTCTTCCATTAATCACTCAATCATCACATGGGTAATCTCTACCTTGTGACCTGTACTGCCGTACTGATTGTGCCGCTTGTCTGTCCTGTTGGGATTCATTGTTGAAATGCGAAGTTCCAGCATATATTTGCCTTTAGCAAACATGGGCGACAGGAAACGAATACCTGTGGCAGGAACAAGGCTGTAAAAATCGACGATGCCACCAAACACCTTGTGTCCTCTTTGGTCGCGGATAGTGATATCGGCATAGCCACTCATATTGTCAGTAGTTCCATAGAGGCGATCCCGATAATTCATCTCTAACTGCGGCTCCAACGTCATCGAGGCGATTGTGGCATCATCCACACGCTTCAGTTTGCCAGCCGCCTTGTCTACGAATGCTCCCATGCTCCAAGTCTTGTAGCAGGGATTACCTTCAGCATCATAGATGAAGGTGTTACGGAATCCAAACATGGGTTTCATGCCATATACATTTTTATTTTATCGGGTCCCCGGTTCCTTTGCATGAATCAACACCCATTGACCTATTTCTCTGTTTCTTTCTTTGTTCCTTAGTTCTTCATTCTCCCAAAGGTCAACGGCAATATCCGTTAATGCCTTGGGCATGACCCTGCCGCTTCTTTGAATGTCTGCCCACGGGCACAGCTCGGCATAGTTCTCGTCAATCACCATATCGGTGGGCGGGCCAATGGGACTGTCCTCGCTGTAATAAAGGTGCCTTCCGGAACGAATCAGTTGGTCCGAATCCACGCCAGGCTCACCGAGCTGATTGTATATTTCCGCATTTATCTCATAGAGATGATAATCTCCTCTGTCAGATGTCTTGGCAGTGTAGAGGTTGCGTTCTTCATCATAACAGGCCTTCCAACCTATTCCTACTTTAAATTGCATCATTATATTGGGTGTTTGGGTAAATAATGAATTGTTTTACTTGCCAATAATGTATGTGTTGAACGAGTGGGGCGTAGCCGCTGCGTTCAGATACTTGCCTTTCACCTTGACGCTCAGGCATACATCAGCGTCGGTGAAGTTGCCCATGGTGACAATGATTTGCTGGCCGTTGCGGAATACGACGACAGGCGTCTTGCTGTAATCACGGCCAGCGTAGGCCATCGTCTCGGTTCCTGGGGCGACAAACTGGCAGAAATGCTTATAGGCATAGTATTCGGCGGTGTATCGTTTTTGGCGTGTCTTGCTGTCCACCTGAATGAGGGCATTCTGCGTCCAACCCCACGTGGACTGGCCATTGTCGGCGAGGATGAAGTTCCAGTTGTAGTATTCGTCGCAACCGTTGCCGAGGTTGTCGCTGAGCAGGAAGAAGGTGTGCTCGCCAGCCTTCCAGTCCATCGAGCCATTGCCGCACTCGCTCTCGCTCATCATCAGGCGCAGCTGCGGATAGCGTTCTTTCAGCTGAGGCAGGTTCTCACGACACTCCCACTGGGTGGCAATACCTTTCACGTTGGATTGGAGCGTCTTATCATCGATGATCTTCTGCACATAGTCCAGACGGTTGGTGTTGAATGTGCCTATCCACAGCTCCACCTCGGGATGTTGCTTGCGAAGCGTCGGTGCCAAGTATTCGTTGTTGAAGCGCAGCGTGCCCTCGGCAGTCCATGCACAGCCCGGATAGGGCGTGTAGCTGTAGGCCTCGTTCTGATACATCACCTTGGTGATGGGCAGCCCTTGCTCGGCATAGAGGTCGATGAAGCGGCAGAACATGTCGGCATAGCTCTGCAGATAGCGCGGATCCTGAATGAAGTAGTCCTGCGTGGCGAGGCGGCGCGGAAAAACAGACCCACCCCCTTGCCCCTCCCTGGGAGGGAGGGGAGCAGATACTTCTTCAGCAGATTTCCCATCTTGAAGGTAACCACTCCCCGCCCTATAGGGAGGGGTAAGGGGGAGGGTCGCGTAGAGCAGATAGTCCTTCTCCTTCGGCTGCGTGTTATACTGACTGCTCAGCACGCAGTAGTCCTGGTTGATCTTCATCCAGGCGGGCGGGCTCCAAGGGCTCATGAAGAGTTGCAGTTGAGGGCAGTACTTCTGCGCAGCACGGGCCAGCGGGATGATGTTACGCTTGTCGCGCTCGATGTTGAAGTACTTCAGACTGAGGTCGCCCACCACGTCGTCACATTGGTACCACGAGCGGGCATAGTCGTTGGCGTTCATCGACACCCGGCCGTGGGTGAACCGCAGGTCGCCGTCGTTGGCAAACAGGCGGTGCATCACCTCGTCCTGGTCGTCGCGGCTCAGCAGGTTGAAGGCATCCCAGTCCAGTTCGTTAAACGTCGTTCCCCAGGCACGGAACGGCGTACCCTTCTCCGTGCCGTCCACCGTTGCCACCACCGCTGCATCGGCCTTCGTGGCGAGCGCCGTCTTTGACATCACCCAAGGGGCATTCTCGGTGGTGGTGTACTTTGTAACTCTCTGCGCATTCAGCGCAAGCGTCCCCGTCAGCAGGACGGCTCCAGCGAATAAAATCTTTTTCATTTTCATATCTTGGCTATTTGATTTCAAACCCAAAGAACTCCTTCAGAGCTTCATACCTCTATCGTTTCTCCTTCTTTGTTTATCTCCCAGAAAGGGATATTCTTTTCATCTGTAAATTCTTTCATGCGCCATGAGGATTCAAAACCACTGGCCACAAAGTGCATGGGGACAAACATGCCAACCTTGAAGCGGTCGATGAACTGTCTGCCACCCAGTGTATAGCCGTTTCCTATACGGCCATCAATCGGGAACATTACCAAGTCGAAGCTGTCAGACACCTTGCGAATATCCTTCAGTTCCCCCAGATACTGCTTCTCATGGGCTATCGGGTCTATGTCCTCTTCAAACTCTTCGCTATAGATGGTCTGTCCTGGCACGGCATCTGATAGAAAACGGGCATACCAGTTATTCAAGTCTCCGGCATGGAAGATAAGCTTGCCCTCAGTCTCTACTATCCATGAGACTCCGCTATCCGTACTGCCTAATGCCTTGACTGAGATTCTATCGTCTGACCATGAGCCACCTTTAGCTAACCAAACATCTGCATCTTCCTTGTTTGCCCTCCTATGCCGGAGTATATCCTTGCTCAATATGTAGGTAGTATTGGGCTTCTGTTTCTTCCACTCGAAAATAACCCTAGTGAAGTGATCCTCATGGAAGTGGCTGGAGAACACATAGAGAGGCTTGTCGCTTTTCAATACACCTTCCATCACACCGCTTGGATCCAGCCAGTAGTCAAAGACGAGGATGGACTGCTCGTTTTCAAGGACAAAGCCGCTGTGGAAGATGTAGGTCAGCTTCATTGGTTCATTTTTTATATAAACATTTTCCTTTTCTGTAATGATTGGGGGATAATCTTTTTATGCTATCAAAAGCTATGATGAACGCAAAACGCACAAACGCACATTCGCACATTTACACATTTACCTCTTCCATAACAGCGGCATAGTGTGTGGTATCAACTAAAGGCATTGAGAGCGCAGGTACATGGGGTCACTGACTTGCCATTCTTCATTATACATCTCACGACATCTCTCAAAAGGTGATTTTGTAGTGCATGAAAGAGATAATAATAACAAACATACCCATAAGCGGACGCTTTTTCTTATGCCGTTTGTACTTTTAGCTGTCCATTGGCATATCTGTTTTGATGTCACACATTATTCTTACTATTAGAAGATGGCTGCAATGCGGCGAATATGTTTGAGTTTCTCCATAAACGACTCGTCGCGCTCGGCCATCAGCATGTCGTATTCGTTTTGCATGGCCAGCAGGGGGGCGGCATCCACACCGAGGGCAGCCTCCATCATCATAGCCAGTTCGGGACTGAGCGACCGCTTGCCGTTCAGCATCTCGTTGAAGGCGGAATAGGAAATGCCAATCTCCTTGGCCAGTCCGCGTTGCGAAATACCACGGTATTCAAGTTCGTCCTTCAACACCTCGCCGGGATGGGTAGGCTGAAAGGGCTTCAGATTATTTGCTATCATCTGTGGATTTACTCCTTCAAGTGTCATCATATCTCGTCCTCCTTCTACTTATAATGGTTTGACAATTCCGTAATGTTACATATCGTGGCAATCTGCTTGCCTGCCTCCATGCCTTCTGTAAACTCAATGCGGTACTGGTCGTTAACACGAACGGAAGATAAGCCTTCCTTGTCGCCGTGCAGTTTCTCATAGTGCAGGGAACCGTACTTGGCCAGCCCTAAGACATTCTCTTGCTGTCTCATCAGGTTGACAACCTTCACATACTTGCTGACAATCTGAGGTTGGAAGCGGTGCTTCTTGTCGCTCGCCTTGCCCTCCGTGTAGAGTTCCTGCAGGTATGTCTGCTCGAATGTAACTATCATTTGGGCGCAAAGGTACAAATAGTTTTGGATGTTCGCAAATTTATGAACAATTATTTGATTTAAAGATACAAAAAATATCCGCGAAACTTACAGTTAAAGTCACGCGGATAAATTATATACGTACAGATGTTAATACGATGCAAAACGGTGGTTACACTCCAGGGCATTGATGCGCTTCATCTCGTCGGGAGTCAGTTCGAAGTCAAAGATGTCGTAGTCCTCAACGATATGGGCAGCGTTGGAAGAACCTGGTATCGCGATGGTACCGCATTGCAGATGCCAGCGGAGCAGAACCTGATAGGCTGACTTGCCATGGGCAGCAGCGATACTGGTGATGACCTCGTGTTCGGAGAGGGTCTTAATGCCCGTGCCGCGACCACCCAACGGGAACCATGCTTCGAGAATAGTACCCATCTTGGCGATATGGGCCTTCACGCTGCGGCTCTGGTGATATGGATGTGTTTCGTTCTGCAACACAGCTGGTTTGATGGAGGCAATCTTCACCATGCGGTCAATGTCGTCCTCATAGAAATTTGAGAGTCCTATGCTATGAATCTTCCCTGCCTTCACGCCACGCTCCATGGCCTGATAGGCCTCTTCGTCGTAGGCGGCAGTATGATGCAGCAGGAGCAGGTCGATATAGTCCCTAAAATCCGCAGAATATAAACCATGTTAAAAACGCAAACCCTTTAGCAACAAATGTTCCCAAGGATTTGCGCATGTCAGGAATTTCACTTACCTTAGTGCCGTGAGACCAAAAAGCAAGTATTCCGACATGGCGACAAAGGTACAACAAAAATCTGACAAAATCACCCCTTGGGGTGGAATAAATTTCGTGATGGACAAATTTGACGCATATCTTGGTAGCGAGATTGACTCCTTTCTTGGTCTTCGGAGCACTGCCGTCGGCTACCAGTACAGCGAAATCATACGTGCCATCGTCTGCGTTTTCCTCTGCGGCGGCAGTGCCATTGAGAACTTGAACACGCACCTGAAGGAGTACCTTTCGGACGGTCCCCATACCCGTGTTCCGAGCGCGGACACCGTTCTTCGCGGCATCAGCGAGCTTGCCACGGAGAACATCAGCTACACGGCCGAGAAGTCGGGCATCACCTACGATTTCAACACGGCATCGCGGCTCAACGAGTTGCTGGTGAGACTTCTCATTGCCACGGGCCAGCTGGTGCCCGGCAAGTCGTATGACGTGGACTTCGACCACATGTTCCTCAAGGCGGAGAAGTACGACGCGAAGCGCACCTACAAGCATTTCGACGGCTACCGCCCCGGCGTTGTGACTGTCGGCGGCCTGATTGTCTATGTGGAGAACGCCGACGGCAACACCAACGTGCGTTTCATGCAGGCCGAGACGCTTCGCCGCTTTTTCGAGCTGATGAAGTCGCTGGGCATCGGCATCCGCAGCTTCCGCGCCGACTGCGGCTCCTACAGCGAGGACATCGTGAAGGTGGTGGCAAAGTACGCCGACAGGTTCTACATCCGTGCCGAGCGCTACGAGGGCCTCTACGGCAAGGCGACCCGCCGGAGTGGCTGGACCCGGGCAGAGATAGGCTTCCAGAAATGCGAGCTTCAGTCGTTCCCCTTCGACGGATTCGGGGAAGTGAAGCACTGCCGCAGCGTAGTGCAGCGGCAGCGCATCGGGAAAGGCGAGGAGCTTGACATCTTCGACGGGGAGTACGCCTACCGCAGCATACTGACCAACGACTGGGACAAGGACGATGAGGGTATCGTGCTGCACTACAACGACAGGGGCGCCTCGGAGCAAGTGTTCGACGTGCAGAACAACGACTTCGGGTGGGCGCACCTGCCCAAGTCCTTCATGAACGAGAACACCGTGTTCATGCTGCTCACCGCCATCGCCGCCAACTTCTACCGCTTCATTGTCTCCCTCCCCCTCATGGCCTTCCTTTTTGGCGTGGAGGCCACCTCCAGGGTCAAGCGCTTCGTGTTCCGTTTCGTCACCGTTCCCGCGAAGTGGGTCAGGACGGCCAGGCAGAACGTGCTCAACATCTACTCTGAGCGGCCATACGACCTCTTTTTTGCACACGGATAGCAAAAAACACCTTCGAGGGGATGAAATGCCGCCAAAACGACTTTCGGAGATTTTTGGGGAAAGGGGGAGTTGGATGGCAACGCGTGGCAAATGTTAATTTTTTAACATTTCTGGATAGTGTCAACCAAGGCTTTCGGCTACAGCCTCAGATTTTGAGGACAAAAAAATCCTGCGGATTTTGGGATTATAGTATTTTAGTCAGAAAAAACGACTATTTTCATCACATTTTGTGCGATTTTAGCATTTAATGGGCATGGGATTGAAGATTTTTGTGTAATTTTGCAGTCCAAGAACAGAATCATGGGAAGACAGCTGACACATATCGATTGCTTTGCGGGGCCGGGCGGCATCTGCACAGGTCTGCACGCTGCGGGAATGAAGACGCTGGTGGCAATTGAATACATCAAGAGCTGCTGCGAGACATATCAGGCAAATCATCCGGAGGTTCACGTCATCCACTCGGACATCCGCAAGGTGACGGAAGAACAGGTATTGCCGTATATTCCTGAAGAAGGCGTGGATTTGGTGACATCGGGAATGCCGTGCGAGACGTTTTCCACGGCGGGCAACACATCGCGCTCGTTTTACGACGACCGCCAGTTCCTTTTCCGCGAGGGAATTCGCATCGCCCAGATGTGCAAGGCGAAGATGATTCTGTTCGAGAATGTGCCGGCCATCACGTCGAAGAAGGCGGCGAAGGACTCGAACCAGTTGATTGTTGACGTGCTGAAGAAGGAACTGCGCGATGCCGGATTTGAGAACTATATGGAAGTGGTGCTCGACTCGACCCAGTTTGGCGTACCTCAGAAGCGCAACCGTTTCTTCATTCTCGCTTGCCGTTTCCCCGATTGGTGGCTACAGGCTCCCGAGCAGCACCACCGCCCCATCTGTGTGGGCGACGCGCTGGCCGGACTGCCAAACGTGATTGCCAACAGCGGCGTGGAGGGGACGGAATACACCGACGAACATTCGGCCTATGAGCAGCTGATGCGCGACGATGCATTTTGGAAGCGCGAGGACTTAAAGAATGCGAGGATTACGAATCATCTGCCGATGAAGCACCGCGAGTGTACGCTGAAGCGCTTTGCGCTACTGAAGCCGGGCGAGAGTCTGAAGACGTTGTTTGACAGATATAAGGGTGAGGAACGTGAAACACTTCAGGCTGAGAGGATTCTACCGAAGAAGATGTTCATCAAGCGCAACTACCGCCTAAAGGTCGACGAGCCGTCGCCAACGGTGACGAGCCACTGCCTTGACGAGTTCGTACATCCCTACTACGACCGCGCGCTGACTGTCCGTGAATGCGCACGTTTGCAGTCGTTCCCCGATTCCTACGACTTCGTAGGCGGGCCGTACATCGTGCCGCACATCGACCGCACGGTGCAGGACAAATACGAGCAGATAGGCGATGCCGTGCCACCGCTGCTGGCATACGCTTGGGGTGAGCAAATCATAAGACTTTTTGAAATGAACGAACGATGAAAGAAAACTGCTATAAGTTTTGCCTGAGTGCATACAAAAACGAGTATTCGCGAAGTCTGCGGGAGTTGACCAAAGGTTATAAAGGTCGTAAAGTGTCGGAGAATAAGATGGTCAGTTTCGATCGCGAGGCACAGAAATCAGCCATTCGCATTGCTATTACAAAGGCTTTGCAAGAGTTTCCTGATGAGGCTGTCGTCGATTTATGGGGGGCTATCTATCGGGCGCATCTGTTCCGTAAGTCAGGAATATCCAACATGGAGGTAATCAGCAAAGTCATCAGCGCAGACCAAAGTTGGAAAAAGTCAAGTGGACATGCCTTCGAGGAAATGGTGAAAGAACTGTCATCGCTGGTTCTGCACGGTACAGGCGTGGAAGTCATTCTGCAGCGCGACTTAAATACACTAATTAAGGCTAACGAAATAGCCAACGAGCCGCGCGACATCAGTTGGCTGCGCGAGCAAATCAAGGCTAACATCTTCGACCTGTTTTGTATCCTTAATATAGACGGGAAAAAATATTGCTTTGGTTGCGTTCAAGCCAAAACCAGTATTCGCGACCGAGTGACTCGTGACCGCGAGCCTTCCATTCATGCCATGCAATCTTTCTTTTGGAGCGTCGTATTCGTACTCGATGGCGATTTCCTGCGCCTGCCCCAATCGGAAACAAAGAGTGAGCAGACTCAAGAAGTGGCAAAGTTCGTTAGCATGATAAACGGTGGTAGCAATGAATTCCCTGAGAACGGCTGGCACGGTATGTACGTACTTTCGTCCAAAGAACAGCGCGACCGCATCTATCCCTTGACAATGGACTTTGACATCTTCAAGTCGCATGCTTTACAAGCCGCCGAGCAATGGCAGAAGCGCCGCCAGTGGTTCGACAGGAAATGGAAGGCAGATTAATGGAAGAACTCCACATAAATCATTTCGGGAGGCCGACGCTGGCGATTCAGCGTCGGCCTCCCGAATCTCTTTTCCATCTGTACCTTTGTTCTTTACGCGGCCATTCCCCGTTCGTAGAGGAATCGCGATGCGAAGCCTATCTCGTCGTTCCAATCGACTGTGTATCTTTATTCTCTAAGCCGCCCGTCTGATGTCGTACAGGAACTCGTGGGCGAGGTTAGGAGATTCGTCACAAAAATATATAAGGGGGAAACAGGGGAAAAGGTGCCTCCTAACAGGGAGAAAGGTACGTTCTAACAGGGAGAGAGGTGCTGGATTGCTTGTTGCTATCAGCCGCCCTTATGAATTAGGGCGGGCGCCCTTATATTTTGGAGCACCCGCCCTTTTATATTGGAGCGGTCGGTCGGAACCGATTTTTTATTCCTTAGAAGAATCCTTTTTAGGAAAGTAGAGCCAGCTACGGTTTTCATGCACTTTCCACAGACGTGGATGATCGCCCTTACAAAGACTTCTTGGCAGAGTCGCGCTTCAGTCCACTGCGAATCTCAAATGCTATTCCGTCTGTCTTTCCAAGCATAATCATTTATCACTTTGTGGATGCAAAGTTACGATTGTTCTGTGATATTGCGTGCTATTCGTCACAAAACCATGCTGAATGTCCCAGAAATTTGGACTATTCACCAGCAATTCGTAATTTTGCGGTCGCAATGAGAACAAATTTATAATTAGGCATATAACATGGAAAAGAAACAGAGATTCTGCCAGAGTTGCGGCATGCCGCTCACAGAGGAAGTC
>JAFWQT010000033.1 GCA_017508965.1 Prevotella sp. | reverse complement strand
TCGGTGATGGCCTGATGGTAGATCCAGCCCTTGGCATCGAGTTCCTTATAGTTGGCCACGGTGTCGTAGAACTTGGGCCATACGCTGATCATGAAGCGGCCGCCCATCTTGTGCACATTGTCGAGCATCTGCTGCGGATTGGGATAACGCGAGGCCTCGAAGGTGTGGTCGCCCCACGAGTCGAGCTTCCAGTAGTTCCAGTCCTGCACAATGTTGTCGACCGGAATCTGACGCTTGCGGAACTCAGCCAGCGTCTCCTCAATTTCAGCCTGCGACTTGTAGCGCTCGCGGCTCTGCCAGAAACCGAGCACCCACTTGGGATATACGGGAGCCTTGCCTGTCAGCGTGCGATAGCCTGAGATAATCTTGTCGAAGTTGTCGCCGGCAATGAAATAGTAGTCCATGTCGCGGCTCATCTCGCTCCAGATGCAGAGCTGGTCGCGCTGCTCGCGGCTGCGGGGCTCGGATACGCGGAGTCCGCAATACGACACATCGCCGTCGGGCTGCCACTCTATGCGCAGCTGTGTCTTCACGCCCTGCTTCAGCTGAGCGGCAAACTTCCAGGTGTTGGGATTCCAGGCTGTGCGCCAACGCTCAGGCACCACTTCCTCGCCCCCCAGATACACCTTCATGTAGCCGGCATAGTAGAGAATGAACTGATAGAGCTCGGTCTTGGAAGCCTCCACAAAACCCTCGTAGACCACGTTGGCACCCTTCATCTTGAAGCCTTTCGGCAGGTTTTTGATGCCGCCTGGCTCGGTCTGGTTGGCAATGGCCGATGTGGTGGGAGTATCGAATTCGAAGTAGATGGAATCCTCGCCACGCACAATCTTCTGGCCGTCCTTGTCGGTATAGGTGCCGGTCAGTCGGCCGGGCTTGCCGTTCTTGTCGTAGAGCTTGAAGGCGCGGTTCAGCTGCAAGTAGTCGTTAGGATTGCCGAAGCGGCAGTAGCTGTACGAATCCCACAGGATGCCGTAGCCCTTGGTGGAGAGCACGAATGGGATGCTCACCTTTGTGTTATACTGGAACAGGTCTTCGTTCTTGCCCTTCATATTGAGTTCCTCGGCCTGATGCTGACCCAAGCCGTAGAGAGCCTCCTGCTGGTTGTCGAACCTGAGTGTCCACGAGAGTCCGTTGCGCTGTTCCTCGGGGATGGTGCCGATGCCAATCTCGCGCTCGGGCACGCGGAAATTAGTGAATGTCTTGCCGTCTTTTGCCTCGGCAGCCAGTTGCTTTCCTGCTGCATCGAAGAAGCTGACGCGGCCGCTCTGCTTGTCAATGCGGGCGGTGATGCCCTTCGCCTTCACCACGAAGTCACTACCCTCTTCCGAAGTGGTGAACTGCGGCTTTGCCGTCTGCTGCACAATCATCAGGCTCGGCTGCTTCTGCGGCAGCTGTGCCTCAGAGGTGGCCTGCACGCGGATGATATTGTCGCTCACCACCTGAAGGCAGACTACTTTGGGTCCGTTGGCCGTTGGATTGTCCACTTGAACCATGATGCGGTTTCCGTCCTTTACAACTGCGCCCTGCACGGTCATAGCACAGGCTAGCAGAACGATAGAGAAAAATGCTTTTAAGAGTTTCATTTTGGTATTTTACATGTTGTTGATTTCTAAGTGCAAAGATACAAAAATTATTTGAAACCGCCAAATTTCAGGACTGCTAATGTTTGAAATTCTGTAAAAGGGAGGAAATGTCCCAATGTCCCATGTCCCATTGTCCCATTAAGGTACTTAACAACCCTACATGTATATGTATTAAATATATAATAATTATAATTATTATATATTCATAAAGGGGGTAAATGCACTTTCGCAAACACCTTAATGGGACATGGGACATTGGGACAATGGGACAAATGGAATCCTCTTCCAGACTTTAATTCATCCCCTTCCAGACTTTAATTCGTCCTCTTCCAGACTTTAATTCGTCCTCTTCCAGACTTTAATTCATCTGCTTCCGCCCTTTACTTCATCTGCTTCCGCCCTTTAATTCATCAGCTTCCGTCCAACAGAAACATTTCTTCCATTGGATAAAAACCGATTGAAAAAAGGGCAGGGCCATTCCTATCCGCTATTTTTTGTCGCTCGATTCGCGGATTTTCAGAATCATCGGAACGATTTCGTGGTGGATTTTGGTGTCGCCGGCAATGTGGCCCAGCAGCAGCTTACAGGCAAGTGCACCCTGCTCGTGAGCCTGGTCCATGATGACCGACAGCTTGGGAGTGACGTGGGCCGAAGTGTCGCCATCGGTAAAGCCTATGATGGCCACATCCTCGGGAATGCGCAATCCAGCCGACTTGATGGCATCGAAGGCGGCATAGGTGATGATGTCGTTGAAGGCCAGGATGGCATCAGGTCGGTTTTCGCCGGCCAGCAGTTCGGCAGTTCGCGTGCGGGCCACCTCGTAGTCAATCTTGTCGCACACCACCAAAGAGCGGTCGATACCTATTTTATTTTCGCGCAAAGCCTCCAGATAGCCATGCTTGCGGCGCCTCACCATGTCGAGATGGTTGGGACCGCCGATGAAGGCAATCCTGCGCGAACCGGTATCAATCAAGTGCTGGGTGGCTTTCTGGGCGGCTTCATCGCCGTTGGCCGTCACGCTGGAGAAAAGTTCGGGCAGACAGGTTCGGGCAAAAAACACAAGTGGAATGCCCATGTTGTTGATTTCCACGAAATGCTGGTAGTCAACCGTGTCTTGCGCTAGACAGGCAATGATGCCCACCACATGCATGTTCACGAAGTTGTCGATGGCCCGCTCCTCGCGCTCATGATCCTCGTGAGAATTGGCGCTGATAACCGAGTAGCCGTGTTTCACGGCATAGTCTTCCACTCCATCGAGCACGGCAGCATAATAGTGAGTCACCAGGTTAGGCAGCACCACGCCGATGATGCGCGGGGCCTCGCTTCGCAGACTTTGGGCGAAGGGGTTGGGTCGATAGTTCAGTTCCTTGGCCAGAGCTTGCACTCGCTGCTTCATCTCGTCGCTGACTTCATGCGAATTGCGCAAGGCTCTCGAAACGGTGGCAATGCTCACACCGATTCGGTCGGCCAAATCTTTCAGTGAGATTCTCCTCGTTTTTTTCATAATGAGTAGCTGACAAAATATTGCCTCAAAAAAAGGCTATGCTAAGACATGTTGCAAAATTACAAAAAAAAGGTGATAATGCAAACGTTTACGTTACTTTTTTACATAAAAATGATACAAGTTTCGATAAAACCCCTTACCTTTGCACTCAGAAAATGAGTAATGAATAGTTGATAATAAGTTAGTTAGAAATCAAAGACCAAAATTGTTGTGAAACAGTTTTGGTCTTTTTTATGTTGTGCAACATTATTTCTGCAGTCGCTTTGCCATTTGTGCAAACTTCTGCGAGAGCTCTCCTTTCAGATAAAGTTCCATGATGATGCCGCCGATGGGAGCCGCCAAGTCAGCACCCCATCCGCCATGCTCCACATACACGGCCACGGCAATTTTCGGGGCATTCATCGGTGCAAAGCCAATGAAGGCTGAATGGTCGCGCCCGCTGTTTTCCACGGTGCCCGTCTTGCCGCAGATGGGGTAAGTGGTCTTGATGGCCGTGCCTGTGCCTTTCTCCACGCATCCTCGCATTCCTTCGATGACCGGCCCGTAGGCTTCGGGCAGCACCTTGGTGTTGTGGCGCACCTTATAACGGCTTTCGGCATTCTGATGGATATGGGGCAGATAATAGTAACCGCGGTTGGCTATCGAGGCCGCCAGGTTGCAGAGCTGCAGCGGAGTGACCGTGACATCGCCCTGTCCCATACCAGCCCACCAGATGGTCTTGCCGTCCCATCCTTCTTTGTAGCGGCGGTTCAGATAATTGGCATTTGCCAGCAGTCCGCCCTTCTCGCCTGCGATATCCACGCCCACAGGTCCGCCGAGTCCCATGCTTCGCATATAGTCGCGCCAGGTATTGATGGCCTGGTCGCGGTCTTCATACATGAAGTCGTCGTTAATCATCGATGCGAAATTCATCAGGAACCACGTGTTGCACGAGAATGCTATGGCATCAGTCAGGTTCAGCGGCGAGCGGTGATGATGGCATCCCACGCGGATGTTGCCGTCGGTGATGCCGTCGTGGCATTCCACAGTGGTCTCGGTGGTCACGATTCCCTCTGAAAGCATCGTCAGTGCCTGAGCCACCTTAAACGTGGAGCCTGGTGCATAGGCCTTGGCAATGGCCAGTTCCAGCTGGGGTCCCTGCGGCGAGTTGGTCACTAGGCAGAGTATCTCTCCCGTCTCGGGCTGAATGGCCACAATGCTGCCCGTGCGGCCTCGTAACAACCGCTCACCCATCTTCTGCAATACGGGTCTGACGGTAAGCGGCCCGTCGGCAGGCAACACCTGTGCGCCACATGTAAGGCTAAGAGCCGACAGCAGGCATACTGCCGTCAATAGGATTATGCTGGTTCGTTTCATCATCCTGATTTCTGTGTTTTATAGATTCATCGTGAACATCACTCCCCCACCCTCGGGCCATGCTATGGGAGCAAGCGTGACATTGTGTTTTTCAGCAAACTGACGGGTAAACACCAGGGCGCTGCCAACGCCGATAGCCGCACCGGCAAGCACATCCCACACATCGTGGCGCTTAGAATAGACCCGGCCCAAAGCCACATAGGTGCTCACGGCATAGGCCGGCACACCCAGTTTCCAGCCATAGCGGCGCTGAAGGAAGGTGGCACCCGAGAAGGCCACGCCCGCATGATTCGAGGGGAACGAATGCATGTCGCTGCCGTCGGGGCGCTCCTTGCGAATGGTGTGTTTCAGCAGATAGGCAGCAGCCACGGAAGTAGCCTCGCTCTCGGCCAGCTGAAGCAGTCCCTTGCTGTCGCCTTTTATAAGGGCCGTTGCAACGCCCATTGCTCCAGGCAGGAACATCACGATGTCGGTGGATTTCTTCACGTCGTCGCGGCTTTGTGCTGAAATGGCCTGAACGGGAAGAAGCATGACCAGGCACACCATTATTATATATAATGGCATTCCGTGATTTGAAGTCGTCACTTTCTGCAATGGGTTTTTCATTTCAGCTTGATTCCGTTCCAATAGGCGCAGTCGTCCTCAATCAGTATCGTGCCTCCGAGCCATTCGGTCTGCGGCAGTTCGTCAGTAAACGGATAGTATCTCTCCACTTTCCCTCCCTTCAGTTCCACGACAGCCTGCTGAAGCACCTCGCCTGCGGCTTTCACTTCATGGGCAGCCACCCGCCTCGTCCTCTGCTTCTCCATTCGGTCAGCGCGAGTATTCAAGGTCGGCAGCAGATTTCAGCTGCACCTTCTCATCCCTTGTTGCCGATGAATCGCGACGCGAATTCCTGACGCTGTCGGAAACCGATGGCTTGGCATCCTGCGGGGCATTATTCATCTCGCTGGCTTCGCGGATATGGATACGCAGCAACTGCACATAGTCGGCTATCATCAGCTTGATGGTTGAAGTGGACGCAGGACGCGTTTCCTTGCCAAGGAACAGGAATCCCCTGATTTCCTTGATGCCTATGCGGTCGTTGTCGCTGATTTCGAGCGAGTAGTGGCTGTTCGACGAGAAATGAGTTGAACGGGTAGCCACGCTGTCGTTGTTAAGCCGCAGGGCAAGCATGGCTATGCCGTCCTTGAATCCTTCCTGATAAAGGAACTGGGTGTCGAACGAGAACACGAAGCGGTCGCCCTTGTGGAAGGCTGAGTCGGCCTTGACAGAAAATGACTTTACATTGTAGGGCATGGCCTGCATGAGCACCAAACCGCGCTCCAAGGGCCATATATTAGCCGTATCGCCCGACAGCGACAGGCTGTTCTCCGTTGAAAGGTCGGCCACCGAGGCTCCTATCTTGGAGGCTTCGTTGCCAATCCGCTTCGCAAGCGACTTGTAGATGTCTTGCATCTCGTCAGCATGGCGCATGTAATAGACCATCGACTCATCGAACTGCTGCTCGGTGACGCCGTATTTCTTCAGTACGCTCAGCTTGTAGAGCTTCTCCTTATAGGCACGGTCCTTGGCATCCGTGATGTTTTCCGTAGCAATCATTCCTATCGAGAGGTGGAAGTCGTAGAGTATATCTTCCATCTCGCCTGAAGAAATGGGCTCGTCGGAGCCTGACTTGCAGCTTGTCATCCATCCGGCAGCAGCGATGACAATCATCAGAACGGCTATAAGTGCGGGCAGTCTTTTCATGAGTTTTGCGCTTCTGCAGGTTGTTCTTGTGCTTCTGAAACAGCTTCGGCCTCAGCTGATGGTTCCTCGGCGGTCTCAGCTTCTTCTGCTTCTTCGGCGGCTTTCTTCTTATCGTCCTGGAACAGTTCCACCAATTCCTTCTGATAGAAAATCAGCATGGCAACCACTCCCACGGACACGCAGGCATCGGCAAAATTGAATACAGGCGAGAAGAACACGAAGTCTTCGCCTCCCCAAATCGGGAACCATTCAGGGAATGTGCCGTTGATAAGCGGGAAATAGAACATGTCTACCACCTTGCCCATCAGGAAGGGCGCATAGCCCTCGCCAAACGGCACCAGATAGCTGACGTAGTGAGGCGATGCCCCGGTGAATATCAGGCCGTAGAACATCGAGTCGATCATGTTGCCGATGGCTCCTGCGGTGATGACAGCCACCAGCAGGATATATCCACGGCGGGCTCCCTCCTGAATCAGCTTAACGATGTAGTAGCTCAGCCAGATGATGGCCACCAGACGGAACAGACTGAGGAACAACTTGTTGATGAAAGTCATGCCAAAGGCCATGCCGTTGTTCTCGATATAGTGAATCTTGAACCACGAGGCAATCTCTATCGTGTCGTAGAGGGGCATGCTGGTCTTGACCCAGATTTTGATAACCTGGTCGATGACTAACAGTATCAGTATGAAAACTGCTACAAAGACTCCTTGCCTGGTCTTAGTGCTTGCCATTCAACTTGCTTTGAACACTCAGAGTGGCGTGGGGAACGGCACGCAGGCGCTCTTTCGGAATCAGCTCGCCAGTGATGCGGTCGATTCCGTAGGTTTTATTCTCCACACGCACAAGCGCAGCCTTCAATCCCTGAATAAATTTCTGCAGGCGGGCTGCCTGTGACATGAGTTCTTCTTTCGACTGGGTAGCACTACCCTCTTCAAGAACCTTGTATGTAGGCGAGGTGTCGTCCACATCGTTACCGTCAGCATTCATAAGTGTGCGCATCATCTGCTGGTAGTCGTCGTTGGCAACCTTCAGCTTCTCTTCGATGATTTCCTTGAACTCCTGGAGTTCTTCGTCACTGTAGCGTGTTTTTTCAGCCATAAAATCAAGTGTTTGTAATCTATTAAAGGTTATTAGTCTTAAATTTTCTCTACTTTTATGTTCAGCGTGAAGTCGTCGAAGTCAACGGCTTCGCCATCGTTGACACCAATGTTCAGCTCATCGGCCTGCACCTGTGTCTTGATGTAGTCGGCATATTCGGCGATAGCCTTGTCGGTCTGCTCGTTCGAAGCCACCGTAACGGCCACGCGGTCGGTGATTTCGAGTCCGCTTTCCTTTCGGATGTTCTGGATGCGGTTAATCAGCTCGCGGGCCATGCCTTCGTTGAGCAGCTCGTCGGTGAGCTCAATCTCAAGGGCGACGGTGAGGTTGCCTTCGTTGCTGACGAGCCATCCGGGAATGTCCTCGCTGATGATTTCCACGTCGGAAGCATCCACAACGGCCTCCTCGCCTTCAATGTCGAGCTTGATGCTGCCTTCGGTCTCCAGCTGGGCAATCTGGTCTTGCGAGAGGCTTGCCATCTGTGCGGCAATGCTCTTCATCAGCTTACCGAACTTCTTACCCATTGTGCGGAAGTTACACTTCACCTTTTTCACCAGAACGCCCTGACCTTCAACGAAATTCAGTTCTTTCACGTTCACTTCGCTCATGATGAGGTCCTTCACGGCTTCAATATGTTTTTGCTGCTCTTCGTCGACGGCAGGAATCATAATCTTCTGCAGCGGCTGGCGAACCTTGATGTTCACCTTGCGGCGAAGGGCAAGCACCATCGATGTAATCTTCTGGGCCATCTCCATACGAGCCTCCAGGTCGCTGTCGATGACATCCTCCTGGAAAACGGGGAAGTCAGCCAGATGGACTGATGTCTCGCTGCCCGTGAGGTCGCGATAGAGCTCGTCGGCATAGAAGGGTGCAAACGGAGCCAGCAGGCGCGAAACGGTCTCCAGACAGGTGTAGAGCGTCTGATAGGCCGAAAGCTTGTCCTTCGACATATCCTTGCCCCAGAAGCGCTTGCGGTTGAGGCGCACATACCAGTTGGAAAGTACATCGTTGACAAACGTATCTATCAGACGACCGGCCTTGGTGGGCTCGAAATCAGCCAACGACTCATCGACGCCCTTAATCAGGGAATTCAATGAAGAAATTATCCAACGGTCAATCTCAGGACGCTCATTTACAGGTACTTGAGGCATATCCTTGTCGAATCCGTCAACGTTGGCGTAAAGGGCAAAGAAGCTGTATGTATTATATAAGGTTCCGAAGAATTTGCGACGAATTTCCTCAACGCCCTTGGGGTCGTATTTCAAGTTGTCCCAAGGCTGGGTGTTGGTGAGCATATAGAAGCGCACGGCATCGGCACCGTTCTTCTTGATTTCAGCAAAAGGATTCACCACGTTGCCGATATGCTTCGACATCTTGATGCCCTTTGCATCGAGCACAAGTCCGCTTGAAATCACGTTCTTGAAGGCCACTGAGTCGAATATCATCGTGGCAATGGCATGAAGTGTGAAGAACCATCCGCGGGTCTGGTCGACACCTTCGTTGATGAAGTCGCAGGGGAATGCGATATGCTTGTCGATGGCATCGCGGTTCTCAAACGGATAGTGAACCTGCGCATAAGGCATGGAACCGCTATCGAACCATACGTCGATGAGGTCGGTCTCGCGAACCAGCGGCTTTCCACTCTCGCCCACCAGCACAATCTCGTCGACATACGGACGGTGCAGGTCAATCTTATCATAGTTCGCCTGACTCATGTCGCCGGGAACGAATCCTTTGTCTTTCAGCGGGTTAGATTTCATCACACCTGCCTCGACGGCTTTCTCAATCTCGGCATAAAGTTCTTCGAGCGAACCGATGCAGATTTCCTCACGCGTCTCCTTGTTGCGCCAGATAGGCAGCGGAGTGCCCCAGAAACGTGAACGCGAAAGGTTCCAATCGTTCAGATTTTCGAGCCAGTTGCCGAAACGGCCAGTACCCGTCGACTCAGGTTTCCAATTGATGGTCTTGTTGAGTTCAGCCATGCGGTCCTTGCAGGCCGTAGAGCGGATGAACCAAGAGTCGAGCGGATAGTAGAGCACGGGCTTGTCGGTACGCCAGCAATGCGGATAATTGTGCACGTGCTTCTCAATCTTATATACCGAGCCTTCCTGCTTCATCTCCATGCAGAGCACGATGTTCAGGTCTTCAGCCTTCATGGCACCTTGCTCGTCGTACTTGCCGTTCTTGTTGAACTCGGGTGCGTAGGCATTCTTCACGTAGTCGCCGGCATGCTTGCCATAGGCCTCCACGTTCACGCAAGCCTTCACGAACTCTTCGGCCAGCTCGTCCATCACATAATACTTGCCCTGCAGGTCAACCATCGGACGCGTCTCGCCACCTTTATTAATAAGGAAGAGCGATGGAATGCCAGCATCCTTGGCCACCTTGGCATCGTCGGCACCGAAGGTAGGCGCGATATGCACGATACCCGTACCGTCGTCGGTTGTAACATAGTCACCGGGAATCACTCGGAAGGCCACCTCTTCCATCTCCACGAACTTATCGTTGCCAACGGCAAAGATACGCTCAGGATGCTCGGCGGCAGTCTTCTTCACGAATGCAGCGGCATTGTCGTCAAATTTCTCGCAAGGCTTCACCCAAGGCATCAACTGCTGGTAGTGCATGCCCACCAGGTCGGAACCTTTATACTGGCCCACTACACGATAGGGAACCACCTTGTCGCCGGGCTTGTATTCCATCTCGGCAAACTCACCTTCGGGCTTCAAGTAGCTGTCAACCAAGGCAGCAGCCATCACGGCCGAAATCTTCTCGCCGTTATAGGGATTGAACGTCTGCAGGCATACATAGTCAATCTTCGGACCTACGCAGAGCGCGGTATTCGAAGGCAAAGTCCAGGGCGTGGTGGTCCAAGCCAAGAACACAGGTGTGCCCCACCCCTTCATTTCAGGGCGCGGGTCCACAATCTTGAACTGAGCCGTGCAGGTGGTGTCCTTCACATCACGATAGCAGCCAGGCTGGTTCAGCTCATGACTCGACAGACCTGTTCCGGCAGCGGGAGAATAAGGCTGGATGGTGTAGCCCTTATAGAGCAGACCCTTCTGATAGAACTGCTTCAGCAGCCACCAGAGCGTCTCGATATATTTGTTGTCGTAGGTAATATAAGGATGGTCAAGATCCACGAAATAGCCCATCTTCTCCGTCAGATCGCGCCATTCCTGCGTGTACATCATCACGTTCTCACGGCACTTGCGGTTGTAGTCCTCCACCGAGATGTACTTCTCCGAGTCCTTGTTGTCGATATCGGCCTTGGTGATGCCCAGCTCTTTTTCCACGCCAAGCTCGACGGGAAGTCCATGGGTGTCCCATCCAGCCTTGCGATGAACCTGGAAGCCCTTCATCGTCTTATAGCGGTTGAAGGTGTCCTTGATGGTACGGGCCAGCACATGGTGAATGCCAGGATGGCCATTTGCCGAGGGAGGTCCCTCATAGAAAACAAACTGAGGACATCCCTCACGCTCCTCGATGCTCTTCAGGAACACATTTTCTGCATTCCACTTGTCCAGTATCTGCTGGTTGGTCTGATTCAGGTTCAAACCGTCGTGTTCAGCAAATTTCTTAGCCATATCTTTCTGCTTTTAACCTTGTTTTTTATACCTTATATTAATTATAGGGCGCAAAATTACAAAAAAATCATGTAACCCGTGCAAATGACAGCCTAAAAAAACAAAAAAAGCAGTAATTGTATCACTACAACTACCGCCGAAAAAATGTATTACCTAACCAATTAAATGTCTGAATTAAGCTGTTTTACTAACAATTCTCTCAATTTTTCCGGTCTTTCCTTTAAATGTTATTCCTGAAACGATCTTTGACCTTATTAAATATTAATACCCTATTCTGTGAGATTATGTCTCTGTTTTCGTTAGTGCAAAGGTAACGACAATCTGGCCGAATATCAATACTTGAAGCCATAAAACGTTGGCAAAACGGATAATTTTTGACCTAAATCAAAAAAAAACTCCGAGATTTAAAAATCATTCAAACATTTTTCTTATCTTTGCAATCAGACAAAGAAAGACTACAATCAAACAATCGTATAATAACATCTTAAATCTATGGTTCTAATGATTATCGAGTTGCTAGTAGTTCTGCTGGCGCTCTACGTGGGATCCCGATACGGAAGCCTGGCTCTGGGAGCCATTTCCGGAATCGGTCTGGCCCTTCTTGTTTTCGGTTTCGGAATGAAACCAGGTTCTCCACCCACCGACGTAATCTACATCATCATCGCTGCCGTCACCTGTGCTGGCATCATGCAGGCATCGGGCGGCATGGACTGGCTGATTCAGATTGCCGAGAAGATGCTACGCAAGCATCCCGACCGCATCACTTTCCTGGCTCCGCTCTGCACTTTCTTCCTGACGGTGCTCGTTGGAACCGGACACGTGGTCTACACGCTGATGCCTATCATCTGCGACATTGCCATCAAGAAAGGCATCCGTCCAGAGCGTCCCTGCGGCGTGGCTTCCATC
>JAFWQT010000032.1 GCA_017508965.1 Prevotella sp. | reverse complement strand
GAAGTGGAGCGCGCATTAAAGCCTCACCTGCATGTTCCCTTTATGATTACCAAGCGCAAGGACGAAAAGTTCGGCGAGATTGTGGTGATGATGGTGGAAGATAGAGGAGAGAGGAGAGATGAGAGAGGAGAGTGGATAGAGGAGAGAGGAGAGAGAATAGAGGACTCCCTGAAAACTCGCTTGCAGCGCCTGTGCCGTGAGCATCTTCCAAAATATTGGCAGCCTCGCGACTTCGTCTTTGTTAAAGAACTGCCTATGACCGAGACGGGGAAACCCGCACGGAAGAAAGCAGAAGAGTTGCTAAAGAGAGTGTAGAGTTTAGAGTTGAGAGTGTAGAGTTATGATTACCTTGCATGCCCGGAATCTGCGCAGGAATCTGCCTCCAGCAGTAATCATAACTCTACATTCTACACTCTCAATTCTCAATTAGAATCAGCCTTCCCGATAAAAATCCAGTGCTTCCTTGATTTCTTCTTCCGTGGCTGTCTGGTTGATTCGGATATCGCCGATGCCGCCAAGCAGCGTGAAGTTGATTTTCCCGGAAGTGTTCTTCTTGTCGTGCGTCATCAGTTCCAGCAGCGTGGGATAGTCGTCGCACGTTATTGGCAATTGTCCGTAGTGCTTACGGATGAAACTTACCGTCTGGCGGAACTTGTCCTGTGGGAAACCGCACTTAATGACGCTCAGGTAGAGTTCGGTGATGATGCCATAGGCCACCGCATAGCCATGAAGGATGGGCGACTGGCTGTTCATGGAGAAGCTCTCGAAGGCATGGCCCACGGTGTGGCCCACGTTCAGTGCCTTGCGGATGCCCCTCTCGCGGGGGTCTTCTTCCACGATGCGTTCCTTCACTTTCACGGAGTCGGCCAACAGGCGTGACAGCTCTGAGAGTCGGTCGGTCCAATTGTCGTCTTCCATAAACCTCAGCAGTTCGGCCCACATCTTCTCGTCGCTGATAAGTCCGTGCTTCAGCATCTCGGCATAGCCCGAAAGGATGTTCTCACGGTCGAGCGTGCGCAGGAACTGCGTGGCGAGAATCACGAACTTCGACTCGTTGAACACACCGATTTCGTTTTTCAGTCCGCCGAAGTTGATACCCGTCTTTCCGCCCACCGAGGCATCCACCATTGAGAGCAGCGTGGTGGGAATGTTGATGAAGTCGATGCCCCGTTTGAAGGCCGATGCAGCAAAGCCGCCAAGGTCGGTGACCATGCCGCCGCCCAGGTTGATGAGGCACGAATGGCGCGTGGCCCCCATGCGCTGCAGCTCGCTCCACACGTGGCTGATGGATTCCAGGTTCTTATGCGTGTCGCCGGCCTTGATGACAATCAGGCTGGCCTTTCGGAGACAGAAGAAATCCTTGATGAGCGGCCAGCACAAACGCTCGGTGTTCTCGTCGGTGAGCACAAAGATTTTGTCGTGTTCGCACTCCGAGATAGCCGTTGCAAGTTCTTCGTTGATGTTCCTTGAAATAATAATTCTCTGCTCCATAACCTTATAATAACGTAAAAATCCGGCTGCAAAGGTATAAAAAAAAGTGAAGAGTGGAGCGTGAAGCGTGAAGATTTTAATACTAATTTTTTATTTTTATAAAGATAGATTAAACCAAGCCGCCTTTTGAGCGTCTGATATACAGACATCCACAATCGTAAGGGTAAAAATAACAATTATTCATTATAAATTCAGAAAATGAGAAAGATTTTACTGCTGACAGTAGTACTGTTGATGACTACTGTAGGCGTACAAGCCCAAGAGCGGAGTATTTCAGGTACATTGACAGACCGCGACACAAAAGAAGCTGTGATGCAGGCCACAGTACAACTCCTTAAGACAGACAGCACGTTCGTTGCCGGCGCGGTAAGCGACGAGTCGGGAAAGTTTAGTGTTACGGCTCCCGAGAATGGCCGTTATCTGGTGAAGATAACAGGCGTAGGCTACAAGCCGATGGTTAAAAATGTCAACATTCAGGATGACAAGAATGTGGACTTGGGCACGCTGACATTCGGTTCCGATGCTATTATGCTGAAAGGCGTTACTGCCACGGCACAGGCCGCAAAGGTGACGGTGAAGAAAGACACCTTCATCTATAATGCAGCTGCCTATCGCACCCCAGAGGGTAGTGTTGCCGAGGAACTGGTGAAGAAGTTGCCAGGTGCACAGGTGGATGATGATGGTAAGATAACCATTAACGGTAAGCAGGTTAAAAAGATTCTCGTTGACGGTAAGGAATTCATGACGGGCGACACACAGACCGCCATGAAGAACCTGCCTACATACATTATTAATAATATTCGTGCGTACGACCAGCAGAGCGACCTCGCCCGTGTGACGGGTATCGACGATGGTAACGAGGAAACCGTTCTCGACTTCGGCATCAAGCCGGGCATGAACAAGGGCTACTTTGCAAACGTCGACCTCGGCGTTGGTACGAAGGACCGCTATTCGAGCCGTATCATGGGTTCATACCAGAACAGCACCACGCGCATCACGGGTATGTTCAATGCCAATAACACGAACGATATGGGCTTCCCCGGCGGTGGCGGCGGTGGCCGTTTCGGTGGCCGCAACGGTCTTACTGCGACAAAGATGACTGGTTTGAACTTTAACTACGACAACAGCAAGAACCTGGAACTGGATGCAAGTCTGCGCTGGAATCACAGCGACGGTGACACTTGGTCGCGCTCAGCAACCGAGAACTTCGGTTCGAAGCAGTTCTCAAACAGCCTCAGTCAGAACTTTAGCCGTTCGAACAACTGGAATGCCCAGATGCGCTTGGAGTGGCGTCCTGACACGGCTACGAACATTATGTTCCGTCCTTCTCTGCGCATAACCAACAGCGATAGCCGCAGAGACCCGGCTGACAACATATCGGCCACCTTCAATCAGGATCCCTACCTCCTTGTGGCCGATCCGCTGATTTCCATTGAGGAGCTGGTGGCTGACAGCATCGTGGTAAACAAGAACAGAACCGGTTCGCTGAGTAGAAATACCAATACGTCGGGTAGTGCCATGTTGCAGATTAACCGCCGCTTGAGCAGCAACGGCCGAAACGTGACCTTGCGCGGTGACTTCAGCTATGGCGACCAGGACAGCAAGAGCCTGTCGCTCTCGGAGGTGAATTATTATAAAATGATGATGGCCAGTGGCAACATGACGCAGTATACCAACCGGTATAACCTGACGCCGACGAAAAACTGGAGCTATGGTATCCAGACAACCTACAGCGAGCCGATAGCCCTGCGCACATACCTGCAGTTCAGCTATCAGTACAAGTATAGCTATAACAAGAGTGACCGTTCTACATATACCTACAGTCCTCTCGGTGACATCTTCAGCGGAATCGTACCCGTCTATGGCGGTTTCGACGACTATCTGTCGCTGATAACGAATCCTGTGGGAACTGACTCTCCTTACTACGACAAGGATCAGAGCCGTTTCTCGGAATACAAGAACTATACTCATCAGATTGACGTGATGTTCCGCATGATCCGCGATAACTATCAGTTGAATGCCGGTGTGATGTTCCAGCCGCAGAAGTCGCATTTCATTCAGGACTACCGTGGCGTATATGCCGACACCACTCGTACGGTGTTCAATGTGTCGCCGACCTTAGATTTCCGTTATCGTCCGAACTACACCACAGAGTTGCGTATCAACTACCGCGGTACAACCCAGCAGCCGCAGATGAGCGACCTGCTTGACATCACCGACGACAGCAACCCGCTGAACATCACCAAGGGTAACCCGGGCTTGAAGCCTTCGTTCACCAATAGCCTGAGAGTGAACTATAACACATTCATCCAGGACCACATGCGTTCTGTCATGCTGTTCGGTAACTATAGCAATACCCGAAACTCCATCTCGAATTCGGTTCAGTATATTGAAGAGACGGGTGGTAGGATTACCAAGCCTGAGAATATCAACGGTAACTGGAACGCCAGCCTGGGCTTCATGTTCAATACGGCTATCGACAGCGCCGGTGTGTGGAATGTGAACACGTTCACCATGGTTAACCATACCAACAGCGTGGGTTACTTGTTCGACAACGATTTGAGAGAATCGGTGAAGAATACCACTAAGAACTCGATGATTATGGAGCGCCTGCAGGCCAGCTACCGTAAGGACTGGTTCGAGATAGCACTCGACGGTTCGGTGAACTACACTCATGCCCGCAATGAGATGCAGAGCGAGAGCGACCTCGACACTTGGCAGTTCTCTTATGGTGGTAGCATCAACATCTTCGCGCCTTGGGGCACCAGCCTGTCGACCGACCTCCACAACCAGAGCCGTAGAGGTTATAACGACAGTTCTATGAACACCAACGAACTGATTTGGAACTTACAGCTCTCACAGAGTTTCCTCAAAGGCAATGCGCTCACCGTTTCCCTGCAGTTCTACGACATGCTGCACCAGATGAGCACCTACAGCCGTTCGGTTAGTGCTATGCAGCGCATGGATACCGAGTACAACAGCATTAACAGCTATGCCATGCTCCACGTCATCTACCGTTTCAATGCCTTTGGTGGCAATCAGGCCCGTCAGATGATGCGCGGTATGCCCGGCATGATGCCTGGTATGATGGGTGGCATGCCTGGTGGCCGTGGTGGTCGTGGTGGTAATCGTGGCGGAGGCTTTGGCGGCGGTCGCGGTGGCTTCGGCGGAGGCTTCGGTGGCGGTGGCGGACGCCGGTTCTGATACTTGCTTACACTACTATATAGAAAAAACTTCGCAGACTCCTTTGACGGAAATCTGCGAAGTTTTTTTTATTTCTGTAAGCTGTCAATGATTTGCTCTATAACTCTGGGGAAATGCTCCATTTCCAGCAGGTGCTCCTTGTGGGCAATGTCGTCGGGAGTATCGTCGGGAGAAAGTGGCGTGCGGAACTGTGCAATAATCTCGCCACCGTCGCAGACGTTCGAGACATAGTGGACGGTCATGCCCGTTTCAGTTTCACCGGCAGCCTTCACGGCCTCGTGCACATGATGTCCGTACATGCCTTTGCCCCCGTATTTCGGCAACAGGGCAGGGTGGATGTTTATCATGCGGCGGTCGTAGGCCTCGATGAGGAAATTGGGCACGATGAGCAGGAACCCGGCCAACACGATAAACTGGATGTCGTACTCTTCCAGCAGCGACGTCATCTTTTCACGGTCGTTGAAATCCTGTTTGGTGATGACGGCGGTTGGCACACCCTGATTCTGGGCGCGCACCAAGGCATAGGCATCGGCCTTGTTACTCACCACCAGCCGGATCTTCACTTGTTCTGAATCCTTGAAGTATCTGATGATGTTTTCACAATTGGTGCCGCTTCCCGACACGAATATTGCTACGTTTGTCATGATTATTCTTTGTTCTAGAGCGTTAGTCTTCGCCGAAATTGAACTCGTCGTCGTCGTCATCGTCGATTCCGAAGCCGAACATGGCAGGGTCGGTGAAAGCTTCCATGGCACGGCGGTCTTTTTTCGTAGGACGGCCAGTGCCGCGCTGGCGGTCGATGAATCCGCTGATGCGGCTCATCTCCAGCAGTTCGTATTGCTTGGGGTCGGTGACATTCTCGTAAATCTCGGGAACGAGCTTGGCACCGACGCGCTGTTCGATGCATTTCAGAACCCGGAATGAATAGGTGACGGGAGGTTTCTTCACGCTGACCACCTCGCCGGCTTTCAGCGGACGCGAGGGCTTCACATTCACGCCGCCAATGGTGACGCGCCCGTTCTTGCACGCATCAGCTGCTATGGAGCGCGTCTTGAAAATGCGTGATGCCCACAGCCATTTGTCTATTCTTGCGGAGTCTGCCATTATCTGTTATCTCCTTTTGCCTTTTGCCCTTTATGGTTAAACGCATTCATGGTGAAGTCGATGCCTGAGAGTACGAAACTCTTGATCACTTCCACGGCCGTGTCGATGGCTGGCTGCAGCGTCTGCATTTCTTCATCGCTATAGCGGCCCAGCACCCAGTCGACCTGTTTTCCGTGCTGGAATTCATTGCCGATGCCCATGCGCAGACGAGCATATTGCTGGCCGATGAGCTGCTGGATGTGCCCCAGTCCGTTGTGGCCTCCGTTGCTGCCGTTGGCCTTCAGCCGGAAAGTTCCCAGCGGCAAGGCCAGTTCGTCGACAACCACGAGCAGCCGCTTCTGGTCGATGTTCTCCTTCTGCAGCCAGTAGCGCACGGCATTGCCCGAGAGGTTCATGTAAGTGGTGGGCTTGAGCAGAAACAGTTTCCTTCCCCTGAGCGACATTTCTGCCACGTAGCCGTAGCGCTTGTCCTCAAATACAATATTGGACGCCTTAGCGAGGGCGTCCAATACCATATAACCAGTGTTGTGGCGGGTTCCCTCGTATTCTGCACCAGGGTTTCCCAAGCCAACAATCAGAAACTTTTCCATTTCGTTGTTTGATGAGTGCCGGGCGTTATGCGGCTTCAGCCATTGAAGCAGTCTCTGGAAGAGATTTGTTTTCCGCCCAGCCTCCATGCTCTACGATATTACTCAGCAGCCTGCTCTGCCTCGGCAGCAGCGGCGTTAGACTTACGGGTAGCCTTGATGGTGCAAACCACAACTTCCTTGCTGGTAACCATTTCCAGACCTTCGAAATGCAGGTCGCCCACCTTGATGCTCTTACCAATGGTAAGGTTGGTAACGTCGATATCGAGAACTTCGGGGATGTCAGTATACTTAGCGCGGACGTTCACCTTGCGGACGATGAGGCTCAGACGGCCACCGTCGCGCACACCCTGTGCCAGACCGTTCAGTTTCACGGGAACACCCATTACGATGGGCTTCTCTTCATTTACTTCATAGAAGTCAACGTGCAGCAGGGCATCGGTTGTGGGGTGGAACTGCAATTCCTTGATGATGGCGTTCTTCACTTCACCGTCCAGGTTGATGTTCACCATGTAGATGTTGGGAGTGTAGACCACCTTGCGGAGCTCGCTCATCGGGCATGTGAAAGCCACTGCCTCGGGCAGACCGTTCTCATCTTTCTTCTCACCGTAGATGTTGCAGGGAACGAGTCCTTCTTTGCGTACTGTTTTGGAAGCCTTCTTGCCAAGGTCGCTTCTCTTCTGACCTGTTACATTAATTTCTAACATAATGTGTTACTCTAAAATTAAGTTGTTAATAATTAAACTGCTTGCTTAATTTACCATCACACTTTTGGAGTGCTTTTGGAAAAGCGGTGCAAAGGTAGTGCAAATGAACGAAAAAACCAAAAAAAAATAAGATTAAGTGAAAAAATATCTCATGTGTGGAAAAAAAACGCAATTTTCTTGCGTAAAAGACTATTTTTGTGTAATTTTGCACGAAACAATTACAGAGGTAACATTATTATAGAAACGCAGTATGATAAACAGAGAATTGATTCGGATAAAAATTGTCCAGTTAACCTATGCATACTATCAAAACGGAAACCGTAACATGGACAATGCTGAAAAGGAGCTGCTATTCAGCCTCTCGAAGGCTTATGACCTTTATATTTTTCTCCTGGCGCTTATTGTTGCGGTGACCAAAGAGGCACGTCATCGCGTGGAAGTGATTACGGCACGCGTGAACCGTGAAGGCGGTGAACTGCCCTCGGAGAAGTTCGCCTACAACAAGTTTGCCATGCTGCTGGAGGAAAACCGCCAGCTGAATGACTTCCTGGAGCAGCAGAAGCAGACATGGGATAACGACATTGAATTCGTGCGCAAGTTGCTCGACCAGATTGAGCAGACCCAGATTTACAAGGACTTCATGGCTTCCGACGACGACTCGTATGATGCACATCGCGAGTTGTGGCGCCGCCTGTATAAGGTTCTTGTCATGGAGAATGCCGATCTGGATGCCTTGCTCGAAGAGAAGTCGCTGTATTGGAACGACGATAAGGAGACGGTTGACACCTTCGTGGTGAAGACCATCAAGCGCTTTGACCCGAAGAACGCCAAGAATCAGGAGCTGCTTCCCGAGTATAAAGACGACGAGGACAAAGAGTTTGCCCAGAAACTGTTCCGTGCCACCATTCTCAATGCCGACCAGTATCAGCACTATATGAGTGATGCATCGCGCAACTGGGATTTCTCCCGACTGGCCTATATGGATGTGGTGATTATGCAGATTGCCATTGCCGAGATGCTTACGTTCCCGGGCATTCCTGTTTCGGTGACGATTAATGAGTATGTGGAGCTGGCCAAGCTTTACAGCACTCCAAAGAGCTCAGGCTATATCAACGGCATGCTCGACACCATTGCCCGCTATCTGAACTCTACAGGCAAGATGATGAAGCCTGTTCCCGAGCGGCATAACCGTTTCGAGCACAAGTGATGCTTTTTGCGATAGCCGGTTAACCGGTTAGCCGTTATTTCGATAAATTATTATTAAAATAGAAAATATGACAGCATTTATGTTATCAGCCCAGGCTGCCCAAGGTGGTGGAGGCATGAGTTTCCTGATTATGATGGTGGCCATCTTTGCCATCATGTGGTTTTTCATGATTCGTCCTCAGCAGAAGAAGCAGAAGGAAATCCGCAATTTCCAGAACTCGCTCACTGAAGGAACGAAGGTCATCACCGGTGGCGGCATCTACGGCACCGTGAAGCGCATCAACATGCAGGACAACACCATCGAGGTGGAGATTGCCCGTGGCGTTACCATTACCGTTGACCGTGGTTATGTCTTTGCTGACGCCTCTGGCATGCAGCAGACTCAGGCAAAATAAATGGAACAAACAGGTACGCGCATATTTCGTGTAGTCAGGAACTTCTTGTTCTCGATAGTGAACAAGGAGTTCTTGATTTTTTTGTTTTTTCTCTTGGTCAGCGCCACCTTCTGGGTGCTGACAACACTCAACGAGACTTACGAAAGAGAGATTGCCGTGCCTCTGAAATTAGTGAATGTGCCGAAAGGGGTGGTGATTACCAGCGACATGAACGACACGCTGAAAGTGACCATCCGCGACCGCGGCTATTTCCTTTTCGCCTATAAGTTCGGTAACATCATCCGCCCCATCAGCATCGACTTCAAGAACTATTCGAAGAATGCCAACAAGGGAACGGTGCCAGCCAGCGATTTGCAGAAGCAGATATACCATCAGATTTACAACTCGTCGCGAATAGTCACGATGAAGCCCGACCATTGGGAATTCTATTTCACACAAGGGCAGAAGAAATCAGTGCCTCTTGGCTTGCGCGGCAAGGTGATACCCGGGCAGAGCTACTACATTGCCAGGGTCAGCTTCCAGCCCGAAAGGGTTGATGTCTATGCGCGCCAGTCGCTGCTCGACAGTATCCGTGTGGCGTATACCGATGTGCTGGATGTGAAGGAACTCACCGACACCATTGTCCGCACCGTGTCGTTGCAGAAGATAAAGGGTGTGAAATACGTGCCTTCGGAGGTGAAGGTCACCATCTATCCCGACATCCTGACGGAGGGAAGCATGGAAATTCCGGTGACGGCTGTTAACATGCCGCCGGGCAGAGTGCTACGCACGTTCCCCGCACGCATCAGAGTGTCCTATGTGGTAGGCGCAAGCAATGTGCGCAGCGTCAAGCCCGACCAGTTCAAGGTGGAGACCGACTATCGCGACATCGAGGCCAACCCGTCGGAGAAATGTGCGCTGCGGTTGGTTCGGTTGCCAAGAGACGTCAAGAATGCGCGCCTTGAAGTGGACCATGTGGATTATCTCATTGAAGAACAATAGCGGCTATCACTTATGAAGCATCTGAAGGTAGCTGTTACGGGTGGTATCGGCAGCGGCAAGAGCTATGTTTGCAGGCTGTTGGCAGCGCGTGGAATCGATGTCTACGACTGCGATGCTGCTGCCAAGCGGCTTATGCGTACCTCGGCTGCGCTTCAGGAACAGCTGAAGGCATTGGTGGGCGAGGATGTCTATTGCGACGGGCAACTGGTGAAGTCGGTGATGGCAAAGTTCATCCTGGCCAGCGATGAGAACCAGCTTGCCGTCAACCGGATTGTTCATCCCGCCGTTGCCGACGATTTCGTCAAGTCGGGCAATTTGTGGATGGAATGCGCCATCCTCTTCGAAAGTGGCTTCGAGCGATTGGTCGATCGGGTGGTGTGCGTCACGGCCCCCGAGGAAGTCCGCATCAGGCGCATCATGCTGCGCGATGAAATCTCGCGCGACAGGGCAATGGAATGGTTGGCCCTGCAGCTGCCGCAAGAAGAAGTGCTGGCAAGAAGCGACTATGAAATTATTAATGACGGGGAAAGAGAACTGACCCCGCAAATAGAACATATCATCAAACAAGTAAAATAACAAGAAAAAGACAATGCAACAGACTATTCTTTCCATTGCAGGAAAACCAGGCCTCTACAAACTCGTTTCAAGAGGCAAGTCGAATCTTATCGTAGAATCGTTAGACGCTGCCCATAAGCGTATGCCGGTATTCTCGACCGACCGTGTAACGTCATTGGCAGACATTGCCATGTACACCGATGCTGAGGATGTGCCCCTGATGACCATCCTGGCCAGCGTGCGCGACAAAGAAGAGAGCAAGGAATGTTCACTCAACTATAAGAAGGCTTCCAGCAAAGAGCTGCGCGACTATTTCGCAGAGATTCTTCCTGATTTCGACCGCGACCGTGTGCACGACAGCGACATCAAGAAGCTCCTTTCGTGGTACAACATCCTTGTGAAGGCCGGCATCACCGATTTCGAAGAATCGATGTCACCCGAAGAAAGCGAAGGTTAATGGAGAATGGAGAATGTAGAATGGAGAATTATGATTACCGTGCACGCCCGAAATCTGTGCCAGAATTCCGCGCTAATTACCGCCTCTGAAAGTAATCATAATTCTCCATTCTCCATTCTCAATTCTCAATTAAAAATTCATTCCATCGGGAACAGACCGTAAAGCTTGGCATCAATCTGGTCGGTTACCGTTTTAAAATCGTGGGGATTTTCACCGAACTTGCAATTGTCTCCGTCGATGATAATCAGATGCCCTTTGTAGTCCTTTATCCATTCCTCATAGCGGTCGTTCAGTCCTTTCAGATAGTCCAGGCGGATGGTCTGCTCGTAGTCGCGCCCGCGTTTCTGAATCTGGTTCACCAGGTTCGGGATGCTGCTGCGGATGTAAATCATCAGGTCGGGCAGCTTTACCAGCGAGATCATCAGGTCGAAGAGGTCGGCATAGTTGGCGAAGTCGCGGTCGCTCATCAGTCCCTGGGCGTGCAGGTTGGGTGCGAATATCTTTGCGTCTTCGAAGATGGTGCGGTCTTGTATGATGGTGTCGTCGCTCTTTGAAATCTCAACCACCTCCTTGAACCTCTTGTTCAGGAAGTAGATCTGGAGATTGAACGACCAACGCGACATGTCGGCATAGAAGTCGCTCAGGTAAGGGTTGTTGTCGACGGGCTCGAACCGTGGTGTCCAGCCGTAACGTTTGGCAAGCATCTTTGTGAGGGTCGTCTTGCCGCTGCCGATGTTTCCTGCTATTGCGATGTGCATGGGATAATATTTTTAAGTTTCAGGTTTCAGGTTTCAAGTTTCAGGTTTCAGTTTTCAAGTTTCAGAACAAGCTCGCGCGGTAGCAAATTCTTCACTCTTCACTCTTCACTTTCAAAACAGTCCAAATAGTTGAGCGTCTATGCGGTCCACAATGCTACCGAACTCCTTGGCGTTGTGCTCAAAGTCGGTCTGGTCCTTTTCAATCACCAGCACGCGTCCTTTATACCTATTAAATATAAAGTCCTCGTAACGGGTGTTCAGGTTTTCCAGATAGTCCAGTTGCATGGTCTGCTCATAGTCGCGTCCACGCTTCTGGATGTTGGCTATGAGATGGGGCACGGAGGCCCTCAAGTAAATCATCAGGTCGGGCAGACGCACGATTTGCATCATCTGCTCGAACAGCTCCATATAGGTGTCGAAGTCGCGGTCGCTCAGATTGCCCATCGCCTTGTTGGTGGCCGTGAACACATAGACGCCCTCGAAGATGGTGCGGTCTTGGATGACCGTATGCTGAGCCTTGTTGATGTCGAGCAGGTCCTTGAACCGCTCTTTCAGGAAGTACACTTCCATGGGGAACGACCACCGTGGAATGTCCTTATAGTAGTCTTCCAGGTAGGGGTTATAGTCAACGGCCTCGAAGCGGGCCTCCCATCCGTAGTGTTTGGCCAGCATCCTGGTGAGCGTCGACTTTCCGCTTCCAATATTTCCTGCTACAGCGATGTGCATGTTGGTGAATGATTGTGGTTTTAGCGTTTCTGCCGACAAATATAGGCAAAATTTCTGAGATAAGCAATGAATGACACGAATTTTTCGATGAAGTGAGAGAAATAGATTCACTTCTTTCAATGTTGTTTTGAAGTACAAACTAATTTACTTTGTTCATCATCTAATAGGTTTTTGAGGTTCATTTAATAGGTTTTTGAGGTACAAACTAAATTACTTTGTTGTCTTGCTGTTGATATCTCCATACGCGTAAAAACGATTTTTACCCCCTATTCCTACTATCTTTGGCATAATACACTGTGTTTCAAGGTGTTATTGGTAGTAGGTAAGGCCTTTTTACCTACTACCTTCCTACTATCGTACCCCCTACTGGAGTCTCACTCCCAGCCCATGGGAGTTTAAATTGAAGAAAGAAATTATCGTAATTTGCGTTTTTCTATTCTGAAAAGGCCGAGGAAAGGCAGCGTCGGCGCGAGGCCGACAACTGCCTGAACGAGAGAGAATTTATAGTCGGTTCTTTTTGTATTATCATTATCATTTCGTTATATATGAAATGTTATTGAAAACTGCCCTTTTCTTTTTGTGACCCTTGCGCTGGGCATCGAGCATGAATTTGTCGGCAAGGCTGATGCCACTGTGCTGATCCTCGAACACCTGCCAGTCGTCGATTTCCTTGAAGAGCCTGCCGAGGTGGTTGTGATAACGGTCTGGATAAACCATCGTATACACAAACCATAATTTGCCCCGACTGACAAATCGCGAATAATAGATGTAGTCTTCCATGCGGCTGCCGTTTTCGTATTGTGGGCCGCAGAGGATAAAGTAGTCGCTGCCGAGTTTATGGCCTGTCGCATGAAGCACCTGCGCCAATGAGTCCATACCGCTTTTGAGCGACTGGCTATAGTTGCGAAGGGCATAACATTCGAGCACAATGGTTGCCCACTCGTTGTCATAACTAAGTCGGACGTTGCCTGTATAATCATCAAGCGAGTCGGGCTGTAGGGCGAAAAACGACGGGTATCTGACCGTGAAGCCCAAATCGGGGTCTTGATATGTCAACATCTCAGCAGTATTCAAGTCTTGCTCAAACTCATCTCCATCTGCCCTTTCTGTGGTGAAAGGCCAGATGAAGTCTATGCTTGCCGTGATTATAAGGGCAGCGATGAATAGCAGAGCGGCTTTCTTCATTAATATCCCATTCGTGAGGTATCTACCTCCTTTTTCTTTTTCTCCTTGAAGTTACCAATGCGATAGATGGCGGTAAGGGAATAGTTGGTGTAGGGCATCCAGACCCTCATACTGTAGTCTTGATTGGCTATTGTGGAGCGGGTGTCTATGTGGGCGTTCAGGATGTTCTCGCCTTTGGCCACGAGGCTCCACTTGCCGTTCTTCGTGGTGTAGCGGAGTGTGGCATTGAGCCTTAAGAAGGGATCAATGTCATAAAGACCTTGGATGGACTTTGTCTGGAAAAATGGATTGAGGATGAACTGGATGTTATGCTTTTGCGACAACCTGACTACGGCCGTTCCACCCAGTATGCCGGAGAGACAAGTGCGGTCGATAGGCAAGTCGAAGAAATCCGTCTTATCGTGGCGATAGAGGGCGGTGGCCATGACATTTCCGTTGAGCCAACTACCAATATGGAATTGAGCCGAGGCTTGCAGCCCATAATAGTTGGAATAGTCGAAGTTGGTCTCCTTCATGATGACGGCCATGCGGTCTGTGGGCTGGTAGGCCATCTGCACGAAGTAGTCGGGTTCAAGCATGACGAAGGCGGTAAAGGTATAATTGCGGTTTAGTTGCCACATCAGGTTAATGT
>JAFWQT010000004.1 GCA_017508965.1 Prevotella sp. | reverse complement strand
ATGGATTGAGGAAGCCAGAAAGAAAGGTAAGCTCATTGAAATCTGATGTGGACTAAACCATGGACATTCAAGGAGGGCTTCCTCATAGGAGGAGGCCTTATCTTTGCAGGACTGGCACTTGAGTTGAGTGTCGGTCCTGTAATGTGGGATGCGTTTGCTTGGCCTGCCAACGGGATTATATTGGCAGGATTCCTAGCTTTAATAGCACTCATATTTATATTAGGAAAAAAGGTGTATGCCTTCAAGTTCGTAAGTACTTACCAGGCGGCGATACCAGCATTGGTGTATGCCGTAGTGCTGACCATCATCATGGGACTCACCCGCCAGCTGAAAGATGGCACCTGGCTGAACAATATGCTGTCGTTCTGGCCCTTCGTGCTCATCTATGTGTATATGGCGGTCATTTTGGGAGTCATCATCCTACGTCGGCTGATCCACTTGAGTTCATGGAAGCGTGACGTGCCTTTCCTGCTGAACCATCTGGGCCTCTTTATAGCCCTTATTACCGCCACGCTTGGCAATGCCGACATGCAACGCGTAAAATTGATAACCACCGTTGGTGAGCCTGAATGGCGGGCGCTGACTCAGGAGGGGGCCGTCAAGGAAATGCCTATAGCCATTGAACTGAAGAAGTTTATTATGGAGACCTACGACAACGGAAGCCCCAAGCGCTTTGCCTCAGAGATTCAGATTCTGACCAAGACGGGCAAGAACATCGAGACCACGGTTGACGTGAACAAGCCCTACGAGGTGGACGGTTGGAAAATCTATCAATACGGCTACGACACGCAGATGGGTGCCGAGAGTCAGATTTCTATATTAGAGCTCGTCAGCGACCCCTGGTTGCCGTTGGTATATACGGGCATCAACATGATGCTGGCGGGAGCGGTTTGTATGTTTGTTCTTGGAGGGAGGAGACGCTCATGAGCTGGGAGCATTGTATGGCGAGCATGGTGAGGTCGTCGCTTTGCTCTGTGTCGCCCACGAAGTCGGCCACAGCCTGGGTCATGCGCTCGATGAGCGCGCGGGGCTGCAGGGAGGTGGTTTGCATCACCTCAATGATTCGTTTCTCGCCAAACAGTCTGTGCCCGGCATCCTCGGCCTCCTTGAGTCCGTCGGTATAGAGGAAGATCGTGCTGCCCTGGGCGAGGTCGGCCTCCTGGGCTTCGAAATCCCAGTCGGGCATGGCCCCGATGGGCAGATTGCTTTTGACGGGAAGGGGCTGCCCGTCGACAAGGGGTGCTATGTGTCCGGCATTACAGTAGCGCAGGTGCCCCGTGCCGAGGTCGAGCACACCAGTGAAGAAGGTGACGAAGATTGTCATGCTGTTGTTGCGGATAATCATTTCGTTCATACGACTGACGATACGCACGGGCTCCGACTCGCTCTCTGCCAACAGGCGGAAGGCTCCGCAGACGGTGGTCATCACCAGCGCTGCGGGCACGCCCTTACCGGCAACGTCGCCGATACAGAAGTAGAGGCTGTCGTCACGCACGAAGAAGTCGAAGAGGTCGCCACCCACGGCCTTGGCGGGGGTCAGCATGGCGTGTATCAAAAGGTCAGGGCGCTTGGGGAAGTCCGTCCTCAGCATCGACATCTGGATTCTGCGGGCAACTGACAGTTCGTTCTCGATGGCCGACTTCTGGGCTGTCGTCGTCTTCAGTTCGTCGATATAGCGGCTGAGCGACTGCTGCATGTTGCCAAACGAGTCGCGCAACAGGCGTATCTCGTCGTCATCCCTGATGTCGGGCAGCGGGGCTGCGAAGTTTCCTTTCGCCACCTCTTCTGCTGAATGGGCGAAGCGGTGCAGGGGCGAAGTGATCTTTCTGATTTGTTGGCGACAGAACAGGTAGATGGCAGCCAGACCAATGAGCATGGCCGCCAGGATGGTGGTATTGAGCATGCGCCCGTGCCGCTGTATCAAGTCTTTGGGAGCCACCATCATGACGGTCCACTCCGCATATTTGACGGTGTGATAGCAAACCCACGACGGCACCCCGTCGACGATGGCAGAAACCGCCCCCTGCTCCCCCTTGAAAGTCACGTTTGCATCGAGATAGTCTTTCAGCATGCGATTCTTGTCAGGATGGAGGATGTAACGGCCGTTACGGTCGATGATGCAGCAGTAGGACGGATGCTTCACATTCTGTTCGAAGTTCCTTTTCCCCTTTCTGACTTTCTGCAGCATTTCTATTCTCATATCCGCCAGCGAGAGGTCGGAACAGAGCACGGCCACGGGCCGTCCCTCACGGTTGTGGATGGGTATGGCGTGCGTGGTCAGCAGTCGTGGTGCTATATCGGTCGTCAGCAGCGGACTCTCGAAGTAAGGATCCACCCAGTCGGCACTGTCGCTCTTCAACCGCTCTACGTACCAATCGTCATCGAAGTAGTCGTGATACACGCTGTCAATGCGCATCACGCTTATCACGTCGGCCGTATCGCGGGTGGCGAAGGGCACGAAGAAGCGGCCCTTCTCAGGATAATAGTCGGGAACGAACAACAGTCCGCAGCTGACGATGTAGGGGTTCTGTCTGACGATTCGTCCCAGATGGTCGGACAGCTTGTCAGGATCATCGATGTCGCGCTCTATCTCATGAACGCTATTGACGTTTGCCACATATACCTCCGACAGCCGGCGCTGCACCTCCCTGTGCGCCCTCGTCACCACAATCTGGAAGCGCTGCTCGGCTTCGTCGTCCATGTACTCCCCTACGGCGAAATACACCACTGCGGCAATGACGGCCATCATTGCCAGTACCACTATCATGATGCGTAGTGTGAGTCGTTGGGAAACAGATGTCATTTTATTGATCAGACGAATAATTTCCTGGTTACATGTCGCGTGTGAAGAGAGCCCTGTAGTCAGCCGGCGTCATGCCAGTGACGTCAAGGATGCGGCGCTGCAGGGTGCGCACGTGGTTGAAGCCCGAAGCCTCGGCAATGGCTGCAATGCTGTAGTTGGGCTGCGTGCGCAGCAGCCGCATGGCATTGATTGTGCGCAGATTGTCGATGTAGCCCTCCGGCGTGCGGTAGATGGACTTGTTGCGGAAGAGCCTGACGAGACGTTCCTGGCTGACGCCGAGGAGATCGGCCAGCTGCTTGGCGTCGAAGTCGGGATTCAGGTGCGAGCGGTTCTCCTCAAGCCGCAGGTCGATTAGGGCCAGCAGCTGACCGTCGTCCTGCAGGTCGGCATTGCGCTGCCGCTCGATATTCTCCTTCATCAGTGTGCGTGCCACTTCGAAACGGCGGCGCAGCTCAACATCGTACTCCAATTGCTCGCTGAGATTGAGGTTGCGGCTGACAAGGCGTATCATCTCCGACTGCAGTCGCGCATTGTCGGCTCTCAGCCGCTCTATCTCGGCCTTCATCTCTTTGATTTCCTTTTCAGTCATAGCGTTTGGCGTACGTCAAAAAGATTAATGAATCCCACCTCGTTGAACACTTCGTAAATCGCGTCGTTGAGTCCTACGAGCGTACACTTGCTGCCCTTTTTCTTGGCTGTTTTCAGCAAGTCGAGGAAGAGGCGCATGCCGCTGCTGGTGATGTATTCCAGATTGGTGCAGTCGAGGACGATGTCGTGGCCCTCGCAGTCGTAGAGCACCTGCATGTCGCGTTCCACCTGGAGTGACGACGGCGAGTCGAGTCGGCCTTCGAAGGTCATTACATAGTTCTGGTTTTCTTCTCTGAATTCAGTCTTCATCTTCCGTATAGAGTAAATAGGTGTCAAAATTTTGCTGCAAATATAAGCATATTTTTCCAAAACGCCAACAAAAGCGCCGTTTTTTTGCTGAGTGCGCAAAAAAGCGGGCCTTTCGGCTCGCTTTTCCCTGTGCTGTTCACGCCTTTAAATAACAGGTATCCCCGACATATCATCTCCAGGCAGCCGGTATCTGAACGAGTTAGGACTCCATGAGGAGGGCTCTTCCTCGTTGAGGAGCAACCAGCGGCTCCAGCCCACCAATCGGTCGAAGGTGGTATACTGATAGGTGTCGGCAAAGGTGCTGGGCCAAGTGTCGGTACCAGTCAACTCATAATCCTCGATGAAACTGATGTTCTTAGCCTCCTCGCCATTGTACTTGTATTGATCGATTGTGCCGTCGGGGTGGTACACGTTGACGCCTTCCAGTACGGGCTCCATTTTCTTTTGGCCGTAAAAATACAAGTTGTAACTGCCCTTCTTGCCCAGTATCACGCTGTAATCTACCTGATAGTTGTGGTCAGTCAGGTACCGGCAGCTCGACTGCT
>JAFWQT010000031.1 GCA_017508965.1 Prevotella sp. | reverse complement strand
GCACTAAGAGTGCAGCCTATTTGCACTTTTTGTGCCAAAGGGCAGCCCATTTTTATTAAAATGCCACTAATGCCACCATAATGCCACCGCCTCAGCCCCGATAAACACAGGGCAAGTGGCAAAGTGGCATTTTATTTTGAAAAAATACTCACGCACACGCGCGCGAGAAAAGTTATTAAACAAAAATCCATATATGCGTGCGTGTAATATAAAAAGGAAAGAAATTTCTGTAACCTACATTATCCGGGCCTGGAAGTGCTCCTTGGCGAAGCCAGAATAACGTGAATTACGGAAATTTCTTTCCTTTATTGATTGTATTTCTAAAATCAGGTTTAATCTGAAATCAGGTTCTCGCCGGTCATGTCGGCGGGCTGCTCCAGTCCCATGATGTGGAGGATGCTGGGAGCCACGTCGGCCAGACGACCGTCCTTCACGGTGGCCGAATTGTTGTTGGTCACGTAGATGAAGGGCACGGGGTTCAGCGAGTGAGCCGTGTTGGGAGTGCCGTCGGGGTTGATGGCATTGTCGGCATTACCGTGGTCGGCAATGATGATGGCCTCGTAGTCGTTGGCCTTGGCAGCCTCGATGACGGCCTCCACGCAATGGTCGACGGCCCACACGGCCTTGGCAATGGCATTATACACGCCGGTGTGGCCCACCATGTCGCCGTTGGCGAAGTTCACCACGATGAAATCGTATTGCTGGGTGTTGATGGCTCCGACCAGACGGTCTTTCACTTCGTAGGCGCTCATCTCGGGCTTCAGGTCGTAGGTGGCCACCTTTGGCGAGGGCACCAGGATGCGGTCTTCACCATCAAATGGCTTCTCGCGGCCGCCGTTGAAGAAGAACGTCACGTGGGCATACTTCTCGGTCTCGGCGGTGTGGAGCTGCTTCTTGCCCTGCTTTGAGAGGTATTCGCCGAGGGTGTCCTCAACGTTCTCCTTGGGGAAGAGGATGCTGACACCGGTGAACGATGCGTCGTAGGGCGTCATGCAGTAGTATTTCAGTCCGGGGATGGTCTTCATGCCATTGTCGGGCATATCCTGCTGAGTGAGCACCTGGGTGAGCTCCTTGGCACGGTCGTTGCGGAAGTTGATGAAGATAACCACGTCGCCCTCCTCGATAACGCCGTTGACGCGGGAGTTATGGATGGGCTTGATGAACTCGTCGGTGACGCCTTCGTCGTAGCTTTCCTGCATGGCCTGCACCATGTCCTGTGCCTGGTGGCCCTGTCCGGCCACGATGAGGTCGTAGGCTTCCTTGACGCGCTCCCAGCGCTTGTCGCGGTCCATGGCATAGAAACGTCCCACGATGCTGGCAATGGCGGCATCGTTCTGCGCGCAGCAGTCGGTAACCTGCTGGATGAATCCCTTACCCGACTTGGGGTCGGTGTCGCGGCCGTCCATGAAACAGTGTACGAAGACCTGGTTCTTCAGTCCGAACTCCTTACCCATCTGGATGAACTTGAACAGATGGTCGAGGCTGGAGTGTACGCCGCCGTCGGAGGTCAGTCCCATCAGATGGAGCTTCTTGCCGTTCTCCTTGGCATAGGTGTAAGCCTCTACAACGCCTTTGTTCTTCAGGATACTGCCGTCTTTGCAGGCACGGTTGATTTTCACCAGGTCCTGATAGACAATACGTCCGGCACCGATGTTGAGGTGACCTACCTCTGAGTTACCCATCTGTCCGTCGGGCAGACCCACGTCTTCACCGCTGGCCTGAAGCTGCGAGTGTGCGCTCGTAGCGGTTAAATAATCCAGATAAGGAGTGGGCGTGTTGAAAATCACGTCGCCCTTCCCATGTTTTCCGATGCCCCATCCGTCGAGGATCATCAGCAGCGCTTTTTTTGCCATAATACTAAAAACTTTTACCTTAAACTAATTAATTTGGGTGCGAAGTTACAAAGTTTTAGAGAGATAGCAAAATTTTAGTTGCAAATTCTTGCATATTCGGGAAAAAACACTATATTTGCAAACAGATTATAATATTACTCAAAACGCGATGAATGACCACTATTTAACACTATGGCTGAGGAAAAGTATCAGCCTCCTGATATTCCTGGCTGCATGTGCCGTAGAAGGGCGCGCACAGGTGGAGCCGTCGCTGCCTTATGTGGTGAACGGCATTGTGAAGGATGCCTCGACCGGAAGAGCCCTGAAGTCGGTGAACATCAGTATTCCGGGCTCGCATATCTCGACCGTGACCAACGATGAAGGAGCCTTCAGCATCAAGGCCAAGGAGCGACCCAAGCAACTGAGATTCTCGCACATCGGATACAAGACCATCAAGTTGGCCACGCCCAGCGACGGGAAGGAGATGAACGTGAAGCTGGCACCCAACACGGTGGTGCTGAACGACGTGGTGGTGATGATGGGCGACCCGGAGAGGATTGTGAGGATTGCCATCAGCAAGATTCCCGACAACTACAGCCTGACGGCCGAGCAAGACCGCTGCTTCTACCGAGAGACGGCCCAGAAGCGCAAGAAATTCATCTATATTGCGGAGGCCGTGACCGACATGTACAAGACGGGCTACAACCGCGACATACATTCGGACCGCGTGGCTATCCACCGCGGGCGGCGCATTGTGAGTCCAAAAGCATCGGACACGCTCAGCGTGAAGGTAATAGGAGGCCCGGTGCAGGCCACGATTCTCGACGTGGTGAAGAACCGCCCGTTCCTGCTCTGCGAGGAAGAACTGAACCTGTACAACATGAAGATGGACATGCCAGTGCAGATTGGCGACCGACCGCAGTATGTGGTTTCCATTTCGCCGAAGTATCACACCGACTACGCGCTTTACTACGGACAGCTGTACATTGACAAGGAAACGCTCTCGTTCACCCGCATCTCACTGCAGCTCGACATGAGCGACCGCGAGAATGCCACGCGCGCCATGCTGGTGAGGAAGCCCCTGGGCGTAAAGTTCCGCCCGAAGGAACTGTCGCTGCTCATCAACTACACCTACGACGAGGGCGTGACGCGGCTAAGTTACCTAAGCACGGTGTTCCGCTTCAACTGCGACTGGAAGAAGCGACTGCTGGCCACCAGTTTCACGGCCATCAACGAGATGGTGGTGACCGACCGCTGCCTGAGCGGCTTCACACCTATCCGCCGCAAGGATTCGTTCAGCGAGCACGAGTCACTGTTCGACCAGCAGACCAATTTCAGCGACGAAAATTTCTGGAAGGACTATAACATCATTGAGCCCACCGAGTCGCTGGAAAAGGCCATCCACAGGATTGTGAAGGCGAAATAAAAAGACTCCCCCAACGGACCCTCCCCCTGCCCCTCCCTATAGGGCGGG
>JAFWQT010000030.1 GCA_017508965.1 Prevotella sp. | reverse complement strand
GTTGTCGCAGTGTACCTGGTACTGGAAGCAGTGGCCGATTTCGTGGGCCACGGTCTGTCCGCCGCGCGAGGTGTAGGCCCAGCGCGAGAGCGAGAGCATACCGATCTGGTTGTCAATGCCGCTGCCCTCGGCTTTCCATTCGCTGGTCGAGTAGAGGCGGATGATCATCTTGTAGGTGTCGCTCTTGGACTTGCCCTGGTTGATGGTGATGAAACCGAGCTTGTCGGCATACACCTCGAAGATTTTGTCGGCCGTCTCCAGTATGCCCGGGACAGCACTTGGCATTTCGTCGCCATATTCCTTCTCCCAGAAGAGCACCCAGTGCTTCGACTGGTAGGAGCGCTTGTAGCTCCACTGGTTGTTGTTGTCCTGCAGCTTCGCATCGCTGCCGCAGGCGCTTCCGCTGCAGTAAATCTTCTTGTCGACAGCCTTGATGCGTGTGTTCAGGCTGTTGGTGGCCGCTGCCAGCTGGTCGTCGGTTAGGGTGCAGTCCTTCACTTGCTCCTTGGCCGTGGCTACGGTCTGGTCAAGGACGCCCCACGCCGTGGCTTTGCGGGGCATGTCCTTCCACCACGCCAGCACCTTGTCGGCATAGTTGATGCGCTCCTGCAGCGATGTGTAGCGCGCCACCGACTCCTTGGCCGCCGTCATGGCTGCCGTCAGCGCGGCGTACGCTTCGTTCAGTGCGTTCTCGTCGTAGATTGGTTTGTTGTCTTCGCCGGTGCCTGTGCCGGCCAGTGCCTGGCGTGCTTCGTCGATGGCTTGGTTGAGACCGTCTGCTGCCGTCTGCTGCATCACGTTGGAAGCATCATCCTCAGCCTGCGTCACGAGGCTCTGCAGTTCCTTGACGATGTCCGACGTGCCGACCTCGCCGATGTACTGCAACTGGAAGTTGTCCACGCAGAGATAGTTCCCCGTGGGGTCCTCGGTCTGCACGCCGACTTCAATCTCCCCCTGTTCCTCCACGACGGAGAAGTCGACATGGTAGGTTTTCATGGCTGTGACGAGCGTCTTCGTGAGCCCGGCATAGAGGTATGCACCCTTCTGTGCGGCGCCTGTATTGGTGACACTGCCCTGTCCCGACTGCTGGATGTGCAGGGCGTTGGCCAAGAGGCGGTAGTTGCCCTTGGGCAGCCCTTTCAGCACCTGCGAGAGGCTGGCGTCAGAAATTTTGCTTCCCCGGCTGACCCATGCCTCCATATAGTAGGTGCCGTCCTTCTTGGTGAAATAGCTGTTGGTCTGTGAGCTCATGCCCAGGACTGTCCATCCCGCCGTTCCGTCCACCTCGAACGAGGGGTTCTGGAGGTAGCGGTCGGTGCAGTCGAAGGGTGTGCTTGGCGAGGCGTTCCACCATCGGTAGGTCTCTATAGCCTCTTTCAGAGCCTCGTCGGCAGCCAGCACTTCAGAGAGCGGAGTCTCGCTGCCGTCGTAGGCAGCCTGTGCGCGGTCGATGGCCGTCTTCAGGTCGTCGGCTCCCCGTCCGCTGCCGTCGGCATAGAGGGTGTTGGCTTTCTGGAGGGTCTTGTTCAGTCCGGCCTTGCTGTCGTCCATGCTCTGTACCAGAATCTGCACGTAGTCGATGAGCAGGTTGGCCGAACTGCCGGAACCTGTGTTCTCCGCTGCCGTATAGCCAATCTGTATCTTGCCTCGGGTGCTCTCGGTCAGCGTGAAGGATATCTGGTCCAGCGACCACGTCTTCGAGGGATAGCCGTTGAGCGTGGAGATGACGGCAGTGCCGTTCTGCGGAATCCACGCCAGCTGCGACCTGCCTTTCGTGGCGCTCTTGCCGTTGTAGGTGGGAACGTTGATGGTATAGGTGCCGGCGGGCAGGGTGACGTTCTGGCTGTAGGTCATCGCCACGCCCCAACCCGTCGACAACGCCAGCGCGCCACCCTCGCTGTTCTGGTAGCCCTTGGACGGTACTTCGCCGCCGTTGAAGGTGCCGGCGAAGCCATATTCATAGATGCCGGTGATGGTGTAATCAACGGTGAACCCGGCTGTCCATCCCGTGATGGTCTTGATTTCCTGTTTCACCTCGGTGGTGGCTCCGGCCTTGTGGTGGAAGCCGCTGTCGAAATCGTAATGGGTCAGGTAGTCGGCCGTGACGTCGGTCTGTGCCGAGGCCGTCAATGCTGCTCCGCAGAGCAGGAGCATGATGTTTCTTTTCATGAGGATTGATTTTCTGGTTGTTGATCGTTTTCTGCCGAGAGGATAAAGGCGAAGTGGTGGGGCAGGTTGCCGTCGATGGTGTATTTCGGCAGGGTGCGCTTGCCCCAGGTGTCGGTGCCGCCCACACCATGGACGTTGAGGTCGATGTTGACACAGACGAATCGTCCTCGCGGCACCTCATGCGGGTGAAGCGGTCCGAGGTCCTCGTCGCCGTAGTCCCAGGCGCTGACGCAGAGCGGCTGAAGGCCTTCGATGCGGACGGTGCGTCCGGGCTGTGAGAATTCTATCCACCGCACGTCGCAGCGGTAGCCGTTGTCCTGCGGGTGGATGTACTCGGTCTGGAAGTCGCCGAGCGGCATCACGTACTCGCCGAGGAAGGCCGACCGTTTGCGGTCGGGATAGTTCTCCCACGGGCCGCGGCCATAGTAACGAACCTGCGTGAAGTTGGCAGGCAGGCGCATCTGCATACCAAATCTGGGCATCACGGGGCGGTCGTGGGACGTGGGACGGTAGTCCATCTCTACGAGGATGCTGTGGTCGTCGAGTGCGGTGTAGCGCACCTCCACGTCCCTCACCTCCTTCCACATCGCCGTGCGGCGAGCAAAGCCGGCGGCACTCTGGTTGTCGTTCTCAGGTTTCCAGAAACAGGGTTCGAGAGGAGCCTGGAGCAGCTCGCGCCCGCCAACGATCCACGAGGTGAGGGCATTGCCGCAGACGGTGACGCCCTTCGCCTTGCCCTCTGCCCTCGCACACTTCGTGATGTCGGTCTTGGCGGGGAAGGTGTATGGCTCCAGCACAAACTGCTCGCGGGCCACGGCAAAGCCCTTGTCTGCCCACGGCATGTCGCACCGCAGGCGGGCATAGACGTTCAGCACGGTCTCACTGCCGTAGCGCAACGTGTCGTAGGTGTAGTCGTATTCGCTGAGGTCGGTGAAGCAGTCGCGGTTGATGACCTTCACGTTGCCATTGCCCTCTCGCTCAAACTGCACAGGAGCATAGACGTGCTGCACCTCATAGTATGCCGGATGAGGCGTGCGGTCGGGGCCTACAATGCCGTTGATGAGGAATCGTCCGTCATTGGGCTGGTCGCCGAAGTCGCCGCCGTAGGCCCAGAACTCGTCGGACTGCAAGGACAGATCGGCGGAGAAACGCAGGGGGCCACCGTCGATAGGCTTGGCCAGCCCTTGATCCGCCCAATCCCAAATGGCAGCTCCAAGAATGCTGGAATCAGCGTAGATAATATCCCAGTATTCCTGCATATTGCCAGTGGAGTTACCCATTGAATGAACATACTCTCGCATCATGAACGGACGGTCGCTGACGCGTTCTGCCACCTGTCGCATTTCTTCGGGGTAGAGGTAGCTGTCGTCGTAGATGGCAGAGTAGCGACGGTCGCTGTCGTAGAAAGGTGGACGTGTTGGATCCAAGGCAACAATGGTATCGCGCATGGCTTTTGCGTTTGCTCCAGCTCCTGCCTCGTTGCCCAGACTCCAAAGAATGATGCTAGGATGGTTGCGGTCACGCAGTACCAACGAGGAAGCACGATCTACATGTGCCTTTAGCCACGTAGGATTGTCGCCCATATCCTTGTTTCCGATGCCGAAGCCGTGGCTCTCATTGCAAGCTTCGTCCATGACGTAGAGACCATAACGGTCTGCCAACTCATAAATGAGCGCTGTGTGGGGATAGACCGTGGTACGCAGGAAATTGATATTGGCCTGCTTCATCAGTCTGATGTCCAGTTCGCAAGTGGCATCATCGACGTAGCGGCCCATGCGAGGATGGTGGTCATGACGGTTGACGCCACGCAGTTTCACGTTCTGTCCATTGATTTTGAAGACCTCACCCACGATGTCTATACGTTTTACACCGATGTGATAGTCAAAATGTTCTATGGTCGTCCCCTTGCTGTCACGCAGTTCAACAGCAAAGGGATAGAGGTGTGGTTTCTCTGCCGACCAGAGACGCGGATGCCGAAGCTCACAACGAAGTTGCACGTGCATCGTGTCTTTGGCCGCAAGGCGATGCACGCTACCCTTGATTTCCTTCCCTTCAATGAGGAAGGCCACGTTCAGGTCCTTCACGCTTTTGCGGCTGGTGTTGCACAGTTCCACATCGGCCTTGACCTCTGCGATGCTGAAATCTGTGTTGGGGATAGCCGTAACATAGTAATCGCTGATATGCACGGGCGGCCTCACCCAGAGCTGCACAGGGCGGAAGATGCCACTCAGACGCCACATGTCGATGTCCTCCAAATAGGCTCCATCACTCCAGCGATACACTTCCACTGCAAGGCGGTTCTGTCCTTCTCGGGCGTAGCGTGTGATGTCGAACTCAGCGGGCGACATGGAGTTCTGACTGTAACCCACCTGTTGTCCGTTTACCCACACATAGAAGGCCGATTTCACGCCGCCGAAGTGGAGAATGATATTCTGTGTCAGCTCCTTGCGCGAAAGATTAAAAAAGGTGACGTAGGAACCCACGGGATTGCGGTGGTTGTATGCATACCACTCTTTGGGCGGTTCGCTGGTCACGCTGGGAGGATTCGGTTGAAAGGGAAACTTAAAGTTGGTATAGATGGGCTTACCGAAGTTCTGCATCTGCCAGTTTCCCGGCACGATGATGTGATTCCACTGGCTGACATCGAAATCAGTTCGATAGAAGTCTGCGGGCCGCTCGTCCGGATTAGCGGACCAATAGAAGCGCCACTGCCCATTGAGTGAGATGATTTCCTTGCATTCAGATTCGCGAGAAGGCAGCTGCAACGTCGCATGATAGGGCAGTTTGTTGATTCCCACCACCTGTGGGTTCTCCCAATCACGGACGGTGGCCTGAGACAAAGCCGAAGAGGTACATGCCAGACAGACGAGGGCACCAATGAGAATGTTTTTCAGCGTATCCATTTCTTATGATTGATGATGAAGATTCCTTTTTGGGTGGGATGAGAAATGCGGCGACCGCTAAGGTCAAACCATTAACCCTTTGCCGCTTGACTCTCCTCATTCTGTAAGAAGTCAATGCCAGTGGCGACGCTCTCGAAGATTTCGTCAATCTCGTTGGCGGTCAGGCAGAGCGCGTAGAGGCGGAAGTTGTCGAGGGTGCCGACGTAGTCGCCGTTGTCGTTTCTCGCCGCAAAGATACGAATAACTATTCAAACTCCGATAAAATGCAGTATTATTTTTGTTGAATTCCGATAAAATACACAATATTATCATGGTTTATTCCGATATGAACACTGCTTTTAGTAGAAACTTGGAGATACAAAAAGGGACCTGCCCAAGCGGACAGGTCCCTTTCATTATATCAGAGTGATGATTACTCCTCAACTGCTGCCTGCGCGGCAGTTAACGGGAGCTGATTATCAGCACATTACGGCGAATCTGGGAAACATTTGGGAAACTACCAATTTCTTGTTTCGATTAAAAGAAAAAACGGATGGATTCTTACGATGTAAGTTTAGGTTTAAGTTTAGATGTTCTTATATATATAATTAAGGTATCGTAAACCTAAATCAGAAGAATGAAGGTTTGGTCTTTAAGTTTAGAGGTGCATGTATATATACATGGTTAAACGTAAACTTGTACACATGCTGCTATGCCTTGCACTTTCTTCTTTTTACTGATTATTACAATTTCTCTGGAAATATCGTCATAGTTTTTATTTTATGTAACTATCTGAACAAATCCGCCATGGTAAGTTGACATTGAATATCATCAGCATAACCTCCAGGAGTCAAACCAAAGGATGTTATCATCGTGACAAGTACTGTCTTTTCTGTTTCTGTCTCACGAATGAAGGTTTCCTTTCTGTTCCTGATTTTCTCATCCTCTTCCTCTGTAATAGTATATGGAGCATTAGTATATTTCATTTCACAAAGATTGATGGTATCATCATTCCTATCTATCAACAGGTCTATTTGAGCTCCCTTCCGGATTGTTTTGCCACTGACAGGGTCTTTTAGTCCTTTGTATGACCAGGAATGTACGCTGCTTATTACCGCAGAAAAACCGAGAGCTGCCTTTATCTGAGAAACATGTTGCATACAGACACGCTCGAAAGCTCTGCCAGCCCAACCTGTATGGATGGTAGTTGAGGACTGAGAAGTCCAGAAATGCTCATCTCCATTAATGTTTTCACGGATAAAGTCAAAATAAAAAAGTGTGTAATTGTCAATCAGCTGATAAATGGAATCCTTACTCTTCTTGCCTATGGCGGTATATTTACGGCGCAGGTGTGATTTTCCGTGGATAGCCCCATAGCCTAACCAAATATCTTCCCACAACGGAACATGAAGAAGGCAAGGTCATTGACTCCATGCACTTGTGCTCTCAGTCCCTTTATTTTCGAATTGAATGACTC
>JAFWQT010000029.1 GCA_017508965.1 Prevotella sp. | reverse complement strand
TTTCTCATCATATTCAGATTCTTTTCATTTCACCTTACCTCAATCATGAAGTTACATTATATATTATATAGACGTACAACTAACCCGAAACCAAACAGAAATTTGTAAAGATTAACTGTTTGAAATCATAGGGACAGGTTTGATTCCTTCCCCAACATCACATAGCAGATGCCCGTACCTCCTAGGATAATGTTTCATAATCATTATATCTTTGATGCAAAAGTAGGGATTTCAATCCAATTCTCCAAAAATTCTACTTAACAAAACTACACAAAATGATTTCGATTAGAAAAACATTATACTGATTATTCACACACTATCACGGCGGAGCCAAAGGGCGAAGAACGGGTCGTAAACCATATAGATGCCTTTGTCCTCGGTTATCAGGTCTTTGTCCAAGAGGCTGCGTACTGCGGCTGTCACTACGCTGACCGTCTGTAAGTGATTCCGTTTGATAAACGGTTTACCAGTGATTCCCTTCGCTTTGCCTTCCCTTGCTATGGCAAGAAAAACCTCTCGTTGTTTTTCCGGCAGTTTGTCAAGCAAATCGGAATAGGTCTCCGAGAACATGTCGAGTATATATTCTTCCGCTCCGTCAACCATGTCAACCGTACATTGCTGACGGGGCAGCGTCTTCATGAACAAAACGTTTAACAAGCGCTGAATGCAAGATGTAACAGCATCAAATCGCTTATAAACCTCTTCAACGGTTGCACTGTCGATGCTCTTCTCGTATTTCTCGAACTGCATCTGGGCAAACTCCACGTATTTCTCCATAGGTATGGGTCTGAGGTTCATAATCAGCACCGACTGATAAAACGGTCTCGAAGGTGAAGTGAATATCTTTCCCATCAGATGACGCTTACTGCCAGCGAAGATGAATGTGGCATTGATGCATTTCTGCATATAGGTTCGCAGCGTCGCCTCGATATTGGGAGAGTCAGAGTATTTCAGAATCTGCTGGAACTCATCAATGCAAACCAGGCAGGGTTTGTCTGCCTTCGCGAGGTAATTGAATATTTCGTCGAGTGTGGTTTCTGGATATTCAATATCCCCAAGGCCAAGGCTCCAAGTCGGGAAATTGTTAACATCGTATGTAATCTCACTACGTAACGAACGGAGGATTTGCAGGAATCCTTCCCATACCGCTTTTCCCTTGGGCTTTAGTTCGTCAAGAATTGCCCGGCCGAATACGTTCACAAAGTCGCGGAGGCTATTGGTGGCGTATATGTCAATGTGGAATGTATAGTACTTGTCACTTATTTCCGGCTGCTGGAAACAATGACGAATCAAGTCGGTCTTTCCCACTCGGCGTGGCGATATCAAAGCCATATTGTTGCCGTTGGTTATCAATTCCACTAATTGACTCGTTTCCTTCACCCTGTCGCAGAAATACTCAGGTCCGGCATACCCTTTTGTTACAAACGGATTATCCATAACTTTCTCATTTTTAATGCAAAAGTATGGTTTTTGTAAGAATTATCCAAATTAGGATAATCCTATTTAGGATAATTTAAGGTTTCTATATTTTTGAGCGTTTTGTAGAACAGGATTCAGTTTACATTCGTCAAGCAAAGCCCGACCATGTTCAGTAATTCTGATATGTCTTCAGACGGTAATCTTTGGCACAAAATTGATATAAAAGGAAGGGAAAAGAAAGATTTAAGTGACGTTTTGATGTCAAAATGAGGTAAAAAACGCCTTCTTTACCTTAATTTAATATGGCAAGTTATCTGTAATTGGTGGAAATGCTGTAACTTTGCATTGCAAAGTTTGTAATTCAGCAGACAATATGGCAAAGATAACAGTACAGAATACACAGATAACGGTTGTGACTATCAATGAGCGCGATTACATTTCGCTCACTGACATGGTGCGCAATATAGAGAACGGTCTCGCTCTCATAGAGAAATGGCTGCGTAACAAGAACACCATTGAGTTTCTGGGCATTTGGGAAGAGATGTACAATCCCAATTTTAATTCCCCCGAATTCGAGGGAATTAAAAATGCAGCAGGGCTTAACCGTTTTATCTTGTCAGTGAAGCAGTGGGTGGAGAAAACCAACTCCCGTGGAATTATTGCCAAAGCCGGGCGTTATGGTGGCACCTACGCTCACAAGGATATTGCCTTTGAGTTTGCTACTTGGGTATCACCTCAATTCAAGCTCTATCTTATTCAAGAGTTTGAGCGAATGAAGAGTGATGAACAAAAACAACTTGGATGGACTGCGAAGCGTGAACTGTCGAAGATTAACTATCGCATTCATACGGATGCCATCAAGCAGAACCTAATCCCTGAAGAAGTGACGGCAGCACAGGCCAGCATCATCTATGCAGAGGAGGCTGATGTGCTGAACGTTGCCATGTTCGGGCAGACAGCCAAGCAATGGCGCGAAGCCCATCCTGAACTGAAAGGGAATATTCGTGACTATGCTTCCATCAATGAACTCATTTGCCTGGCAAATATGGAGAACATCAATGCCGTTCTCATAGACGAGGGAGTGCCGCAGGGCGACCGTCTTGTGCGTCTCAATCAGATAGCCATCAATCAGATGCGTGTGTTGGAGAACGACGACAATAGGAACTTGTTAAAATGACATGAGTGGATAGGACATAACATAGAAACGACAGATAAATCGGAATTTTTATGGTTGTATCAAAGAAATCTCTGGGAGTAATCGTCCTGTTGTTTATACCTTGTTTCGCTGTTGGCCAAAACTGCGTAGACAGTACAACGGTCAAGCAAGACAGCATAGCCATTAGAACTGATTCTATATGCCATCGGGATGTTATGTGCAATTACGATATCGTTAGAAAAGACAGTTGCCAACAGCAGCATGGACTATCTTTTGTCCGCAAAGAGCAAAGGCAAACATGGAATATTAGTCCTAATGCTGTAAAAATGCAGAAGTTCGACCCATACAGAAAGAAATTTACCGATATGCGGATAACAGAAACTATAGGCTCGCACATAAGCAGATAAGCTAAATCCCAATTTTGGTTAGCACTTTTTGCCGTCTTACTTTACGAAGACAAGAAAGAGAAGTTGGGAATATGGCGTAATCCAAACCTTGGAATGAACCTGAAAACGGCTATTCTTTCCCTGGCATTGGGAGTCAAACGAAAAAGTACGGCTGAAGCGTGAAAGGGGAATGGATGTTCTCATGTTTTCAATTCAAAACGCTGGGAACTGGGGATTGCTGACGGCTTTCACGGCCATGCACTCCATCTCAACCAGCCAATGGGGACGGCACTGGCAGGCGTGGACAAACACACAGGGCTTGCCGCCGAAGCGCTGCCGGAAAATCTGACGGACAAGGGCATAGTCGGCCATGTCGCGCAGATAGACAATCATATAGGGTACATCGTCGAAGGTAACACCAGCCTCAGCGAGCAGCGTCTCCACGTTTTCCAGCACCCGCATGGTCTGCCGCTCCACATCGCCCGCATAAAGTATCTGACCATCGGGACCGATGCTGGCTGTACCCGAGATGAAGACATGACGACGGTCGCCATAGTCGACACAGGTTCCGCGCTCGAAGGCGGAACCATAGACGGAAGAACGGCTGAGATGGGTGGGCGCATAAAGATGGTGCACCTGGGCGGGCTGAAGTCCGTCGACGGCGTAGGCATCCATCTGGACGGTAATGTCAGGATTGGCCTGACGACCACCGATGCCCGTAGAGGCCACATAGTGGGTGCGGGGGTTCATGCCTTGCACGAGAAACACCTCGTTGCGAGCCTTCACCATTCCGGCATAGTTGTTATCCACCTCGTTCACGAAGAACCAGGTGCGTATGCAGTTGCGCTCCATCGAACAGCCGGCCTCGATGAGTTGCATGATGAAGTCGTTGAGTATGATGCGCGTCTGATATTCCGAGTTGGCCTCGTGGCGATACATGCTGGCGTTCCACAGATGACGGTAGGCGCCGTGGCTCACTTCGGTGAGTCCGTTGGCCAGCGCCTGAACCTTCACATTGGTCATGATATATGCCCAAAGGGCCACCTTGGTACCGTCGAGCGGCGGCTGCTGGATGACCGACACTTCGCCTATGGGGTCCTCAATCTCGGTAGCCATAAGCACCGACGACTGGTTGCTGGCATCGCTTAGGAAATAGCGGCGGAAGACGCAGTTGGAACCAGGCAGCTGATGGCGCAGCAGAAAGAAATAGGCGGCGCGCACGCTCTCGAGCTGCTGTTCGAAAGTGAGGGTGCCATCGCTGACATGAATCATGGCAAAGCACTCGGTGACGCCGGTGCCTTGACTGAAGAGGCTGCATTCTATACAGGCCTGTCCGTGGGTGATATGCTCAACGCTCATTTTCTTCATTTTTTTCTTTTTTATTTGTCGGATGGAATCCGGCTTAAGTGACGGGACATCATTCTATGCATAGCTGTGCATCCCGCCCAGGAAATAGTTCACACCGAAATACGTCATGAGCACCATGAGGAAAGCCGCCACCAGATAGGCATGGAACCAGGCCGGGCGGCGCAACAGGGCAATGCTCTGACTGTGGAAGGCCACGCTGTAGACGAGCAGCGTGATGAGTGCCCACACCTCCTTGGGGTCCCAGCCCCAGTAGCGTCCCCACGAGATGTTGGCCCAAAGGGCACCGAGGAAGATGCCCACGGCAAGCAGGAAGACGGCGGGATAGAGCATCAGGCGGCTCAAGACGGTCAGCTGGGCAATTTGCTCCTGGTGGGCGTGCGTCTTGCGGTTGCGCACAATGAGCACAAGGGCAAACAGTCCGTTGAGCAGGATGAAGGCCAACAGGGCGTAGGCCACCATGATGACCGACACATGACTTGACAGCAGGGGGGAATTGAGCACAGGCATGAGGGGCGTGATCTGCGGCGACTGCTGAGCCAGCCACGACACCAGCAGGGTGAAGCCCGAAAGCAGGAAACCGAAGGGCAGCAGCAGCGGCAGACGACTGTGGAACAGGGCGGTAAGGAGCAGGATGACCAGCGTCATGAAGATCATCGTCTCGAAACCATTACCCATCGGCACACGGCCGCTGATATACCATCGCAGCGCATAGCCGAAGGCATGGAACAGCAAGGCGGCCACCAGCAGGAGGCGCAATCCCGTAAATACGGCAGGACGACGGCGCAGGATGCCGGCCGTCATGAGGAAGAACGAGAGGAAGCCCAGCGTGAGACAGACCATGAAAAGCACCTTGCTGAAGGGAATGCTGTTGTAGAGCAGTTCGGCAGCAACGCGGTTCTCGGAAAGTGCCGGCGCCTCTTTGGGCCGTGGCGTCACCAGCTGACCTTGGGTGGCCATGATGATGAGTCCCACTTTCTCGTCGAGTTCCTGAACGGCTTTCATCATGCCCTGATCGTCGGGCCCGCCGGCAGTGAGGTTGCTGAGTTTGTATTCCTTTCCATTGAACAACTGTGCAAAGGTGGCATACTTTCCCTCTACGCCAAGAGCCTGGCGCAGCTGGGCATTCTTGATTTTCACCATGGGCTGGTCTTTCCAGGCATCGGGACGCATGGACCACCCTACGAGCACCTGCTCGGCAGTGAGACCGCGGTAGGTGTCTTTGCCGTAAATCTTGCGCATAAAGTCGAGTGCAAGGGTGTTCAGCGGCACCACACGGTCGTTGTAGACCACCTGCATAGAGCGAATCTTTTCGGCCTTTGCGGCACTGATGGTGGGAATAGCCTCGCGGGCATGGACCTGGAGCGGCAACACCGCCAGCAATCCGACGAACAGACTGCCCTTGCGCAGCAGCGGATGGTGCAGCAACCGGCGGAACTCCTCGCCGCGCGCCAGCAGCACCCATATCATAGAGAGCGCCAGCATCAGGTAGCCGCCATAGGTGACGGCAATGCCCCAGGGGTCGTATTTCACGGTGAGGATGGTGCCGTCGTGGTCGGCATCGAACGAAGTCTGGTAGAACCGGTAACCGTTGCGACTAAGAATATTATTCATCGAGATGACGGATTTCTCGGTCGGGTTCGTCTCTCCCACGGAAACCATCGATATGAAATCGGCAGGCGCCTGGGTGCCGGGGAAATAGTCGACACGGAAACTATCGAGCCGCAGGGTGAACGGCAGCCGCTCCACCCGATAGTCAGGATTCAGATAGAAATAGTCGGCAGTGGTCCCCTTGCGCAGATGGAGCACGCCCTCGCGACTGGTCATAAACGAAGTGAAGGCGCCGGCAAGGATAAGCAGCAGAGATACATGCAGCATAAAGACGGGCAACCGCCGCCACAGCTGCTTGCGAACCAGCACTACGGCCGACAGCACAGCCAGCAAAGCCCACAACCCGACGAACCACCATGAATAGTAGACATGCTCGCGGGCAAAGCTGCCCCCCTGCCGCTGTTCCACAAAGGTGCCCACGGCAAGGACGGCCACCAGCAGTGCGGCCAGCAGCAGGAATATTCGCTTGAATGTCTTGTTCGTCAACATATAATTTAATTGAGAATGTAGAGTGTAGAATGTAGAGTTATGATTACCTGGTTGCAGTTTTTTTCTGCGGTGCGACCGCAGAACACCTAACGGCTTGCCCGGTAATCATAATTCTCCATTTTCCATTCTACATTCTACATTAATTCATAACGCCGGATATTCGGTAGAAATCTTCTTGTCGGCCTGACACTCCATTTCTATCAGCCAGCCCGGACGGCATACAGGAGCATTCACGAAGACGCGGGGCTTGTCGGGGAAGCGCTCGTCGTAGATTTGCTTCACCACCGTGTAGTCGGCCATATCGCGCAGATAGACCACCATCACCTCCACATCTTCGAACGAGGCACCGGCCTCGCTGAGCAGCGTCTCCACGTTCTCCAGCATGCGTGCCGTCTGCCGTCGGATGTCGCCGCGGTACATTATTTCGCCCTTGTTGTTGATGCTGGCGGTACCCGAGATGAAAATCTTGCGGCGGAAGCCATAGTCCACATACGTGCCGCGCTCGAATCGCACACCGTATTCGCTGGTGCGGTTCAGATGGCTGGCAGCATAGAGATAGTGTACCTGTTCGCGGCGTATGCCGTCGATGGCATAGGCATCCATCATCACCTCGCGTGCGGGGTCGGCCTGCCGGCCGCCGATGCCAGTAGAGGCAATGAAATGGGTGTCGGCCGTCAGCTGCTGCTCGTCGAACACCTCATTGCGCGCCCTTACCATGCCGGCATAGTGATTATCTACATCGTTCACAAAGAACCAAGTGCGTATGCAGTTGCGCTCCAGCGTCAGTCCTTCCTGGCGCAGGCGCTCCACGTAGCTGTTCAGTATCTCGGTGGTCTCGGCATGCGAACCTTGTTGCTGACTGTTGGCACCGCATAACCACAGATGGCGGTAGCCGCCGTGGCTGATTTCTTCAAGTCCGCTCTCGGTGAAACGGCGCTCCACACCCGTCAGCAGATATACCCAGAGGGCCAGCTTTGTGCCGTCGAGTGGCGGCTGCTGAATGACGGCCCATGCCGCATCGCCGGGCTCGCTCTCGCGGATAAGTTCTATCTGATTGGTGGCATCGCTCACGAAATAGCGCTTGAAAGCCGCCACGCAGCCTTTCAGCTGTTCGCTGAGCAACTGGCGGTAGGCATTTTCCACGGCCTGCAGCTGTAGGGCAAAAGTAAGCGTAGGAGCATCCACATGAATCATCACATGATACTCCTTAACGCCCGTTCCTGCATCAAACAAATGAATCTCGGCCAGTGCGTTCTCCAGATGAATGGTTTGTTGCATTATATTATACTTATTTTATATATAACGGATAAATTCCCGATTTATTCTTTTGCACCGTTTTTTATCCAGTCTTCTATTACTTGCAGTATGTTGCTGTCGTTGTTTCCCACCTGGTCACGATGGTTGATGCGCCAGCCGTCGGCAATGCTGACATCGGTGGTCAGGGCAACGTAGAGCACGCTGTTTTCGGGCGAACCCGGCTCCACGATGTTCTTGCCTTCCATCTTCACAGAGGGATGGTCGGTGAGCGAGGCGTAGCTCTTGCCTTCGGTCAGGTTTAGTCCGGCGGCAGCATGACTGCTGGCACCGTGGCAGTTGGCACACGTAGGACTGAACAGCTGTGTCTGGATGAGGTTGAACATGCCGGCATCGACGTCGCCCACGTTGAAGGGGATGGTGTCGCGGCGGAGCAAGGCGGCATCGGTCAGTTCGCGAATCGTTGCCACACGCTGGTGCAAACGGTTCAGGATGCATAGTTCCACGCTGCTCACCTGGTCAGTGATGCCCGGCAGCACCACATCGTAAGTACCCGTCTCGTTCTGCGAGAGATTTCTCAGCACCACGGCATACACATCGTCGTCCTTGAACCCCGCCAGTGCTACGGTATAGCCGTCGGCCCACTTGTCGATGCCGCTAATGTTGCCCGTCATCTTCACGGCACGGCCCTCGACGGTGGTGACGATATTCTCCTCTACCCTGCCGTCGTCGCACGAGGCCAGCAGTGCGGCGAGCGCAAAGAGCAGAATGCTTATTGGCTTTCTCATGACGTCGGGGGAATTAGAACGTGTACTGTAACTGAATCTTAGCCGTGTGCATGGCCAGTCCCAGGTCGTCGTTGTCGCGGTCGAGCTGGGTGGCATGACCTGTGCGGCCGATATACTGATACATGGCCTGCACCTTCAGGTTGGTGTTGGGCACGAAATAGTTCACGCCGACGGCAGGCATGTTGAGCAGTCCCTTCGTGTCGGTGCCGTTACGGTCCATGAAGTCGTAGCGGGCAGCCAGCTGCCACTGGGGAGTCAGGAAATAGCCCACCTGGGCATAGGCACCCCAGTAGTTGTAGGTCTCGTCGATTTTCTGCCGCTTGGTGAAGCCTACGTGCATATAGTAGGCCTCGGCACCCACATACCAGCGGTTTTTCAGCATCGAGAACTCGGCACCGGCGCGGAAGTCGTTGGTCGACTCGCTCTCCGACTCCACATTCTCAGAAACGCTGACGCCGAAGAGCATCTTGTCTTCGTTCAGACGGTTAGGGTCGCCCTGAATATTGGGCATGACGCCCTTGGGCATAAAGGTGAAGCGGGCGGCATAGAGCAGCGAGGGGATGTGCCAGTCGTCGGAGAAGGTCTTGGTAGCGCCGTTGACGCCTCCGCCCGTTCCGTTGAACAGTCCCACCTCGTAGCCGAACTTCTTGGCCAGCAGTCCGTGCAACTCCACGCCGATGTCCCATCCGGTATTCATCGACGGCGTCACGGCATTGAGCGAATGAGGCAGAATGACAGCAGCCGTCAGCGACGTGGGCACACAGGGCATCAGCGTATAGCCCAACGTGGTTTGGAAACCATGGGCAAAGGGCGTCTTCATCTTACCCACCTTCAGCGCCAGCTGTTCCTTGAACTTCACGTCGAACCAGGCCTGCTGCAGGATATTGCCGCCGCTGCCGGCCGCATTTACGCTGACGTTATAGCTCACCTTGTCGAACGCCTTGCCGGTGAAACCGATGATGGCGTAGGGGATGGCAAAGCCCGAGTTGGCCACATTGTCCTGATTATAGGCCTTGTCGAGTCCCTCGTCGTCGTAGTAGTTGAAATTTCCCGAGGCCTGCACCATCATGTAAGGCTTGAACACGAAGTCACCTTTCTTGGTGGCAATCTTGAAACCTTCCTTACCTGCCACAGAAACCACGCCGTTCTCTGTGTCTTCTTCCTCCTGGGCAAACGTTGCCGCAGGGAGCATGGCCACCAGGGCCATCAGCAAATACTTTTTCATATCTTGTCTTGTTTTTATTTTCTTATTTGGTTTGTCAGAGCGACCACAGGAAACTTACCAGTGCACTGCGCTCCTCCTTGGTCATATTCTTGAACACATTCTTCGAGGCCTCGCCCTCGCCGCCATGCCACATGATGGCTTCCACGAAATTGCGGGCGCGCCCGTCGTGCAGGAAACTGGTGTGGCCGTTCACCTTCTGCTGTAGGCCGATGCCCCAAAGCGGCGTGGTGCGCCACTCGTTGCCACGGCACAGTCCGCTGACGTAGTTGTCGTTCAGACCGACGCCCATAATCTCGCTGCCCATGTCGTGAATGAGATAGTCGCTGTAGGGATGGATGGTCTGATTGCCCAGCCATGGCAGTTCGGTGCCGTTCAGCAGCGTGGCACCGCGCGGACGGGTATGGAGCGTGGTCACATGACAGAGGTGGCAGCCAGCCCTGTAGAACATCTGCTCGCCCATTTTCACCTGCGGGTCGTTGACGTTGCGGCGCGCCGGCACACTCAGGCAGTGCATGTAGAGGTCCACGTCCTCCATTTCCTCCGTGGTACAGTCAAGTTGCTCGTAACTCAGTCCCATCATCGAACCCTGGTTCACCTGAGCCTGTCCTTCGCATATTTCCTCGGGATAGCGGCTATTGGTGACACCCATGTCGCTCGAGAATCCCAGTTCCACGGTGAGGTCGGCATGCTGTGCCTTGTTTCCGCTCAGTCCCAGCTGGCGGATGCCTCGTTCGGTGATGTAGTTGCAGCGGCCGCTGATGCCCCATTCGGGATAGTTGCTCCGGGCCGCCAGCTGTTCTATCTCGTGGCGGTCGAGTGCCATCATCTGTCCCATGCCCACATGGCGCAACGGGATGCGCACCGTGCAGAACAAGTCGTCGGGACTGATGGAGTCGGCATACCACTCGCATATTTCATACTGCGGGTAGCACAGCTCGTACGGCTCGCCGTCTGGGAAGTGAAACGTCTGGTATTTCTTGGTAATGCGCACCTTGCCCTCGGGCTTCACGCCATAGATGGCCTGGTCGTGAACCACACGACCGTAGTCCTGGAAGAAGGCGCCGTTTTTCCTCGTTATATAAATAAGCATCGACGAAAAGCCGTATTCGCCCGAGCCTTCCGACGACCACAGGGCGGGGGTGGTACGGCCTGCATTGCGGTGACACGAACCGCAACTGTAGCCGGCATAGACCGGACCCAGTCCGCCATTCTGTCCGTTGTCGCTGGTTCTGACGTGGTCGTACAGCCGGTCGCCCAGATTGAATCTTGTGTCGTAGCTGCCCTTCACCCAGTCGGCAGGATTGTCGTAGGCGAAGGCTGAGTTCATGAAATTAGTAGATGTGCCGGCTGAGAGCGAAAAACCTGACGGCACCTCGATGTCGAGCACATCAAGTCCGTCGTCGTCGCTACACGACGAAACCATCAGTCCGACAAGCGCCAGCAGCGCGTATTTCTTGAAAATCTTCATAATGATTTGTATAAAAAACATGGTTTGCGCAGAAAGCGCGAAGAGCGAAGACGGTTTTCAATCGTTCCGTCTTCGCCTTGTTTGGGGGTATTCTCTCCGCAGAGAGTCATGGTCTTAATCGTTCAGCGTGCGAGCCTTGCCGTCGCGGAACACCAGGAACTCCAGTGTGTGGAAGCCGCGCAGTGCCTGGGCAGCGGCAATCTCGGTGTTGTCTTCATCGAAGTCGCCAGTCCATTCCATTTCCTTCCAGGCCTGAGATGACAGCACTTTCACGATGCCAGCCTGGTCGAGAGGCCACGAGTCCATGTTGGGGTCCAGACCGAGGTCGGTGACCGGTCCGAAGAGGAAGGCTTCGGAAGACTCCCACGGCTCACGCGACACGAGCCATGCCTTGGCGCAGGCCTCGAAGCCAGCGTTTGACGGGCTCTTCTGGAAAGCCTGCACTGCATTGAGCAGCGATGCGTTAGCGTTCTTCAGCTCAAGATAGGTGGGCACCACCACACCGTCGACATACTGCTTCACCACGGGGTCGAGCACGGCATCGCTGTTCACGGCCGCTGTGCTCTGGAAATACGACTTCAGCGTGGTGCCGAGGAAATCGGACAGGTCGCCGCAGGCATCCATGGCCTCCTGCGACTGCTTGCTGTTGATGTTGTTGCGGAAGGGGTCGGGGATGGCTTCAATCTTGTTGATGGCATCCAGGATGGCAGCCTTTGTCTGGTTGTCGAGATTAGGATTGTTCTTGGCAAGCACAGCCGAGAGGGAATTGGGGTTCACGCTGCCGTCGCGACTGCCATAATAGGCATTGCGGATGGAGCGGATATTGTTGGCATAGTCGGTGATGGAGTGCCAGCTGTACCACGACTCCACGGCATAGAGGGCTTCGGTGGTCTTGCCGGCCACATACAGGTTGTAGGGGTCGCCAATCTTCGTCGAGCCCACCTCAGAGGCGATGGTCACGCAGCCGTCGATGATCTGCTCCACGCAGTTGAGCGCGCTGCTGAAGTCCTTGCTGTTGTGCGACTTGAAATAGCTGGCATAGCTGGTTCCGCCATAATTGGTACCGCCGTTCCACATGTCATACAGCATGGAGGCGTCGGTGTTGAGCAGCCGGGCCACGGCAACCATGTAGTTGCCCCATGCGGCTGCGTTCTGCTGCGAGTAGACGATGTCGGCAGCCGACCGGCCCTGGTTGGGGTCTGTGGTTTCGGAACTGTTGTTGTCGTCGTCGCTGCCACAGGCAGTGAACGACATGCTCAATGTGCACAATGCAGCACAGAGAAGAGCATACTTAAATAATTTTTTCATTTTCGTGTTTATAAAATTGTTGATGTAAATATGTATCGTTATTTCTTGAAGAACCATCCCGTATAGGCCACACACAGTCCGAACTCGTTCTCACTGTTATACTGGCCCTTGCCGAAAACCTTGCTCGTTCCAATCTGCCGGGTGGTGTAGTCGGCCTTCACCACGAGATTTGGCAGCGGGCGCCAGTTCAGTCCCAGCGTCCACATGCTCACCTGGCAGCGGTCGTCCATAATCGTGACGGACTTCTCGCCCTCCTCCTGGGTGTTGTAATACTCATAGTGGGCGAAAGGCCAGATGACGGGGAACTTACGGCCCCGTCCGAACAGGCTCTTCAGGTTCACGCCCACCTCGGCACTGTAGGTGAGTGCCTTCTTGGCTATTCCGCCCTGACGGCTGTAAGGCGAGAGTTTGCTGTAGCTTCTGTTGATGCTCTGTATGCCGTCGGCATTGCCCAGGTTACCCCCCACATAGTTGGCACGCGCCACTACATAGCGGTTGGTGTACTGCGCATCGAGCGACCAAAGCCTTACGGGAATCTTTCCCAACTGGTCATAGGTGGTCAGTTTGTCGGCATTGCGAGCGGCATTGGCCACATAGTAGAAGCTGCCGCCCAAGCGGAGTCCCGGCACGCCCGTGTAGTTCAGTCGCAGCACATAGGCAGGCGACGAGAAGTTGTCGGTCTCGAAGAAGCCCTGCCGGCCACCTTTTATCCAGTGATACTTGTCGAATCCGTTGGGATTGGCTCCGGCCACCACCATGGCCTCGTAGTCGAAGCTGGCATAGCCGCTTCCGAACGAACCGAAGGCCTCGATGCCCGTCTCGTGCCATGTGCAGGGCATCATGGTGGACTCACCCTCGGGACGCGAAGACCCGAAGAAGTTGATGGGTTCGTGATGGGTGTTGGTCAGTCCCACAGGAACAATCATGTGACCAGCACGCAGGTTAAACTCAGGCACGATGAGCCGCGTGATGTGGAACTGCTCCAGGGCCACCTCGCCGCCTTTCTCTATCTCGGTCTCATATTCAGAGTTCTCGCTGCCCGACTGTTCCTCCAGTTCGTAGGTCACTCCGGTGCCGCCCGACTCGAATTCTATCTCAGCCCCCAGAATCCATTTCTCGGAGAACTTATAGTCGAGCGCAATCACAAATCGCGGAATCGAGACCGTGCCGCGGTTTTTCTTAGGTATGCCATCGAGCGTTCCGTTCCAGCGGTTCAGTCCGTAGTCCTTATAGTTTCCCAGAATCTCGCCATACCCGCCCACGCGGAAGGTATAGTCGTCGTTGCCGCGGTCGGTCTGCGCCGTGGCTTTCTCTTCGTCGTTTGCCGGAGTTTCTTCTGCATTTGCGTTGCCGGTCAGCATCATCATGCCTGCGGCCAATATTGCTAATAACCTATTCATTATTATATAAAGTATTGCCGTAAAAAGCGATAGTAAATTTTGCGGTTGCAAAGTTAGGGCGATATAAAAAATCTTGCAATACTTAAAAATCGGTAAAAATTCCGCCTCTTTTGTAAAAGAACAATCCACAAAATCCCCATTTCATGGTATTAAAAAATAAAAACAGCCTTGGGCGGGCTGTTTTTATTAGTGTAGAATTGAGAATGGAGAATGTAGAATTATGATTACCTGGCAAGCCGTTAGGTGTTCTGCGGTCGCACCGCAGAAAAGCCCCGCAACCAGGTAATCATAACTCTCCATTCTACACTCTACATTCTCCATTCAAGATTACTGCTTGTTTTCCTCGGGCAGCATGATGACCTCGATGTGGTTTCCGCTGGCCACCAGTTTCTTCAGGAAGGCGGCAATCTTCTGGGGAGTGAGCGACTCGATGGCTTCGCGCTGTCCCTTCACCAGGTTCTTGCCAGTCCAGACGTATTCGTCGATGTAGTTCATCCAGAAACCATTGGTCTTCACCTGCTCATCGTAGGTCTTCAGCATGGTCTCCTTCACCTTCTGCACCTTCTCGTCGTCCACCTTCACGGTGTTGTCGGCCATACCCTTGGCCAGCAGCTTCAGGGCGGTGTCGGCCTTCTTGGGATCCATGGGGCACTGGGCCAGCAGCAGGGCCTCGGTCTTGAGTCCCATGCGGCGGATGCTTCCCTGCACGCCTACGGAGTAAGCGGCACTGGCATCTTCGCGGATATCCTTCAGATAGACCATCGAGAGCACCTGGGCGGCGGCATCGGCGAGCACCTCGTTCTCAACGGTGTAGTCCACGGGCATGTGCCACACTTCGAGTGCGGAGGCCTTGGGACTCTCCATCTTGCGGTAGAACTTATTCAGCACCTTGCCGTTGGCGAAGCTGGGCACTTCTTTCCATCCCGTGGCCTTCTTCTGCGAGGGCAGCGAAGCGATGTACTGCTCGATGAGCGGGCGAAGGGTGGCCTCATCGTAGTTGCCCACGAAGTAGAACACGAACTCGCCGGCATTGCTGAAACGCTCCTTGGCTATCTGAAGGATACGGTCCTGGTTGACGCCCTTCAGGGTCTCGATGGTGAGCGGAGCATAGCGTGGGTGGTGGTTGTACATGGTGACGGCAGCTGAGTCGCTGAAGGCAGTCTCGGGCGAGAGGTGGCGGTTCTTCAGCACCACTTCAATCTGTCCCAGTATGCTCTTGCAAGCCTCTTCGTCCTTCTTCACGTTGGTGAAGTTGAGGTAGATGAGCTGCAGCAGGGTCTCGACGTCCTTGGGAACGGTCTGTCCGCTCAGCAGCTGATAGTAGTTGCCCAGGTTCATGCTGACACTGGCCTGCTTGCCGTAGAGGGCTTTCTGCAGTTCGGTGTTCGAGAAATTACCCAGTCCGCTGGTTTCCATGACGGTGGAGAAGAGCTGCATGTTGTCGTAGTCGGCAGCACCATAGAGTCCCTTTCCGCCCTTGGCCAAGGCCTGGAACATGATTTCGTCGTCCTTGTAGTCGGTCTTCTTCATGATGACGCGGGCGCCGTTGGAGAGCGTGAGCTCCTTGTAGCCAAACTCCTTGTTCTCGGTCTCCTTGACAATCTTGCCAGCCTTCGGCATAGCCTCGGGGGCGATGAGCGGCTCGTTCTTCACGTTGTCCACGTAGGCCTCAATCTTCTCGGTGCGCACGGCTCTCACGGCATCGGCCATCTGCTGTTCAGTAGGCAGGACATAGCCTTCACGGTCGGGAGCAAAGAAAGCCACCACGAGGTTAGAGTCGGTATTGCTGATGAGTTCCGTCTGAAGCAACTCGTTGACGGCCTCCAGGGGAATCATCGGTGCCAGCTGCTTCATCAGCTCATAGCGTTCCTCGATAGAGGGGATGGGCTCGTTGGCCAGGAAGTGGTCGCGATACTGGTTGCCGAAGTCGGCATTGGTGATTTTGTTGCGGTTGGTGAACTGCTTCTCCAGGCGGCTCATGTATTCCTGCTTGGCGCGGTCGAACTCAGAGGGGGTGAAACCATACTGCTTCACGCGCTGTGCCTCGCGGTAGATGGCGGCCGCTGTCTCCAGGTCCTTGCCTTCCTTGGGCACGCCGACGAGCATGAAGGCGTCCTTGGTCTTCGAGAGCAGGTATTCGCCATAGCTGGCGCTGGCATACACAAAGGGGCAGTCAGGTTTCTGGGCTGCTTCTTGGGTGCGCATATCGAACATCAAGGAGATCAGGTCCACGCAATAGTCCTGGATGAGATAGTCGACGCCCACCTTCTCTTCGGGCTTGGTGGCATCCTGTTTCATGCACATCAGGATCTGGCCATACTGCATCTCCTTGTCTTTCTCGATGGCAAAGATGGCCTCGGCATTGTCGGGCACGGGCTCGTCTATCACCTTGGCGGCATTGGGATCCACCTTGCTGTCTTTCCAGAGATCCTTAATCACCTGCTCGCAATGGTCCACGTCCACATCACCGACAATGATGATGGCCTGGTTGTCAGGACGGTACCATTTGTGGTAATAATCGCGCAGCACCTGCGGATTACAGCCGTCTACGACGCTCATCAGTCCGATGGGCAGGCGCTCGCCATACTTAGAGCCTGGATACAGGCGGGGGAAGAGTTTCTGCTGGATGCGCTGCACGGGACCTTCACCCAGCTGCCATTCCTGATGGATGACACCGCGCTCCTTCTCAATCTCCTCGCCTTTCAGCGTGAGGCCGTTCGACCAGTCTTTCAGCACGAGTATGCAGGAGTCGAGAGCGGTCACGCGCTTCGTGGGCACGTCGCAGATGCGATACACGGTCTGGTCGATGGAGGTGTAGGCATTCAGGTCGCGACCGAAGTCAACGCCAATGCTGCGGGTGAAGTCGAGCAGTGCCGAATCGGGGAAATGCTCCGATCCGTTGAAGGCCATGTGCTCCAGGAAATGAGCCAGTCCGCGCTGGTCCTCGTTCTCCTGGATGGAACCCACGCGCTGTGCGATGTAGAAGTTGGCCACGTTCTCGGGCCAGTTGTTCTTGCGGATGTAGTAGGTCAGACCATTGTCCAGCTTACCAATTCTCACGTTTTTGTCGATGGGGATTGGCGGCATCTGCATCTCCTGTGCCACCATCATGGCCACGCTGCTCACGAGCAGTGCGCCCAGCATCATAAATCTCTTGATTTTCATTGTTAGAATATTTGTAAATACAAATTTTGTTGCAAAAGTAATCAATAATGGCGAAACGACAAAGAATTTATTTGTCAAATTCATTTCCGTTTGTATCAATAAGCTCAATAAGCTCCCCTCCCCTCGGGAGGGGCCGGGGGTGGGTTTCAGGGGGTGGGTCAAATCACCACGGCGGTTCCGCTTGTGGCCACCATCAGCATGGAGTTGCCCTGTCCGATGGTCTCGTAGTCGATGTCGATGCCCACAATGGCATTGGCGCCCATCTCGCGGGCACGGTCTTCCATTTCCTTCATCGAGGTGTCCTTGGCCTCGCGCAGCACCCGTTCGTAGGCACCCGAGCGTCCGCCCACGATGTCGCGAATGCCGGCAAAGAAATCCTTCACAAAGTTAGCACCGATAATGGTCTCGCCTGTCACCACGCCCTTATACTCGCGGATGGTCTGGCCTTCAATGGTTGGGGTTGTTGATAAAATCATAGTTCTATTTGATTATTAAATTACCTAATTATATTATAGACGTATGAATCAGCAGAAAAGTTGCAATTAGCATCAAAAGTAATCATAACTCTAAACTCTCAACTCTACACTCTACACTCAAAAGATGTTCCATCAACTCGATATCCATCTCTACCTCGCCCTGCAAGAGGTAGTCGGCGCGATGTGCTTTCAGGTTTTCCAGCAGCCTGAGGGCCTCTTCGCGGTTGCCGTCGAGCAGCAAGGTCGTGGCGAAATGAATGCGCTGCTTGCTGCTATGCGTCTTCATGAACTGCTTCACATATTTGCGCAGCCGGTCGGTGTAGAGCTGGCGGGCCTCTTCAATACGGCCGGTAACCAGGCATACGAACACCATCTCGAGCGTGAGTTCCTGCTGGAATAGTGCGGCTATGTGTTGTTTCTGGGCCAGTCCTTCCTGCAGCAGGGCGTAGGCCTCTTCCCAGCGGTGCTGGTTCTCCAGTCGGGCAACTACCATCAGCTGCCAGTTCACCTGCAGGCCGTCTTTCCAGTTCACCTGCTCTTCAGCGGGAAACATCTCGTCGGGCATTTCCTTGGGCTGCATGCCGTTCTGTATGTTGGCATTGGCTTCGAGCATCTGGCAGAGCCGGCGCTTGTCGTCGGGCGTCTTCTCAAGGAAGAGCAGATTGTAGCCGTCGTTGTTCACGCCGCTCAACTTCATGGGAATGCCGTTGATGAGTGCCAGCAAGTAGCCGAAGAATGTCAGCGCCATCAGGAAAATCTCTGCCCAATCGGGGAAGTCGAAACACAGCATGAGCACGAGCGCCAGGGTGCTCACCACGATATTGGCCAGCACTCCGCCCAGGTTATACCACCGGGTATCTATCTCTTCGAGGGGGCGCAGCGGCGGAGCCATCAGGCACTGTCCGCCCGTTCCACCCAGCGAGAAGTTGCGCCACTGGTAGCGGCCGTCTTTACGGATAAGCGTCAGACTGAAGATGCGGAACGACACGAAGCGGTAGCCCGTCAGCAGTCCGGCCACCAGATGACCGCCTTCGTGGATGATAATATGCAGGATAAAGGCCACCACAGCCCCTGCGACGGCTCCTAAGGCGGGGAGCAACAGGCGCAAGGTTCCGATGTCGCAAAACTTTGCCCAAACCTCTGCCCACGATTTTTCGCCGAACACCACGGCGGCTCCCATTCCGACGAGCGCTCCTATGGCACAGCCTGCCAAGA
>JAFWQT010000028.1 GCA_017508965.1 Prevotella sp. | reverse complement strand
TCTATGCGCGCAAACTGGCTTTCTATCTCCTTCTTGTCCTTCTCGTCGATCAGCACACTCGCCATGCCAAACATCCTGTGCATGCGTTCGGCAAAATGCACGGTTTCCTTCTGTGCCTGCAGGATGGCAATCTCGGGTGTCTGCATCACGCCGCTGCTGATGAAGTGCAATGTGGTGGGCTCCTTGTCCTCGTCTTTCTTTTCGGGCAGAAGCTTGCAGACAATCTTCTCCATCTGGGGAATCAGACCGATGAGCAGGGCTGTGTTGAGAATGTTGAAACAGGTGTGGAACATGGCAAGCACCACAGGAATGCGCTCGGTCTGTCCTGACATGGATGGGTCGTAGCCCACGATTCGGCATACCATGTCGACAAAAGGATAGAACACAATGAGTACCCAGATGACGCCGAACACGTTGAACAGCAGGTGGGCCAACGCTGCCCGCCGTGCCTCGGTGCCTGCTCCCAGTGCGGCGAGATTGGCCGTTGCCGTGGTTCCGATGTTCTCACCCATCACCAGGGCAATACCCATATAGATGGGCAGCACTCCCGTGGAGCAAAGCAGGATGGTGATGGCCATCACCGCTGCCGACGACTGCACCACACAGGTGATGACGGTGCCGGCGGTCAGGAATGCAAGGATGGTGAGATAGCTGCTGGTGTCGAACGAGGCAAAGAACTGCACCACGTCGGGATTGTGTGCCAAGTCCATGTCGCGCCCCACGCTGCTCAGCATCACGAGCGACCAGAACAGGAATGCCAGTCCGAAGAGGAAATCGCCTGCCACGCGATGACGCTTCTTGTAGATGAGCACCATGCCGACGAGGAAAGCCGGAAACACGATGGCAGAGAGGTCGAGATTGTAGCCTAACGACATGATCCATGCCGTGAGCGTGGTGCCGATGTTGGCACCCATGATGACCGAAATGGCCTGTGCCAGAGTGAGCAGTCCGGCCGAAACAAAAGAAACGGTCATCACGGTTGTGGCCGATGACGACTGCACGGCGCAAGTGACCAATGTTCCCGTCAGCATTCCACTAAACCGGTTGCCAGTCATCCGGCCTAATATGTGTCGCAAACTCGGTCCCGCCATTTTCTGTAAAGCGTCGCTCATCATTTTCATGCCGTAGATCAGCAATGCCAGCGAACCAAGCAGCCTAAAAATCAAACCAATCGTCATATCTGTGCGTGTTTATTATTTCGCATGCAAAGATACGAAAAAGAGGGCCAAACAGAAGAATTTCAGCGATTACAATTCGGTTACGATTTGCATTTCAAGGCGAAATTAACCGAATAGAACTGTTTTGCCCTGCACTTCGACATTCCAATAAATCGCCGAAGACTCCCCATCGGGGCGCATAATTTAGGGTGTAATCCTGTAATCCTGTAATCGCTTGGTGCCAATCAACCCGTTCTGAGTATTTTGGCACGGATTTCACGGATTTTCACGGATTATTTTTTTTCCATTATTTTGTTAACGGGGGATTCCCCGTTCACATTTTAATTCGGTAAACTCTTGTATATAGCAAACCTCTGCAGATTGGAATATGCCTTTATCAAACGCTTTCTTATATAACTTCTGATGTTTTTTGTGACTTTTTCTTTTTTCTTTATTAACCTTTCGTAAAGGCATAAAACAGTAGGTCCTACTGGATTGCATAATCAATTCAATATGATTACAATTATCGGATAATTGTAGGTTTGCATCTTCCATTCCAACGTACCTAAAAGATAGTTTGTTGACAGGCAACGGCGTTTCAAATTGAAAACACCCGTCTGCTCCTGTTGCTCCTATTTGGATGCTATCGTTTAAAATGATACCTACACCCATAAGGGGTTCAAGGTCCCAGTCATCTATAACCTTGCCTTGGATAACTCTGTTTTGAGAGTATATTGAACTGATGGATGAGAACACTAATAATAATGAGATAATATGTTGCGTCATAATAAGCTGTATTTCTGTGTAATCGTTGTGTGTGAACGGGGAACCGTCCCATTCACACTTTATTTATTCCTCCAACTCCTTCATAAGGTCAGTGAGAATGTATTCGTCGCTCAACAACTGCAGACCGCTTTCGGGATTGGTGAATATGGCGTAGGTGCGTGAGTTGTAGAGCAGGTCGAGAGCGCGCTCGGTGTCAATGTCGAGTCGCTCGGCCAACAGGGCAGCTATGCGTCCCGTCTTGCGCCAAAGTACTTGGTCTCTCATCCCTGGCCTCCTTTCTCCACCACGGGCTCGGCGGTTATGAAACGTAGGCAACGGTCTACGATGGCTTGGCTGCTGATGCACATCTGGTGGGTGGGCTTGGCGAAGCGCAGTTGTCCAATAGCTTGCTCGGCGGTGATGCGCCCGGCGTAATAGTCCTCGACTGTGTCAATGACCTGGTCGTTGGCCACGCCGCCCTCAATGATGTCGTATTCCTTCCATGGCTCCTCGCCTCGACGACTGCTCACGATAAAATCAAGCCACTGCTGGTCGTAGTGCTCTAACTGGAGACAGCGAACATCCGCGGATAGCAAGGACTTGTCGAACTCGTACACGGATAGCACAGGTGTGTCTACGGCACGGATAACACAGACGCGGCGAGCCCATCGCTCGGCTTGCTCGCGGAGGCTGGTGACATAGAAGCCGGGGCCGAAGTCAAGCTCACGACGGCCTACGCCGGTGAGCGGTGCGGGCACGCTCAGGTAAGAGCCGTGATAAAGCGTCATCATCCCTGACCTCCTTTCTCTTTCGCCTCCCAGTTCTTCAGGGCTTCCTGCACATTCCATACCACACCGTCGATGCTCTCGGCGTGCAGCGTGTCATAGCAGTCGAGCAGCAGGCGGCGCACCAGCCCATGGCGCTTCAGGCGATTGAACAGCTCGGTGGCCGTGATGCCCATTCGCTGCGCCGTAGCTCCGATGGCCAGCGTAACGAATTGGGTTTGTGGAATTGTCGTTGTTGCCATATTTCAGTTTAAATAATCTTCTTGCAATATAGTATTATACTCATTTTTCGGCAAAGATAGCAATAAGAATCGAGAATTGCAAGCGTAATGGGGATTTTATTTGTCTCTTGGTGATGCTCTTCGGATTGAGAGGATGGTTCCTGCGCTTCCGATGGGTGGAAAGATTGCATTTAAAGTCTGGATGCATTGTTTCCAAAGTCTGGAAGCGCGGCTTTTAAAGTCTGGACGGGGTGTATCTATTGGACGGAAGCGGAGCTTCTGATGGATGGAAGACGGGACGGGAATTGGGGCTGACTTATACTGGCATGGTTGACAGGGGCGATTACAGGATTACAGGATTACACCCTGTTTTTTGAACCCCGTGCTTCTAAAGCTGCATATTTATACTATATATTTATTAAATTATATATTATTATTTATATTTATACATATATTTATATATATTAATAAATATACATAAATTATATTGCGAAAAATAGCTAGTTTTGTTCTATTTTTAATTATTTATATACATATTTATTTATATATATAGATATTTATATATAATAATAGATTTATTAAAAAAGAGCTCTTCGGAGGGAGGGGCGCATATTTTGGGGTGTAATCCTGTAATCCTGTAATCGCTTGCTCGGAGAACCATTGATTTTCAGGGCGTTACGGAGGAGTGGGGTGTAAGCGGCAACTCTTTTACGTCATTTCATTGCCCCAAAAAGGGGAGACCGTGCTTAACTTTGCACAGTCCCCCCTGTTTAGGATTTGCTCAGCTTTACGCCTACGAATTAGGCATCTGCCTTCTTGGCCTTGGGAGCGGCTTTCTTGGCGGGAGCCTTCTTGGGAGCTTCCTTCACCTTGTCGAGCTTGGCGTGGAGCTTGTCTTCTTCGGCCTGCATCTTCTCTACCTTGGCCTGCAGACGGGTAATCTCCTTGTCTTTGCGCTCAATCTCGTCGCCTTGGTTGCGGATGGTGGTGAGCAGGGCATTGAGCTCATCGTTGTCGATGCTCTCGGGATAGAGGCTGTTCACGCGGCTCATGAAGTCGCCCAGGATGTTCATGTAGTTGGTGAATGCGTCGAAGGGCGAGCTGTAGATGCCGCGGTCGAGACCCACGTTGCTAGGCTTGGTGGTCATGAAGCGGAAGTTGTTGCTGGCCTGCAGATAGTCCCAGTCTTGATTGATGCGGGGATCGTTGGCAATGCGTACGCGGTCGGCCACGCTGTAGAGCTTGTTGAAGGCCTCGCGCTGCATGGGGTTACCGAGCCAGCAGCTGACGTCGCGCTCTTCGTCGACCCACGACAGGGTGTCGGGCACGTTCAGGTTGTCTACGCTCTTCATCTTGGCGATAATCTCCGACGGTGTGCTGAAGGTGATGCCCTTCTCTTTGGCGCATGCGGGGAGAGCCTTGATGAAGTCGAGGATGTTGCTGCTGAGTGGCTGTGCAATGCCGAGCGCTGAGAGCTCCATGAAGATGTTGATGACCTGCTCTTCCTCGGGCAGCTGTGCAATGCGGTTGATGTAGTTGTCGGCGAAGAGGGGATAGCCGTCCCAGTCGGGATTGTTGAAGCGCAGCGAGATGTCGTCGGAGAGCTCAACATCGCGGAGCAGCAGCTTCAGCGACGGGGCGAGTGCGCAATGGTAGACATAGTGGGGCGACTTCCATCCCAGCACGTGCTTGGCTCCTTCGGTGAGCATTCCCTTGAATCCGAGGGCGGCAGCCTGGGCGCCGATGTCGTCGCTGTAGATGAGCGAAGAGTTGCGGAGCACGGTAGGCTTCTTGCCGAAGTATTCCTCGATTTTCTGCACCTGTTTCTTCACGTCGGCAGCGAAGGTCTCTTCGTTGGCAAGCGAAGACAGTCCGTGGCTATAGGGCTCGGCGAGGAACTCCACGCAACCGGTCTGGTTGAGTTCCTGCAGCTTTTCGAGCACCTGAGGGGCGTGCATCTCCAACTGTTCGATACCCGTTCCAGAAAGAGAGAATGCCACCTTGAATGCCTTGCCGTTCTCCTGAATCATCTGCTGCAGGGTGTTCAAGGCAGGCATGTAGGAGCGCTCGGCGATGTCGGTGATGGAACGTTCGTTCTCGTAGTCGTCGTAGTAATAATGGTCGGTACCGATGTCGAAGAAACGGTAGCGCTTGAGATGAATAATCTGATGTATCTCAAAATATAAACAAATTGTCTTCATTGTTATTTATTTTTTTACCTATTTACTTTTTTACTTTTAAACCCAACCGAGGGTACGCATGTAGAGTTCGCGAATCCAGGTGCCCACCTTGACCCATGTGATCTGGTCGACTTCCTTCTTGCCTTCTTCCTGCAGATAGCGGAAGAGCGACTCGTTGTTGCAGATGCTGTACATGGCGTCGGCCAGTGCATGCACGTCCCAGTAGTCAACCTTGATGCAGTTGTTGAGAATCTCGGCGCATCCGCTCTGCTTGGAGATGATGCTGGGCGTTCCGCACTGCATGGCCTCGAGCGGCGAGATGCCGAATGGCTCGGAGACCGATGGCATGACGTAGACATCGGAATCCTTGAGGCACTCGTAGACCTGCTTGCCGCGCATGAATCCGGGGAAGTGGAAGCGGTCGGCGATGCCGCGCTGTGCAGCCAGATAGATCATTGCCTCCATCATGTCGCCGCTGCCGGCAAAGCAGAAGCGGATGTTGCGCGTGCGCTGGAGCACCATGTTGGCAGCCTCGACGAAGTATTCGGGGCCTTTCTGCATGGTGATACGTCCGAGGAAGGTGACAACCTTCTCCTTGCCGGTATGGTCGGGACGCGGAATGTCCTGCAATTCCTGCTTCAGGGGATACACGGCGTTGTGCACGGTGAAGCACTTGCGGGGATCCTGGTGGTAGTGGTTGATGACGGTCTGGCGCGTCAGTTCCGACACGCACATGATGCAGTCGGCATTGTCCATACCGTCTTTCTCGATGCCGTAGACCGTTGGGTTCACCTTGCCGCGCGAGCGGTCGAAGTCGGTGGCATGCACATGGATGCAGAGCGGTTTCCCGCTGACCTGCTTAGCATGAATACCGGCGGGGTAGGTGAGCCAGTCGTGGGCATGGATGATGTCGAACTCTTCAGTGCGTGCCACTACGCCGGCAATGACCGAGTAGTTGTTGATTTCGTCGTGCAGGTTGCTGGGATAGCCTCCGGCAAACTCCATGGCACCCAGGTCGTTGACGTGCATGTAGTTGAAGTCGGCATAGATATGGTCGCGCAGTTTGAAATAATAGTCGGGGTCCATGATGTTGCCAACGCGGTTGCGCACATAGTCGTAGTCGACGTCGCGCCATGCGATGGGCACGGCGTTCATGGCAATGATGCGTGCGGCATGGGTCTCTTCGTCGCCGAAGGGGTGGGGCAGGCAGAGCGCAATCTCGATGTCGCCCTGGGCCTTTAGTCCTTCAGAAATACCGTAGTTGGCAGTGGCAAGTCCACCGAACACGTGAGGGGGATACTCCCATCCAAACATTAATACTTTCATACGCTTGTAATGTCTTTTAGGTTTCTACTCATCTGTTATAGGTATATTTCTCGAGCATGTTCAGAGTGCGCAGAATCTCGGCCACGTTCATGGCGAAAGACATGGCTCCGCGTGCACGGAACGGCGGGTTGCCGTCCGACATCTCAGGAATGGTTCCCAGACAGTTGAGCATCATCTCGTCCTCGTATCCCACCATCTGACGCTCCACGAAGCTCAGACGTGTTCGCTTGTAGAGTTTCAGACATGCCTCCATGTAGAAACCGCCGAGCCAAGGCCAGGCCGTTCCCTGATGGTAGGCATAGTCGCGCTGGGTCTGCGGTCCCACGTACATGGGGTTGTAGCCGCCGCTCTTGGGTGAGAGTGAGCGGAGTCCCTTGGGGGTGAGCAGTTCGCGTGTGCAGATGTCGAGCACCGACTTCTTCTGGTCTTGTGCCAACGGAGAATAGTCGAGTGCCACGGCAAAAATCATGTTGGGGCGGACGCTCCAGTCAATCATGTTGCCGTCTACGTAGTCGTAGAGATAGCCGTAGTCGTTGAGGAAAGTGTCGACAAACGACTCCTTCGTCAGGGCTGCCATCTCCTCGAGATGGGCAACGGCTTTCTCGTCTTTGTTATAGTTAGCCAGTTTGGCACAGAATTTCAGCGCGTTGTACCAGAGGGCATTGATCTCGACGACGAATCCCGTGCGTGGCACTACGGGGCGCCCGTTGGCCGTGGAATTCATCCACGTCATAGCTCTCTCGCGGCCCTCGATGCGCACCAGTCCGTTCTCTTCGAGCGTCAGGTTGGGATGGTTGCCCTCCTCGATGAACTTCACGATGTCGGCTACCAGTTTGCCATACATCTTGAAGGCCTTCTCTTCTCCGGCCTCCTTGGCATATTGCTGTACGGCCCAGACGGCCCACAGGGGAACGTCGGGCATTTCCATCTCGGTGATTTTCTTCACGGGCTTGCCCTTCATGAAGTTGCGCAGCTCGCGCTCGGCGGTCTTCATCACCAGCTCGAAGTAGTCTTGCTCCTCAATGGCAAGCGTAAGTCCGGGCAGGGCGATGAATGTGTCGCGTGCGCGGCACTTGAACCATGGATAGCCGGCCAGGATGTAGCGCTCGTCGTTGCCCAGGCGGTTGTGGAACTGGTGGGCGGCATTGACCAGGCAGTGGAAGAAGTTGTCGCGTGGTGCGCGCTCTGCCACTTCCTTGTCGAAGAGCGACTTCAGGCTGCTCGAACGAATCTGAGAGGTGGAAGCAGCAAAGACGATGCTCTCGCCCTTCTTGATGTTCATCTCGAAGTAGCCAGGCACGTAGAGGTCCTCGTTAGAGGCATAGCCGCGCTCCTGCTCCTTGGGATATTCCACGCCTCGGTACCAGTCGGGCACGAAGTGGAACTCGTTCTTCTTGTTGAACTGCATGTAGAGGTCGGGATATCCGGCATACATACAGGTCTTGATGCCGTTGTCCACCTCGTGGTATTCGCGGCTTGCCACGCCGTTCTCGTGGGTGAACTGCCTTACGCTTCTGAAGGCCAGGAAGGGCCTGAAGCGGAGTGTGGTGGCCGAATGGGCATCCTCGAGCGTGTAGCGGATGAGGATACGGTCTTCGTAGTGCTGGAATACCACTTCTTTCTTCAGTATTACACCACCTACACGATAGACGGTCGTGGGAACTTTGTCACAGTCAAACTCTCGGATGTACTTGTGACCTTTAGGACTGTAGTTGTTGCCCTGATACTTGTGGAGTCCAAGATTGAACTCTGCTCCATGCTGGATGACCGTCACGTCGAGCGACGAAAGCAGCACGTGGTTCTCGTCGTCGAGTTCCGGCACGGGTACCACGAGCAGTCCGTGATACTTGCGCGTGTTGCAGTCAACAATAGTGGAACATGAGTAGGCGCCAGAGCGGTTGGTGCGCAACAGCTCTCGCGGCAATGCTTCCTCCAGGTTCGTCATCAGAGCCTTTTCGAATCGCAGATAACTCATAGAATTTCTATTAAGGTTTGTAGATTACAATTTTCTAAGATTATTATTGTTATTGAGTTCAAAGTTAGTCATTTTATTCTGGAATACAAAATTATTTCGGGGTATTTTTCAAAAATAGAAGGTTTTTTATGTTTTATAATATAAAATATGTGGTTTTTTTTATTTTTGTCACGGAAAATCACTACCTTTGCACGCGAAAGAACAGGTAACAGCTTTTTTAAAACCACAGGTTAAATATGATTGTAATGAAGGATTCAAAAAAAGAAGAGATAGCAAACGAGATATGCGCATTGTGGTCGCCTTTGGACGATGAAGAGCGGGCGATGATTTCGAAAGAACTTACCGTGGAGCAGTTCCGCAAGAACGAAATCATCTACGACGAGACCGACCGCCCCAGCAGGATGATGTTTCTTATCCAGGGAAAGGTGAAGATATTCAAAGACGGCATCAGCGGAAGAAATCAGATTGTACGTGTTATCAAGCCGGTAGGAATATTCGGCTACAGGCCTTATTTTGCAGGCGAAGACTACCGCACCACAGCCACGGCCTTCGAGCCTTCGGTGGTGGCCTTCGTTCCCATGGAAATCATCGTGGAACTGATGAAGCGCAACTTCGGCGTGGCATCGTTCATCATCAGGCATCTTGCCATCGAGCTGGGACAGTCGGACGACCGCACTATCAACCTCACGCAGAAGCATATCCGCGGGCGTCTGGCCGAGGCACTCCTCTTCCTCAGGGACAGCTACGGCATGGAGGAAGACGGCTGCACGCTGAGCATCTACCTAAGTCGCGAAGACCTGGCCAATATGTCGAACATGACCACCAGCAATGCCATTCGCACGCTCTCCACCTTTGCCAACGAAAAGCTCATTGCCATCGATGGAAGGAAGATAAAACTGATAAGAATCGACGCACTTGAAAACATATCGAAAAAAGGTTAGAGATTTGCTCTAACCTTTTCTTTTTATCATCCTGGAATCATGAAATTTACAACTTCTTGTTCTATCTTAATTTTGAAGGGTCCCACGGGCGTGTTCATCAGTCGTCCGTCGATTCCCACAAGTGCCCTTTGTGCCTCTTCCACCACCACTTCCTGAGTGCGGTAGGGATGCACGTTGCGGTGGTTCAGGAACTTACCGCGAAGGAACAGATAGAAGCCCTCGAACAGCTGCACCATCTCGGGATGATACACCACCGACACGTCGAGCATGCCATTGTAGGGTACGGCATTGGGCGTCTGGCCGTAGCCCTGGGCGCTGCCAATGCAGACGGTCATCACGCGGCGGTTGATGCGCTCGTTGTTGATCTTCAGGTCCATCTTGTATTCCATGCGCTGGAATATCATCAGGATGAACGAGGCGATGAACGAGAGTGTGCGAAGTCCCAGCATACGGCGCGTCTGCCGGCGAAGGTTCATGATGGATGCCACCAGTCCGATGTTGACACAGTTCAGGAAGTAGCGGTGGCAATGCTCGCCCTTGCGGTTGGTGTAGCGCATGCAGCCCAGGTCGACCTTGCGCACGCGTCCTTTCTTCAGCCATCCAATGGTCTGCTCCACCTCGCTGTCCTTGAATCCCCAGTAGCGGGCGAAGTCGTTCATCACGCCGTTGGGAATCACGCCGAGCGAGATGCTGTCGCGCACCTCCTTCGTGTTTTGCATCAGACAGTTCACGGCATCGTTCAGGGCCGAGTCGCCGCCTACGATGATGATGGTCTTGTAGCCGTTGTTGATGAGCATGTTGGCCAGCCGTTCCACGGAATTGGGATTCTCGCTCTGCACAAGGTCGTATGCTATTCCCTGTTCCTTCAGGCATTGCTCAATCTTCTCGCGATTGTTGCCGCCGAAGAGTCCGTGTTTCGGGCAATACAGTATGCCCCATCTGTTCTGTTCCATATCTGTCGGTTTTATTCTTTGCTTGTATTATGCTTCTGTCTCGCCGCCGATAATCCGGAGGGCCCGACTCACTTTCTCGTCTATTGGCTGCATGGCGTCTATCCAATGGATGCGGAACCCCCTGCGCTCCATGCCGCGAAACCATGTCATCTGGCGCTTGGCAAATTGGTGGATGGCTATCTCCAGCTGGCGGAACATTTCGTCGCGGGTGGTTTTACCGATGACGTATTCCGTCACGTATTTGTACTCAAGACCATAGTAGATAAGGTCTTCGGCTGGAATCCCGCTATCCAGCAGTCCACGGATTTCCTCCGTCATTCCCTCATCGAGCCTTGTCTTCAGCCTCCGGGTGATTTTCTCGCGGCGGTGCTCGCGGTCGATGTTCACGCCCAGTATCACGTATGGAATCTTCGGGAATGCCCGCTCGGGCATGGGCGACTGCAGGTTGTGCTGTTCAATCTCGATGGCCCTGATGGCGCGCTGGGCGGTGTCCACGTCGGTGGTGTTGTGCATAGTGGTGCCCGTCTCCTTCTTCAGTTCCGTGAGCATGGCCGTCAGCTCTTCTAGCGACTTCCCCTCCAGTTCGGCTCTCAGTTGCGGGTTTTGGGGAACTGGCGACAGCGTGTAGCCCTTCAGCACCGATTCAATGTAGAGTCCGGTGCCGCCGCAAAGGATGGGCTGCCGGCCTCTGGCGGTGATGTCGTTGTAGGCTTCCAGGAAATCCTGCTGGTACTCGAACAGGTTGTATTTCGTGCCTGGCTCGCAGATGTCAATCAGGTGGTAGGGTATCTGCCTGTCGCCGACGGTGTAGTCGGCCAGGTCCTTGCCCGTGCCGATGTCCATCCTTCGGTAAACCTGGCGCGAGTCGGCCGAGATAATCTCGCCATTGGTCTCAGCTGCCAGATGGGCTGCCAGCTCAGTCTTTCCGCTTGCCGTGGGTCCCAGTATCGTTATCAGTTTTTCCATTCGTCGGCAAAAATACTAAAAAAATGCCATTCCGCAATAGCGGGCAGCTTGTTTTTATTGTTTCACCTTAATATATACACCATCGAACGCGGCTCCTGCACCGAAGCATTCCAGCGACTCATTGCCGGTGATGGTCTCAAGCATCACAAACTGCTGATAGAACGTGGCCTTGAATCCGTAGCCGCATTCGTTCACATGGCGGTATTCAAACTTGTTGCCTTTCAGTTCGGCAGGCCGTCCTTTATCGCTCTTTCCCTCGGCGATGTTATGCCGCACGTTTGTACACTCGAAATGCACCTTGTTCTTGCCAGCGGCGCGGAAGGTGATGTTTCCGCCCATCATCGACTCATACCCCAGGTGCCATTCCTGGAACGAGTACTCTTTTCCGATGTTGCCCGGGTCTTCGGGTGTCAGTACCGACCCGGTGAACCAGTTGGGCTTCTCGCGACTGCTGGTAAGGTTCTTCATTGGCAGTTCCTTCCGCGTCTTCGGGTTTGTCCACGAGCCGGTGGTGGTCCGGTTTTTCGTCTGCAGGTATATGATGCCCGTGATGGTGCCGTCTTCCTGATACTCGCGAAGGAAATAGTTCACGGCTCCGTTGTAGGTGGTGGTTGTGCCGGCAATGAGTATGGGCGCGGGATTCTTGGCATTGTGGTAGTATATGTAGCCGCCGATGATGTTGTTACGGTCTTTCTCGAAGACGATGCTCACGGGTATGCGGCCGTCGAGCTTGGTGTCGAACCGGTAGTACTGAAGGCTTTGGGCGTTCAGTTGTATGGCCATGAAGCAGGCCATGATGGTGCAGATCAGTATTCTTTTCATCATTTTGTTCAGTTTTCAATTTCGTGCATCACAGGAACAATGTCTAGTGACTCACCGAGTTTCTTCATCAGTTTCTCCACCTCTTCGGGCGTTGATTCCTTTTCGTCGATGGTGTTCTCCGATGAGTCCAGGTTGCCGTTCATGTCGTATTGTTCGTAAGAGCGGAACCTGACGGTGGGCAGGCTGTTTTCCAGGATAGCATAGCTGCCCATCATGCATCCCGTGCCGCATCCTCCCTGGGCACCCACGCCATGCTCGAAGTAGTAGATTTCGGAAGCACCGAACGAGTCGGCCAGCATGGTGGGCTTTTCGCCGGCAATCGAGAACACCACCGTGGCCTCGGGTTCCTCGCACCTGATACTCACTTCGGGTATACCGTCGCGGTCGATGTCGAGCAGTCCGTAGCCCACTAAATAGATATCGTCCTCGTTCTTGTCGTATAGCTTGGCTGCCTGTTTCTTCATCTCAGTCAGGTACTTGCCAATGGTGAACGTCTTGTTATACTTCCCGTCGTCGGCATAGGCCCGCATGCCGTTCAGCAGGTTAAGGTTGTCGTCTTGCACGAAGATGATATCATTGACGCGCCACTGGCCATCTTCCATCCGCATCAGCCACCTGACGGGCACCCCCTTGGCATCGGGCGTGTTCTTCACATAGAGGCTCACGTCGGCGGTGCCGTTGGGCAGGATGTTCACCTTGATGCTGTCGGCGCTGATCTGTCCTTCGTAGCAGTCGTACACCCAGGCATCGAGCGGACCGTTCTCGCCGAAGTCGAAGAAACCGCCGCACTCACAGGCCATGTCCACAGCTTTTGCGTCGGCCCTTACCTGCTGCCACTCCTTCGTGCCGAAGCGCTCATCCACCGAGGGATTCTTGTCGTCGGGATGCTGCCGGAGCTCATTCAGATAGTCGAACACGGCCTTCACCTGCCCGGTGATGGCGTTCACCGTGCTGACGGTATCGGTTATCTCCTGCACTTGGGCTGAGTCGGTTTCCGGCGTAGTGCCTCCCGTCTTGTTGCCGCACGAAGTCCAGCTGAGGACCACCAATGCGAAAAGTATCACTTTCTTCATGTTTAATAATAGATGTTAGTCCAAACTGTCCCGTCCCTTATGTAGAGATTCTATCTCCACATCTTTAATACGATTGTCGGCACAAAGATACAAAAAAAAGCCGTCCGACAATATCGGACGGCCATTTTTTTCGTGTCAGGCTAAATATTATTTCAGCTCGGCGAGATACTTAATGGTGCGAACCATCTGAGAAGTGTAAGAGTTCTCATTGTCGTACCAAGCAACAACCTGAACCAGAGAGTTGCCGTCACCGATCTTGCTAACCATGGTCTGGTTGGCATCGAACAGCGAACCGAACTTCATACCGATGATGTCGCTAGAAACCAGCTTCTCCTCAGTGTAACCGAAGCTCTCGTTGGCAGCAGCCTTCATGGCAGCGTTGATGTCCTCAACAGTAACCTCACCCTTCACAACAGCGTGCAGGATAGTGGTAGAACCTGTGGGAGTGGGAACGCGCTGGGCAGCACCGATCAGCTTACCGTTCAGCTCGGGGATAACCAGACCGATAGCCTTGGCAGCACCAGTTGAGTTAGGAACGATGTTCTGGGCACCAGCACGAGCACGCTGAACATCACCCTTGCGCTGAGGACCGTCGAGAATCATCTGGTCGCCAGTGTAAGCGTGAACAGTTGTCATGATACCGCTCTGGATAGCAGCGAAATCGTTCAGAGCCTTGGTCATAGGAGCCAGACAGTTAGTTGTGCAAGAAGCTGCAGAGATAACGGTGTCAGCAGGAGTCAGAGTCTTGTGGTTTACATTGTAAACGATGGTGGGCAGGTCATTGCCAGCAGGAGCTGAAATCACAACCTTCTTGGCACCAGCCTGGATGTGAGCAGAAGCC
>JAFWQT010000188.1 GCA_017508965.1 Prevotella sp. | reverse complement strand
TATCATTTATCATTTAGCGAAGCGCCTGCGAAGCGCCTCAGATAGTACTCGCTGAAGTCCTTGCAGTCGGGGGGCAGCTGGTGGTGCTCCAGGTTGGGCAGCAGCTGGCGTAGCTGTAGGAAGAGGCGCTCGCCGGGCGCGTCGCGGTCGGGGAACATGTGGAAAGGAGTGGCCAGCTGCGAGTGGAGCGAGGAGAGCAGCTCCGCGTCCTTGCGCTTGAGGAGCGTGGCCGAGGGGATGGCGATGGCCTTGTGTCCGGCGGAGAGCAGGGCCCAGCAGTCGGAGCATCCCTCGGCAATGAAGAGCGGCTCGCCGGGGCGCAGCAGGTTGAGCACGGGCAGGTTGTAGATGCCGCATTCCGAGCCCTGTGGAAAGCGGAAACGCGGCCAGGCGCCCCGCACCAGGTTGCGGTTCTGAACGCCAGTGAGACGGCCCTCGCGGTCGTAATAGGGCGTCTGCAGCCACGCCACTCCCCGGCGGTCCTTCCACGAAGTCAGCCTGCACCAGCGCACCACCCGCTCGTCCAGCCGCCGCTCGGCAAAGAGAAACCGTCGGGCGGAATCGTTCAAGAAAGGATGCTCAAAATAGCGGGTGTAGCGCGAGGCGTCGAAGGGTGTCTCGTCGGTCGAGTCGTCTGTTTCGTGGTTAGGGTTGTAGGTTGCGATGATGATGTTCGTGTCATCGGCCAGCCATCGGCAGGCTTCGGCGAAGGGTTTGTTGAGCATTCGCATGGCTAGGTCGATGCTGTTGCCGTTGGCTCCGCAGCTCCAGCAACGGAATCGCCCGCGGCGGAAGGTCATCGAGGGGCTGTGGTCGTCGTGGAACGGGCACAGGCTCTTATGCCTCACCACCTGCATTCCTAGCCGCTCTGCGACCCCCTCAATAGGGAGGTCGCGGAGCTTCTGAAGTTCATATTTATCCATCATTATGCATTATGAATTATGAATTGTCAATTATGAATTATGAATTATGAATTGTCAATTATGAATTGCCCCGATGCGCCAGCCGCTCCCCTCCCTTCAAGGGGAGGGGTGGCCGAAGGCCGAGGTGGGGTCTCTAACTTGCTCTGTGCAGGGAAATTACAGACCCCACCCCTGGCCCCTCCCCTTGAAGGGAGGGGAGCGGGCTGGCGCCATCATCACGCGCGGAGCGGGCTGGCGCCATCATCACGCGCTGAGCGGGCTGGCGCCATCATCTCTTGCGGTCGAGATACTTCTTTGTCTTGGAATAGAGACCCGTCTGGGCAGAGTACTCGATAAAGCCACGATACATCCATACGCGCAACTGCCGGTTGGTGCCTTCCTTGGACTTGTCGGCATTGATGCGAAGTGCTTCCAACTGTTGTTCGTTGAAGGTGTCGGGAAGGTCTTCGAGCATATTCTTAGGCCCAGCCTTGGCAGCTTCCGAGGTGCTTGTGTCACCGTCTTTCAGCATGTCGCCAAATACTTGAAGCTTGCTCCAAATGTCCCTGTAGCAAAGCCATTCAACCATATCTCCAATGCCGCGAGTCCAACACATCCCGTTGAGAATGTAGAGGATACATCCGTTTTTCCATGCCGAGATGATGGCACGTTTGCCCATGTCCCAGAGAACGTCGTCATCGGTCAGGTCGGCAATGGTAGCCATATCGGCAGCCATCTTGTCAGCCAACTTATTCAGTTGCGGAATGATGAAGCGCCCCTTGCTAGCCTCCAGACGGACGATGTATTCATCGAGTTTCTTAATGAAAGCCTCTTCATATTTGCCATGGCGGGGAATTTTGCCGCTACGTTCCTGACGTGCCTTGAAAGAGAAGACTATGCGGCCAAGAACACCGTTGAAAAGCTCGTATTTGTAGAACTTACGGGCAGAAAAAGGTGTCGATGAGAAAGTGATGTTGACACGTAGAATAGGGTTGCCGGTCACGCCGTCGGCTGTAGCACGAAGGGCACCGCCCCGCATTTTGTCAAAAATGTTCCGTATGGTCTGGCTTACCTGCCTGTGACCTCCACACATACGGTCGGCCATCTCTATTTCCGTCATGTTGTAGTACTGGGTATGGTTACCGCAAAGCTCACATGCCATAGCGTTCTGCAGGAATGCCGGATTGGTGACGTCTGAAGGCGGAAAGAAAAACGCGACGTCTGGGCGCACGGGCTTCTCCTTGTTTGCACCTTTCGTCTTGACTGCTTTCTGCCAGACAACAAGCTTTTGCATCTCTTGTTCATCATGCTCACGGCGCTTTCGCATAATTGTTTCAATGCATGCTGTCAATTGCCCCTTACCCATGCCCGAATCGGCAACAAGGTGGGCCATCTGACCACATATCTCCATCCAAGTGAGGTCGGCATACTGAAACTCCGAACCACTAACGTATGCTCCCAGAGCAGGAAAAACCATCGGAACGATAGCCTCACGCATATCTGGAGAGATCTGAGAGGCGATAAGTCTGATGCTCTCAAGCCCTTTTCCGAGCTTAGGCATCTTTGGTGCTGTTGGTTTTGTCAAATCGTATGTCATTGATATTTAGCCTTTTAGAAGAAAAATATAATGATTATCCGCAATCGTACCACCAAAATTTTTCGGGCATCCGCACAGGGTAGCCCGATTATTTTGCACATATTAAAAAAATAATAGGGAAAAGATTTGGTGGATACAATCAAAATGATTACCTTTGCAGTGCAT
>JAFWQT010000187.1 GCA_017508965.1 Prevotella sp. | reverse complement strand
TGTATGGAACAAGATATTCCCATAACAAATTATAAGAAACGTCAGGGGAAATCTCTAATTGACTTCTTTTAAAATCATTGTGAAAGTTAAATACTGTTTTCATTTTGCAATATTAAATAATAAGACTACGTGAACAGGGGACTGTGTTCACACGGAGCATCACATGATAGATGCCCGTTTTGCTTTTCTTTCTTGTACTCCTTGGCAGTGAATCGGAGGGACAGGTTTGATTCCTTCCCTTTCATCACATGGCAGATGCCCGTGCCGCTTTTCTCTCGCTTTTGTCGTAGCATAGAATGCTTGTTTACGTTATATAGCGCAAAGATACATATTTTTCTTGTTACCACCAAATATTCTTCATCAGAATGAATCAAACCTGTCCCCTTGATTTCTCGAGGGACCCCGTTCACATTTCCTGTTCACTCCAGCCTATAGACAATGGGGGATATCGAAGAAAGTTCTTCGGCACTGATTCGCGGATATAGTCCCCAGAAGCAAAGCTTTCTCATGTCGCAGGTGAAAGTGTCACCTGCAGGCTGGGGAATATACAGATTCATGACGAACACTCTGCCGTCTGTCCTGTAGAGCACATCCTTTTCTATCGAGCAGTATGGCCACGTCTCATACTCTCCCAGGATAAGGGACTTGTCCTGAAAATCAATCTTGGGGAGTTTGCGCTGCCCTCTGTAGATTGCTGCGAGTTGTTCCTCCGAATTGATGATATAGTAGCGTATGTCGCCATTGCTGTCCTCCCTGCGGTGCTCAATCCTCTTGCATCCGGGTCGTTCTTCTTCGAAGATTCCCTGAGCGAAGAATGCCTGGCTGTCGCTCCCTGTGTATCCATAGTTCAGGATCTCAGCGAAAAACTTCTCTGCCTCATCACTCATCGGTATTTCGGGGATGGCGGTAAATCCCTCCTTGCCACTATAGTCTATACTCTCCCAGGCTTGTCCGCGGTCATTTCCTGTGAACTCGCTCACTATTTCGGAATCGCTGCTGCAAGCCGTCATCAGCAGGCACGAAACAAATAGCATTAAATGCTTTTTCATAATTTTCCGTTTTATGGTTGAAAAAAATTATTCAGAAGTGGAATCCCACTGTCGCCATGACGCTGTGCAGATGTATGCTGCCGCTGGTCTGGGGGTAGCGGCGCTTGATGTCGAGCAGTCCGATGAGGCCTTCCATTCCGAAGCGGAACTTGCCCACTTCGTACATCATGCTTGGCTGAAGCTCCAACGAGAAATCCTTTATCTTGTCTTTCCCGTTGAGCGGACTGTTCGGGTTGCCATCTATGTAATAGTTGCCGTTGGACACACAGAAAGAGAACACTGGGCCGAGGCCTGCCACCCATTTGTTGTGACCGCTGCCCAGATGCAGTTGTGCAACCACGGGGATGTCGAGAAAAGCGAAACGGTCGTCGTCGGCACCGTCGGGACATTCCCCCAGTCCGCCTTCGACTTCTCCCCTGATAGCCACCCCTGGCATCACGGAGAACCGTTCGGAAAAATAGCAGTTTAGTCCGTAGCCCGCCCTGAATGTCAGACCATGATCCATATGCCCGTCGTCGGATATGCTGAGCCATCCCGTAGAGAGGAAGATGTTGTGCTCCAGCGTCTTCGTCTGTGCCTTAGCTTCGCTGCAGAGGCCGAGGCTAAACATTAAACATAGAATAATCTGTTTCATAATTGTTTTTTCTGATGCTTATTTTGTGCTATATATGCAACGCCATAGCCTGACCTTATTGACTTTTTGCTCGGCATCTTCCCCGTACTCAAAAAGCTCACCGCGCTCATCGTACATTTCGCATGCAATACACGAGGACAATGGAGAGTAGATATAATAGATTGGATTGTACATCCATTTGTAATTGCCTCTGAAGACAGCATATCCCCCGAGCTCCGCCGGCAGCGAATCCATTTCCTGCATCTTCTTTTTCAGCCAGTCGGGCAGACTTTGCATGTCCACCGGTACAATGGGCACCTTGCCCAATACGGGGTTGTCCACATAGCCCAAAATCTTTTCGGTCTCTACTTCGCCGTTTTTCTTTATGATGCCGTCGAAGTCGTACTCTGTCTCCTCGTGTTCCACGCCGTCTTCGCCCTTCACCATTGCCTTGTGCGGATTGACTTTCAGGTGGATTTCCTCGTCGGGCGTATTCTCAATATGTGCATGGATATGCGCCCGTTGATTGCAGCCGGTTGCCCTGCCGTCAATCTCTCCGGCATCCGTGACGTAGCGCAACACCAGCGTGCCGTCATCCTCCCTGTCCAATTCGACAGACAGCTGCGTGAGGCTGCAAGGCACGAAATAGTCGAATGCTATGAAGTATGTATAAGTATCATGTCTATATACAAGGAATCTGTTTTCAGGGATGTAGCCTACGGTTATGTCTTCCTTGTCAAACCTGAATTCAGTCAGTTCGGGTCTATAGATGAAATATTCCTCGTAGGCTGTGTCGCCCGTGACCTCGTCGATATAGACCACGCTGTGCCCGTCGAAGTCCACCTTGTAGTTTTTTCCGTTGAAGGCCAGCACAAACGAGTCGTCCTCGATGTCGTAGGCCGTGAAATAGACAGTCACCTGACAGGTACACATAGACCCAATATCCGAATTGAATGTCTTTTCTGGTTTCAGGATCACGTTCAGCCGCCCGTCGGTCCATTCCGGCTCCACCTTGATTCCATTTTCCGCCATTCCGCAGTTTACGTTGCACGGAAGTTCAAAATCGATGTTGTTGCCTCGGCGCGTCATCTTTATTTTCGGGTTTCTCATTATCGAGGCGCGTGACACGGCCCCGCATTCCGAGTTCGACACGTTGCCCACGCCCACGGTTGCCGTTTCGGATGTGGAGCAGGCAGAAAGCAGCATGGCTGCTACGGCCAATAGGAAAAAGCTAATCTGTTTCATTTTATTTTCTTTTTTACCTTTTTACTTTTTTACTTTTTTACCTTTTTACTTTTTTACCTTTTTACTTAACGGTATAACGTAGTCCGAACTGTAAGGTGGGCTGTAGAGGGCGGTCCTTGAACACGTTATCCACCTGGCTTCCATTGTCGGGATACCATGTGACGCCAGGCTCAACATAGATGCCCGCCTGCGGGATGATGTTCAGCTGTGCACCCGCAGCGGCCTGCACCGAGAACTGCGTACGGTCGTGCTGCATGTCCTGCTTTATGCCTTCGGTTTCACGTTGAGCCTTCACGTTGAAGTCCACCTCACCTCCGCCGCTGGCATAGACACGCAGGCGGTTCCATTCCCACACGGTAAAGCCCGCACGAAGAGGAATACCCACATAATGGAGAGTCTGCTCTGTGGTTACGGTGTTGCGCCGCATCTGCTTAACGAATTCTGATTGTGTGTGTGTATAAACCACACCCGTCTCTATCTGCCAGTTCTTGCCAATACGGTAGTTTATTGTCAGACCGAACCGCAAGGGCATCTTGTGTGTGGCACGCTCCTCATAGTCGGTGAGATAGACAGGTGCTGCGCGCCGGTTGCCTTTGTAGGCCGTGTAAGCGTCGTTGAAACTTTGCTGCATCTGGTTGCTCATAAGCACCCCATTAGTCTCATTACTGCTGCCAGCCATTGTGTTCATGGCCAGAAGTCCGAAACCAAGATTGTGGTCTTTCTGTCGAGGCCGCTTTTGGGGGGAAGGCATCGTTACCTGAGGCCTTTGAGCGGATTCGCCCGTATGCCTCGGCTGCATTGTCACGGCTGTTGGCGGTGTTTCGGGCGATGGTGCCGCAATAGCAGAGTCTGCGGTGGTTTCCGTCGCAACTGTTCCGGGCTCAGCAAGGCTGTTAGCTGGCTTAACCACTGCAGCCGGCCGATGTCTTGTGGGTTGCACCTGACTGGCTGTTGGTGGCTGTGCCGGCAAATTCTTCGTTTCAGGTTTTTTCTTCACTATTCCGGCCACGGGGTTTGGCTGTACGACCGAAGGTTTTTCCGTCGCCGACTGATAATAGACCAGTCCCGCTCCTCCCAACAGCAAGACGGCGGCGGCAGCAGCCAGCCTGCGGTGAAGGGCCGTGCGCACCGGTGGCACCGAAGCAGGAAGCCTCCGTTCAATCTGCTCCCACGCATCAGCAGGCGCCGGCTGTTCGTAGTCGGAAAGTCGCTCACGCAGTTTCTTGGTCCAATCTTCCTGTTTCATTCGTTTGTACTTTTTATGTATTCCTTAATCTTGCGGGCCAGCTGGCGCTTGGCTCTGAGTAGCTGTGAGGCAGAGGTGCCCTCGCTGATGTTTAGCTGTCGGGCTATCTCGTGGTGACTCTGCTGTTCGAAGACGTAGAGATTGAACACCGCCCTGTAGCCCGGTGGCAGTTCGCCAATCATCCGCTGTAGCACTTCGAGCGGGACTTGTCCCACATCAGGTTCTTCGGGCTCTTCGCTTACATCAGGCAGTTGGTCGGTAAAAACCAGTTGCTGTCTTTTGAGATGCATCAGTGCCTCGTTGGCAGCAATCTTTCCTATCCATGCCTTCAGCGAGCCTTCACTGCGAAATTCAAAACTGTCAATCCGCGTGAGTATCTTCACAAAGGTGTCCTGCATGGCATCGGATGCCGCATCGCTGTCGGAAAGATAGCGCAGGCAAATAGCCATCACATAGCCGGAATAGCATTCGTAAAGCCGTCGTCCGGCCTTGCGGCAGTCTTTCTGCAGTGCTTTCAGGAATTCTTCGTCGAAGTTCACGCCTGTTTATGTTTTCAAAGGGGATAGACGAAGGTCAGCTTAAGCGGTTCGTCGGCATAACTGACCACCTCGTCCCCATCCAATAATATGCGCTCCACGGAGAGCACGAATGACATTCTGGAATAGTCAGGCGACCCCACGGCAGAACCGTCGTCGCCCATCACGAGCCGTATCTCGTGTTGCTCTCCGCCATAGGTCGTTTTGAAACTGTAGTCTTTCCGCTCTAGCTGCAGATAAATGTTCTCCGCTGATTGGCCTACCTGTGTCATCTTCAGTGCATAGTCGGAAGCCAGCACATTGTACCGGGCTTCTTTCTGCAAACTGGCCGGAACAACTTGCTCTACGAAAAAGCTGCATGGCATCTTCCTGAAAATCACACGATTGGGAGTGACATAAACTCCTGATGCCATATCTGAATCGTCCTGCCCATTATTTGAATCCGTGCCATTTTTTCCAACAATCCAATAGCCAGAATAATCGTTTTTAGGTTTCGATAAGGTGCCAATAGCTTCTTCCCCCTCAGAGCATCCCACTAATGCCAGGCAGACGAAGAGCATCAGGCATTCTATAAATCTAATATTCTTTTTCATTTCATTTTCATGTTTAATCTACAGTTGTTCTATATATATAATAAAGGAATAGGCAAAATCTTGCATCTGGTTCGAAAAAAAATTAAAAGCATATAACTGTTGGTCTCCTTGTGAACGGTGGAGGGCGTCACCTGTAATAAGGTGATGCAATATTTATGACATATTGAGGTGTACTGATTTTGGTTGACATTTTACACTGACGAGAAATTTCCTCAAAAATAGGTTTTAACTACACTCAGCGATTAAACGTGCTTATAGCCAATATGTTAGATAGTGTAGTTAAACTACATTTAACTACATGCTAACTACACACTAACTACACTACGGCTAGATTTCGGCATCCACGACATGCTGATTTGAATTCTCGCTAACGTCAGTTTTCGTCAGTTCCGAACTTGGAAACTGACAGTTCCGCCTATTGGAACTGACAGTTTCTGGCATCGGAACTGGCAGTTTCCAATATCGGAACTAATTCGGAACTGCTTGAAAGCCAAATGATAAGCGTGTTATTTGCATGCGGAAAGCCCTTTTGGGGCGATGTCCGCCGAATGGGCATGTAGTTACGATGTAGTTAGCATGTAGTTTAGTGTAGTTTAACTACATTGGTTAACTACCTGCATACCAATGGCTTGGATTGCAGAGTGTAGTTAAAACCTATTTTTGAAGAAATTTCTCAGAAGAGATTTTTTTGATAACAGCACAGCTCACAGCAACCTCTTTTCTAAACAAAAAACTATAAAAAACTGACAAAAAAACTTTGTATGGCATGGTGATTAATATAGGATTGTTCTACAAAATAACTTGGAAGTATTAAAATTAATCCGTACCTTTGCGCAAAAATATACGATTATGGGAAAAGGAAAACTGGCAAAGTTTGCCGACATGGAGCGTTACGAGAATGTGTTTCAGTATCCTTATGGGGTGATGTCAGATGTGCCGTTCGCCATGCAGGGGCACTGGCGCGAGATGTATTTCAAGAACGATAACCCCATCGTGCTGGAGCTTGGCTGCGGAAAAGGGGAGTATACCGTGGGACTGGCCAAGCTGTTTCTTGACATGAATTTCATCGGAGTAGACATCAAGGGAGCGCGCATGTGGACGGGTGCCACACAGGCCTTGCAGGAGGGACTGAAGAATGTTGCCTTCCTGCGCACCAACATCGAGATTATAGACCGCTTTTTCGGCAAGGACGAGGTGCAGGAAATATGGCTCACGTTCAGCGACCCGCAGATGAAGAATCCCCGCAAACGGCTCAGCAGCACGTATTTCATGAACCGCTACCGCCGTTTCCTCGTCGATGGCGGCATCATACATCTGAAGACCGATTCCAATTTCCTTTTCACCTATACTTCCTATATGGTCGATATGAATCATCTGCCGCTGCTTTTCAGGACCGAAGATTTGTATCGCGACGGGGCCGGTCCGATACTTTCCATCCAGACCTATTATGAAAAGATGTGGATGGATCGCGGACTGAACATCAAATACCAAAAGTTCCGCCTGCCTCGCGAAGGAGAACTGGCGGAACCTGAAATCGAAATAGAATTGGATGACTATCGCTCCTATCGCCGTGATAAGCGCAGCGGGGCAGAGAAGCATAAATAACCCCCCTTTAATCCCCCGAGGGGGATAATCAGAAAGCCTCCCCCGCAGGGAGGCTTCTTGAACTCCCCTCCCTCGGGAGGGGATGGGGGAGGGGTTTTATGCCCACTTATCCTGCGAAGTTGGGATGCGGATGTCGGCAAGGAAATTGAAATCCACCACAAACCATTGTCCAGTGCTCGGTTTCTTTCGGAGCGAAATAGGTCGTGCGCTGTCGGCTCCTGAAGACTTCAGGTAGAGCGTGGCATAGTTCTCATTCTGATAAGAATAAGGATTGCTGCTCACCCTGATGGTGTAGGGCACCGTTGGTGTGTAGTCGTTTGCCGGACTTGACCCCTCGAAGAACGAGAACGTCTTGTATTGCTTGCCGCTGAGGCGGTCGCGCAGGAACTGTTTTCCGTAGGCATTCAGGGGCTCTGGACCTCGCAGCGCATCAACCATGGCCAGCGTGCCTTCGGTGTCGCGCTCATAGTTGCAGAGCACAGCAACCACCAGCGCGGCTACTTCGAACTCATCCTGAAGGCTGAATTCCCGCATGGCCTGCAACTGACCAAGATTCTGCGGAATGCCTGCAAACGTAATCTGTTTTGTTTTGTTGTCTGCCATAATAATATTGTGATTAAATAGAGAGCCATCCAACAGACCCACCCAACAGACCCACCCCCAGCCCCTCAATGGGGAGAGAGACCCACCCCCAGCCCCTCCCTATATGGAGGGGAGTAGATAGTAATAGCGGGGGGCTAATGTACTCCCCTCCCCTTAAGGGGAGGGGTTAGGGGTGGGGTCTGTGATTTCTAATATTTGCCTAATATACTATCTTTATTTCTGAATACTGACCCCACCCCTGCCCCTCCCCTACATGGGAGGGGAGTTATGCCCTCGGCCTTTACCCGAACGGATGGGAGTTTTTACTATTTGCTCCCTCCCTCACAGGGAGGGCCGGGGTGGGTCTTTTCTTTTAGGGAGGGCTGGGGTGGGTCTTTGTGGTGTGTCTTTGTGGTGTGTCTTTATACGGTTGGTCCGTTGATTTCCTGTTTTTTATTTTTTCCGCGCTTCCAGAAGAAGAAAACAACGGCGGCAACCACGGCCAGCAGGCAGATGCTGACTAGCGGGCGGTAGAACAGCCAAGCCAATGCTGCAACGAGCAGGGCCCAGATGAATCCGAGAACACCGCAAACCACCGAGACGCCAAATCCCATGATGCTCGACAGGAAGGGAACAACCTTGAGCAAGGTGGTCAGGATGCCGAAGATGCCCTTCAGACCGCTCACGACAAGAATCAGCCCGATTACGCGGAACACCCAAAGCCAGAAGGTGTTGGCCTTGTGGCGGCTGGCAAACATCTCGTCCATGCTCTTCACGCCGTTAGCCACGTCATAGAACTTCTTCCCGTTCTTGGCCACATAGGTGGTGAAGGTGTTGCCCTGCACTACGCCCATCACGGAAATGTCGTGGGGGCGGACGACTCTGAAGTTGATTCTTACGTCGCCCACCTCGGGCATGCCTTCGTTCAGTCCGAAGTACAGCTTGCCCTCGCCGCTGTGCACGTATGTGGCAGTATAGCCGCCCACCTTGGCGGGTTCCGTCTTGATGGTATCCACAGGAGCGATGCTGTCGGCCTTGGCAGAGTCGTTCACGACGACGGGAGCCGGACTTTCCTTCGGTTCTTCGATGGTGGCCTTCGTGGTTGCCGTGGCACGGCCCAGCTGGCGCTGGATGCGCTCAATGTCCTTGTCCCACTGGCGCAGCTGCTGCTCGGTGGGGTTCACGCTGGCAAATTCGTTTCCATGCGAGATGCTGTTCACCATGAACTGAGGCAATTTGTAAGCGCCGAAAGTCACGTTTTCTGCATACTGATGATTGTTGTCAACTTTCACGATGGCCCCGTTCTTCACGTTCTTGTATGCGGGGTCGTGGAACGTTGAGGCATCGATGGGCTGCGGTACCCATTCCTTGCTGTAGGTATAGGTGGTGGTGGTTTCTTCCGCACCGCCCAGTTTGTCTTTCGATTCGCTCGAACTGTGCTCCACCCACTGGTAGTATTCAACGTATCTGTCCAACGCAATGGCGTTTTCCTTCACGCCGTAGGCTTCGTCGCGCAGGGTGTCGGTGGTGGTTGCCAGCGCCGAGGCGTGGATGAGTTTGCCTTCGAGCGAAGGGTCGAGTGTCGACACATTGTCTACATGCACGGCCACTTTCTCCGATTCGTTGAGCATCTTGTCGGTTTTCACGGCGCTGCCTTCGTTCCACCATAGCATGATGGTGCCGGCGATGAAAAGCAGGAATCCAGTGAGGATGCCTCCGAATGAATTCTTCACCCGGGTTCCGTAGCCTGTTCTGGTAGTCTCTTGATAAGCCATAATTCTGATTTTTGTAATTTAGTATTAGGGGTTGATGGTTAGGAAAGCGTGTGTGACACGCTAACTAACCACAAAGATACATCTTTTTCCTGTAATTCAGTTCGCCGGCACCTCTTTTTTTTTGATTTTTCACAAACTCAGGGGAACGATGGCCCTAATGCCGATGTTGCGCCCCATGTTGTAGAAACCGCCTTCCTTCAGTCGGTTCAGATGGTTCTGATAGGCGCGGTTGAAGATGTTCTGGGCCGAGAGCGTCAGCGTCAGCAGGCGTTTGCCCTTCAGCATGACGTCGGTTCCTGCCGATGCGTTCCACAGCACGTAGGCCGGCGTGCGCGTTTCCGTGTTGTAGGCTGTGTGCACGTGGTTTTGTTCCAGGTTGCATTCCATCTCCACTTCGGCAAACATGTTGCGCACGGCTTTCGACTTTCCCTTGATGTCGTAATGCAGCGTCGAGAGCCAGCGAGGGGCTGGGGTGAAGGGCAGGTACTTGGCATCGTCGGGCTGGTCCAGCTGGCGGGCATCCACATACGAGAACGAGTTCTCGAAATGCACGCGGTGGATGGGGTGCAGGATGACGGTAGCTTCGAATCCCAGCAGCCGGGCGTCGCCCTGCCTGTAGTTGAACACGTCTTTGCCTTCCATCATGGCGCCCGTCTTTTCCATAAAGATGAAGTTCTGAATGCGGTTGGCAAACAGCGACAGCTTGGTCGAGAAATGCTCGCCGGCATAGTCGAAGCCAAGGTCGAACTGCCACGAGCCTTCGGGACTGAGGTCCTTGTTGCCTATTTCGTAGCGCAGGGTGCCCTCGTGCTCGCCGTTGCTGCCCAGCTCGCTCAGGTTGGGAGCGCGGAATCCACGTGCCACATTGGCGCGTATGCTGGCCTCGGGCGTGATGTTATAGATGGCTCCCACACTGCCCGAGATTCCCGTGAAGTTCCTGCTGAACTGCTGGAAACGCATGGCGCCGTCTTCCTCGAGGGCGTTGCTGTGCAGATGACGGGCATCGAACCTGATGCCGCCGCTCAGGTGCAGACGCTCCATGAAGTCCTTCGAGGCGGTGGCAAAAACGCCTACGTCGAACAGGTTGTAGGATGGGATGAGAAACTCCGTGCCCAGATTCTGCGACTGCTGCCACATGCCGTTGGCACCGAAGTTCATGGTCCAACCGCCCCACACTGGCGACACATAGCGCACGTCGTAGTTCACGGTGTGCAGCTTGAAGTCGAGTCCACATTCCTCGGGCTCTTCGTATTCCTGACGGCGGTTTTGCTGATAGCCCGCCAGCAGTTTCAGCTGGCCTTCGCCGAGGCGGAACATGTTGTCTGCCGCCACCTTGTAGTGATGAATATGCTGGAAGGGAGCCTCATGTCCATGCTCGTGTTCATGTTCATGTTCGTGTTCATGCTCATGCTCATGCTCTTCTTCCTCCTCGTCCTCTTCTACATGGCCTGTAGTGTGCGAATGCTCGCCCACGATTCCCGGCTTCAGGTGATAGTACGAGAGTTTCAGGTGGCTGAATCCCCAAGTCTTGTTCAGTCCCAGCATACCGCTGAGCGACTGCTCCGAGAATTGCGAGTTCCTGACCTGGTGGTTGATGGCGTTCTCGTATTCGCCCGCATGCTTCTGGCTCCATCGCCAGTCCCACACGAAACCCTGCTGGTTGCCGGCAAAGTTCACCGAGTAGTTCCACAGGTTGGCGTTCGACTGCCATCCGCCTTCCACACTGCCCGCCATCGTGCCGCGCGGCTGTATGGGGGCGTCGTGCATGATTACCACGCCGGCCATGGCATCCGAGCCGTACATCAGCGAGGCCGGACCTTTCATCACTTCAACCGAGTGAACTGCGGCCCCGTCAATCTCAATGCCGTGTTCGTCGCCCCATTGCTGTCCTTCCTGTCGGATGCCATCGTTCACCACCAGTACGCGGTTGTATCCCAGTCCACGAATGACGGGCTTCGAGATACCGCCACCGGTCGTGATTTGCGAGATGCCGGGATGCTTGGCAATGGCGTCGATAATGTTGGTCGAGGCGATGTTTTGCAGCTCGTTGGCCGAAATCACGCTGACGGGTGATGGTATATGGC
>JAFWQT010000186.1 GCA_017508965.1 Prevotella sp. | reverse complement strand
TCTTTCCCGTGAAACCATTTTCTTTCTGTAAGTCCATAGTCTGCTTAAGAAAATCTGTTTAATCCGTTAAATCCGTAGCATTATTTCACGATATTCTCCACCCCGTTCAGCTCGTTCTGGATATACTCCAGCGAGGCAATCTTCGCCTTCGTCTCCTCCAGGTTCAGCCTCCGCGTGTTGTCGCTGTTGAACTCCTCGATGGTGGCCCGCTTGGCATCGCCCTCCTTGAAGAACTTGTCGTAGTTCAGGTCGCGGTTGTCGGCCGGCACGCGGTAGAAGTTGCCCATGTCCTCGGCCTTGGCACACTCCTCCTTCGTCAGCAGCGTCTCGTACATCTTCTCGCCATGGCGGATGCCAATCACCTTGATATCCTCTTTCTTGCCGCCGAACAGCTCGCACACCGCCTCGGCCTGTGTCTGGATGGTGCATGCCGGAGCCTTCTGCACCAAGATGTCACCGTTCTGCCCATGCTCAAAGGCGAACAGTACCAGGTCCACCGCCTCCTCCAACGACATGATGAATCGTGTCATCTTCGGCTCCGTCAGCGTGATGGGGTTCCCCTTGCGTATTTGGTCTATCCAGAGCGGTATCACGCTTCCACGGCTGCACATCACATTGCCGTAGCGCGTACAGCATATCTTCGTCTCACCGCTGTTGCGACTCTTCGCCACCGCAATCTTCTCTTCGATGGCCTTGGTGATACCCATCGCGTTGATGGGATAGGCCGCCTTGTCCGTCGACAGGCAGATGACGCACTTCACCCCCGCGTCGATGGCAGCATCCAGCGTGTTGTCCGTGCCAATGACATTCGTCTTCACTGCCTCCATCGGGAAGAACTCACACGAGGGCACCTGCTTCAGCGCTGCGGCATGGAACACGTAGTCCACCCCCTTCATTGCATACTTCAGCGTCGATTTGTTGCGCACGTCACCGATGTAGAACTTGATTTTGTTTGCCACCTCCGGCATCCGCGCCTGGAAGTCGTGCCGCATGTCGTCCTGCTTCTTCTCATCTCGCGAGAAGATACGAATCTCCCCAATGTCGGTACGCAGGAAGCGGTTCAATACGGCATTGCCAAAACTTCCTGTTCCGCCGGTAATTAATAATACTTTGTCCTTAAATATACTCATAGTTAAAAATATTAGCTTTGCATAGGTCATAAACTATGCGTCAGTTTCCAACACTTATGCCACACAAACCATGCTGGTGCCCAAACGACATCCGAGGGATAGTGGCTCATGATGTGCAAGTTATGTCGGCAGACAGCCTTGACGGTGTTCCACTTTCCGCCCCCATGTTGCAGCCTCTGGTCATATCGGCCAAAATTCCCTCCTGCAATCACCTGTTCCAAAATATACTCGCCTTCTTTCTTGTCTGGTTCCCATGGCATCCATTCACGAGGCATCCTCAAAGATTCTTGCATCACCCACATCAATCCTTTAGCGAACTTCTCCATTCCGAATCGCCGAACAGCTTCTTTTGCAGAATCCGTTGTGTTCTCCTTATTCTTGCCTGCTATAGTTTTCAACGTAAAGTAGTAATCCACTATTTGTCTAAACCCCACCCCTTCATACAAGAAGTGGCGATAGATATGCAATAGAATATAGAACGCATTAAATTCTACCGTCGGTGTAACAAATCCATCTGTCTGATTCGTGCCATACGTGTTCAATATCACAGAATTCTCTAATTCTCTATTTTTCAATTTCTTGGTATCTTGTCCAAGTAACTCTTCCTTGTGAGTTTTAAACCAAATCTGTAGTGCCCTATTCTTCCACAGGTTTAGCATCACCTCCACGCGGTAGTGCATCTCCACAGTTACATCTTGCCAAATGTCAAGATGCGCATGTTTGTAGTCCCAGCTCCTAACAGTAATGCCCTCCTTCTTGGCCCAAGCCAAAGCCTTTTCCCTGCCACCATCCACATAGATGTCTATATCTCCCACTTGCCGTAGTTCTCTCAGATTCACATCATAATATGTGGCGACGCCCTGCCCTTTCAACACCGAAGAAGCCAAACCTGCTTCATTCAATTTCCTTTGCAGTTGCTTACAGCACTTATCCAGTCTTTTATTACCCTGTCTTATCTGTTCACTCGCCACTATCCAATCATACAGTAAATCCGTTGATAGTTTCTGCCCTTGCGCGCTTAACTTGTCAATCGCAGCAAAAGCGATGCCTGCCACCGCTTGTTTTAGGGATGTCTCAAAAAGCTCTGCCCACTCCTTATCTGAAGGAATGCGACAAAGCATTTCTCTCTGTCCCAGCGCAACTTGTAGCAGTTCAAAGAAAAGCATTCGCATCTTGCTTCTACCAATGCTCAAACAATCGCTGATTTAATAGTTTCGACGATATACCTTATATCATCGTCGCTGACGTAAGGCCCCGCGGGTAAGCACATTCCCACCTTGAACAATGCTTCCGAAACCCCATTGACATACGCAACACTCGTAGCCGATGTCTGGCGGATAGCTCCGCAAGCCAATTTTTCATAATTCATTTTTCCTTCGTCAGGTAGCGGAGCACAATACACTGGCTGCTTGTGCATGGGTTTCCACACTGGTCGGGCCTCAATGTTCGCTTTGTCGAGGGCCACGCGCAGGGCCTCCACATTGTCATTCGGCTG
>JAFWQT010000185.1 GCA_017508965.1 Prevotella sp. | reverse complement strand
TACTGTCCACGTTGCGGACAGTCGGCGTCGATAGGCCGCTACTCGTTCAAGAATGCCCTGCTTCTGTTTCTCGACGTCTGGGGACTTGGCAACCGCGGTATGTTCCGTTCGCTCCGCGATTTGGTGTTGCGCCCCGGCTACATGATACGCGACTATCTCAGCGGAATGCAGATGGCCTATTTCCCGCCGTTCAAGATGCTCTTCCTGCTCATTGCTTTCTCCGTTCTGGTCGACACAGGCCTGAACATCAAGGGCGAGAACCGTTGGGAGAAGTTCGATGTGCAGTATACCTCCGGCATGAACTTTGCCAAATCTCAAAAGACTGACCCTTCAGCCAGTGAAAAGGAAAAGCAGGAAGCTGCCATGGCTTCTAAAATTATGGATTATGCCAAGATAGCCTATGAATGGATGGAAAACCACCAAAGCATCATTCAAATCTTCTGGCTGCTGTTGCTGTCGGGTCCCCTCTATTTCCTTTTCCGCCATAGTCCCGCCTTTCCCACCATCCGTTATTCAGAATTTTTCGTGGCGTTGGTATATACCAACGACCTGTTAATCATAGCCTCCATTTTTTGCGGTTTGCTTTGTCTGGGCGTTACCGTGGAACTCCTGTGCTGTGCCCTCACCTTTATTCCCCTGAAGCAGTTGTCGGGCTTTAGCTATTTGCGCACGATAACCAATGTCGTGCTGGCCGTAGCCCTCGTGGCTTTAGTTCTCGTGATAGTGTCGGCAGCATTTTTTTTCATTCACTTTGGGTAAGATAAGTCCTGACTGTAAATTCTGCAAGTTTGTCGGGGCCAAGAAGGATACTAATTCATTACTATTAATACTAACAACAACTTATTATGAAGAAACTATTATTACCTATTCTGCTCATGGTAGCAGTGTCTGCGAATGCAGCAGAGAATCCAGTGTTAACGATTGAGGGCGGTCAGGTGCAGGGCGTACTTGCCGACGATCATCCCGATGTGTATGTCTATCGTGGCATTCCCTATGCTGCGCCTCCCATCCGCGAGAACCGATGGAAGGCTCCCCAGCCCGTCGTGCCCTGGAAGGGCGTGAAGATTTGTGACACCTTCGGCCGTCCGAGTTATCAGGCCATTCAGTACACCGGCGGTTATTACACCGAGTGGGGCTACGGCAAGGAGGCTGCTTTCAGCGAAGACTGTCTGTATCTGAACGTCTGGACGAAAGCCCCCGGACAGGTGGGCAAGAAACTCCCCGTTGCCCTGTGGATTCACGGCGGCGGCTATCGCGAAGGTTTTGGTTCTGAGCCAGAGTTCGACGGTCAGGAATGGGGCGCTAAGGACGTGGTGCTCGTTTCTATCAACTATCGTCTGGGCATCTTTGGATTCCTCTGCCACCCCGCTTTGGCTGAAGAAAGTCCGAATAAGGTTTCTGGAAACTACGGTATCCTTGATCAGATTGAAGCCCTGAAGTGGATTAAGAAGAATATTGCTCAGTTTGGTGGCGATCCTAACAACGTGACCATTTTCGGCCAGAGTGCAGGAGGAGGCAGCGTTCGCACGCTCTGTGAGTCACCTTTGGCTCGTGGCCTGTTCCACAAGGCTGTTATCATGAGTGCCCAGGGACTCTCTATTCCCAATCCCAACGGCGGCGGTATGATGGGTGGCCGATATAGTGGCGGAAGCATCGAGGACGCTGCCAACAACGCCAAGAAGATGTTCGACTGGGCAGGAATGACCGACTTGCAAAAGATGCGTCAGGCCAGCACTGAGACAGTATTTGCGCTGCCTACCATCTATCATCAGGTGAACAACGCCGGCCAGCAGCAGTTTGGTGGCTTTGGCGGTATGATGCGTATGGGCTATATGCCAATGATAGACGGCTATGTCAGCCTGAAGAGTTTCGACGATGCTACCCGCGAGGGCACATTGGCAGATGTTCCTTATATGATTGGTTTCACCCTCAACGATATGGGTAATATGGCGCCTAACATTGCCGAGTTCTGTAAGGTTCGTGCCGAGAAGGGCGGTAAGGCTTGGGCCTACGAGTTTGCCCGTCCGTTGCCCGATGATGGCAGTCATCCTGAGGTGACGCAGCGTCTGCGTGGAGCTTTCCACTCTTCCGACCTTTGGTTCGTGTTCAAGAGTCTGAAGCACTGCTGGCGTCCTTGGACTAAGGGCGACTGGGACCTCTCCGAGAAGATGCTGACGGCTTGGACGAACTTCGTGAAGTATAGCGATCCCAATGGCCCGAAGGGTGGGGTATGGGCTCCTTGCACAGGGAAAAATCCGAAGTTTATGGTGTTTAAACTGAACGACAAGGACGCCGAGGCCTCTGTCTATGGCGAGCCTGAGATAGCACCCCAGCAAGGCTTCGGCGGCTTCGGCGGTTTCCCCGGCGGCCGACCCGGTGGTGCCGGTGCTCCTGCCAGAAGGTAAACATTAAGTATACAAGGCAAAATGCAAAGAAAAAGGATTTTTCTTTGCATTTTTTCTTTTGCATTTTGCTCACTTATTCGTACCTTTGACAATCATCGAAGGTACTTTCGTTCGAAAATGAAAAGAAAATTGCTTTTTCTTTTGCATTTTGCTCACTTATTCGTACCTTTGACAGTCATCGAAGGTACTTTCGTTCGAAAATGAAAAGAAAATTGCTTTTTCTTTTGCATTTTGCTCACTTATTCGTACCTTTGCACCCAATTTTAGAATTAATGCATTAATTA
>JAFWQT010000184.1 GCA_017508965.1 Prevotella sp. | reverse complement strand
GCAATGTGTGACAGATGTGTGACAGATGTGTTACAAATATTCTTGAAAGACAAATGCTTGATACTGAGTTGGTTGTAGGTCTTATGGCACCTTTGTAACAGATGTATCACATTAAAAAGGAAAAATTGGGGGTCTAAGAAATAAATAAAAATGTAGGAGCATGAGAATGGATACAATCTGTTACATCCGCATCTGTTACATTTATCAACAAATTAAGACGAATTGCTCGAAATCAGTTAAATTCGTGTAATTCGTCTTAATTCGTTGTCGTGAAAGAGATTCTCTTGATCTTAAAACAATGATGGTTGTTCCTTTTGTTTTAATTCTGAAATGTCAGTCAAGAATTTACTTTCAGACAAGATATAATACATAGTCCTGATACTGCCGTTCCCCTCACGCTTTTGCCAGCGCTCGCCGTCGGTTTTCTTGCCGGTCTTCGAGGCGGGGTTCAGGCAGTGGATGTGGGGCGCCATGTCGCAGTAGGCCTTCAGGTGCTGGGCGAACTTCTTAGGCGACCAGCCGTAGCGGGTCTCGGCGTTGAAGGCCGCCAGCATGTCCTCGGCCTTCAGCTCGCAGTCGAGGTTGCCGCCGTCTTCGGCCAGGAACTCATCGGCCCACGACTTGAAGTCCTTGCCCACAGCCGCCATCTGCTCACGCAGTCCGATACGTCCCAGCGGCGGCATGATGCGGCGCTCGCCCTTGGGCAGCGAGAGATAGAGCTGCAGGCATTGCAGCATGAAGGCGATGTCGGCCTGCCAGTCTTGTTCTGAGTACTCTGATCCCATCAGATTGCAGCCGAGGTCATCGCGGATGGAGCGTGTCTCGCTGTAGTCGTTCAGGCGCGTGGCCTCGTGGTAATAGTCGGAGAAGACCTGCGGCCAGATGCGGCGCTCGGTGCTGGCATCGTGCTTGTGGAGCACATAGTTCGTGGCGAAGGCGATCTTCGGACTCTTCGAGAACGGTATCTGAAACGGGTGGTTGCCCTTTTCCTCACCCTTCATGTCGCCGGTGATGCGCCCGAAGAAGAAGTCGAAGTTCAGCCGGCGGTCGCATTCGTCGACGATGATCAGGTCGGTGTCCTCCGTCACGCCGTCGAACAGGAAGCGGTTGTCGACGATCGAGGGCACGTGGGCATCGATGTAGAACATGTTGAGCAGACGGCTGACGGCCTTCAGGAAGAGCGACTTGCCGCTGCCGCCGTTGCACTCGTCCTCGCTCTCGGCCAGTTTCGAGTCCTGACAGATGGGTGCCCAAGCCTCCGACTCTGACTTGTAGCCGAAGAGCAAGTAGCCGATGCAGGCCAACTTACTGGCGAGGCACTGGTGCTCTTCGAGCTGTTCCTCTTCCGTGAGTTCCAGTCCGCCCTCGTCGGCCTTGCGCCAGTGCAGGCGCGAGGTGTTGACAATCATCCTGAAGAATTTGCTCGGCGGGACCTCGGTGATCTCCACGCCGTAGCCACCGCTGTCGAGCTTTTCCACCTTGAACATCGGTTTGTATGCCCGATAGTCGTGACCGATGATGGTGTCTTCCCAGACGTAGCTGCCGTCGAGGTCGTCATAGCGGCGGAGCTTGATGCCCTCGGCGGTGATTTCCGCCCAGCCGTTGCGGAAGAAGAACTTCTGCGCACTCTCGCTGCTCTTCGTGAAGTCGAGGTCGTCGCGCTGCTGGAGATGGCTCACGTGGTCGGTAGGCAGGTCGCGACAGCGCAGGAGCTTGTTCTGCAGCACTTCGTCGAGACCTTCGCGCTTCATCTGCGTGATGAGGAAGTTCACGATGGTCTTCGCCACCACCCGGCGCACCTTCGCCCCGTCAATAAAGATGTAGATCGGTTCCTTGCGGGTATCATCCTTGAGCGTGTAGAAGCCGTTCATGGCGAGGTAGTAGTTCAGGCGTGTGGGCAGGATGACGTATTGTGTGTTGCCCTCTTTGTCTTCCGTCTTCGACCAGTAACGTGCTGACTGTGCGCGGCCGATCAGCCGCTTCATGTCCTCACGGTGTGGATGCAGCTGGATGAAGTCCTTCAGGTCTTTTCTTGCCCTGCCGCGGTTGTCGTGCAGACGGCCCATGTCCTCGGGTGTGAGCCAGGCGATATAGAGCTGTGGGAAGCGCAGCGCCAGCTGCCGGGCGATCCTGCGGCCGGTGGCGTCGATGTCGGGAACCAGCACGATGCGACGGGCATACTTCTCCAGCTGTTTCAGGTCTTCTTCGCGCAGGCCGGCGGTCTCGCTGCTGAGCCACACGGGCTGGTAGCCCATGCTCAGACAGTTGGCGGCATCGCTGCCACCGCTGACGATCACCACCTCAGGGAATTTCTCCTCGCCGCGCTCCTGAAACTTCCGTCGCAGGGCGTTGAGTCCGAAGATGTAGTTCTGTGGCAGCCGGCCGATGATGAAGAACCGGTAGGCCTTGTTGTAGTTCTTCGGCTCGTAAACCTTCTGGAACTGGCGTGCGATGCCCTGCTCGTCGATGTAGTCGCAGGTCTCCACGAAGATGGGATAGTGCTCGGTGGCTTTCTTGACGGTGGTTATCTTGTCGTTAGTGGTCACTACCGTTGTGACGGCGGCCCAGCCGAGTTCTTTCAGGTGCTCGGCTTTGACGCGCGGGCCCCACGCGGCGAGTTCGTCGTTGGAGAAGGTCTGCTTGGTAGTGACCCTCGGCGGCTGGCCGATCTCACTCTCAGTGGCCTCGCGCTTGGTGATCTCGGGCTTGTTGACTTTCTTGCTGAGTTCCTCGCTCACGCCGTATTGCTCCATCAGTTCGTGAAGGGCCAGCGCGAACTGTTGCTTCGAATAGCCTTTGTCGCGCATGTAGATGTCGATCGGTGAGAAGCAGCGTTCGCCCTCGCCGCCGCCGTAGTCGATCACACGCCAGTAGTCGACCTTGTCCGACGGGTCTTTCAGACAGGCCGACGGGGTGTTCTCACCTGTGCGGAGGCGGAATTTCTTCTTTTTCCCGTCGGTGCTCAATGCCTCGGGGAAGATGTCGGTGATGATGTTTAATCCATGGTCAGTTACATCATAGATCTTTTGTAGGAGTTCTGTACTTTTTGCCATAATCGTTCAATGATTTACGGCACAAAGTTACGAAGAATCTGCGGTCGTTGTCACGCGGTAGTGCCTACCGGTAGGCACTACCGTCAGGCTTCCCCCTCCTGAGTTAGGAGGGGCAAGGGGTGGTCTGAACCGCCTCAGACAATGCGCTTGTTCAGACCCCCTCTGGCTCCCCCTAGCTTAGGGGGAGAAAAAGCCGCTTGATCTTGTCTCTGAATTCCGAAGTCTTGTCCTGGGTAAGAGCTCGCCGGAGGTCGGCTTTCATGTTCTTCCTGCGCCAGAGCGTTTCGTAAGGCTTCCACTCCTTGATGTCCAACAGGTTGTCGTTCTCGTCGGCCAATTGAATGGTGATCTGTTCGGCCAGCAGCGCCACTTCGGTTCGCGTGAGTCCTATTGGCTGGAAATACTTGTCGACGAAGCCCGCCTCTTCGAGCTTCTGCCAGATGCGCATGGCTTTTTCTGAGCTGAGCTTCTGCGGCAGCACGATTTCCTGGGGTTCGGTTCCATTCTGCTCAGATTTGTTGTCCGAAGGTTTTCCGGATGCCGGTTGTTCCGACTTGGCACCTTTTATCATGGCAATCATCTTGCTTTGCATCTGTTGCTGGCGCTCTTCTGCCTTTTGTCGTTCGGCTTTCTCGGCCATGCTTATCCTGGCCATCGTTGCGAGATAGGCCTCCGTGCAGTCATCATAAATGAGCAGTTCCCTGGCCGCTTTTTCAACATGGTCTCTGGCAGCAGTCGGCCCGCCATTGGCCAGATAGTAGTCTGCCACATCGTCCATCACCTGTCGGGCGATGGAAAATTCCTCGGAGGAAGTTGCTTGTGGTAGCTGATTGGCCATAGCGGAAGGAACGGGTTTGAAGTGAGACTGTTGTTGGAATTCCCTGGGTGTCGTACGACAGAAGATATGTACTTGCGGGAATTCCCCCTCCGTTGATGCCAAGACTCTGCAGCACCACTTCGCTGGCAGACCTGCCCGATGCAGTCCTGTCAGCCTGGCGGTACCAAGTTTCTTCCTTTCTTGACTTCAACGTTCCCATTGCTTTTCGCTTTTCTTTACACCCCATTTTTCCCAGGGGCAAATCTTTGCAAAGGTAGACTATTTTCTGCAAATTTCAGCAAGAATATGCAATAAAAATGCGTTTTCGCAATTATTCCTTGATTTAAATTAACCCTTTTGCACCTCACAGGCACAGCCTCTTTTATGATATTTTTATTTGAAAATAATTGCCGAAACATTTGCGTAATTCAGAAATTTTTTGTAACTTTGCAGAGGAATATGAGGGTGGAATGGCGCGCTTTCAGACCACCCCTAACCCCTCCTAACTTAGGAGGGGAAAATGGCGGGACGGGGTCACCCGATGTAGTTGACTCCTTAATATTCTAATACCACAAAAAACTTTACAGGTATGATAGAATTGTATTTGAGTAAGGTGACCGAGACTTCGGAAACCGAACAGGCGGGCAAGCTGTACGCCCGCGTGAGTTACAAACAGACGATGAGCGTGCAAGACATGGCGCATCACATGGCAGAACACAATACGATGTTCTCCGAGGGCTCGATCACCGGTATCCTGATCGACTTCGTGAAGTGCGTGCGCGAGCAAGTGCTCATGGGCAACACCGTGAAGATCGACAACCTCGCCATCTTCAAGGCTACGGTCGAGGCCAACGCCTTAGAGACGCTCTACGACGCCGAGCAGGACAAGGTGGCCTCCGCTACCATCGGAACGCTGCCCGAAGGTGCCAAGACGGGCGCTGCCGTGAAAGCCATCAAGCTGCTGGCTCAGAGCACGGGCGACTTCACCCGCGATGAGCTGAAGAAGGACGTCAAACTCGCCTGGACTGACAAGGCCAAGGCTGAGATTGCGGCAGCAAAGGACGGCAGTCAGGAGTCAGGAGGCAGTAGTCAGCAGTCGGGAGGCGGTTCAAGTCAGAACGGCGGCAACAGCCAGACCGTGGCGGCTCCCCAGATCACCGGTACGACGCCGTTTGCCGAGAGCACGCAGGTGAGCATCCAGGCTGAGCAGGGTGCGGAGATCCGCTACACCACCGACGGCAGCACGCCTACGGCTGAGAGCACGCTCTACAGTGAGCCATTCACCCTGAG
>JAFWQT010000183.1 GCA_017508965.1 Prevotella sp. | reverse complement strand
TGAATTAGTATATTTCTTAACCCCGGCAACCTTGCTGAAAAGGCCGTCAGGACTTATCTCACCCAAAGTGAATGAAAAAAAATGCTGCCGACACTATCACGAGAACAATGGCCACGAGGACTACGGCCAGCACGACATTGGCTATCGTGCGCAAATAGCTAAAGCCCGACAACTGCTTCAGGGGAATAAAGGTGAGGGCACAGCACAGGAGTTCTACGGTAACGCTCAGACAAAGCAAACCGCAAATAATGGAGGCTATGATTAACAGGTTGTTGGTATATACCAACGCCACGAAAAATTCTGAATAACGGATGGTGGGAAAGGCGGGACTATGGCGGAAAAGGAAATAGAGGGGACCCGACAGCAACAGCAGCCAGACGAGTTGCATGATGCTTTGGTGGCTTACCATCCATTCATAGGCTGTATTGGCATAACCCATAATTTTAGAAGCCAAGGCAGCTTCCTGCTTTTCCTTTTCACTGGCTGAAGGGTCAGTCTTTTGAGAATTGGCATAGTTCATGCCCGAGGCATACTGCACCTCGAACTTCTCCCAACGGTTCTTGCCCTTGATGTTCAGGCCGGTATCGACCAGAACAGAGAAAGTAATCAGCAGGAAAAGCATCTTGAACGGCGGGAAATAGGCCATCTGCATTCCGCTGAGATAGTCGCGAATCATGTAGCCGGGGCGCAACACCAAGTCGCGGAGCGAACGGAACATACCGCGGTTGCCAAGTCCCCAGACGTCGAGAAACAGAAGCAGGGCATTCTTGAACGAGTAGCGGCCTATCGACGCCGACTGTCCGCAACGTGGACAGTAGTTGCCCTGATAGTGGGTGCCGCAGGTGGCACAGTCGTGTTCCTCGTCAGAGAGTGGCTTCACCTGATAGGGTTGTTGCTGCCACTCCTGGAAACGGCGGTATTTCTCCTTCAAGTCCTCCAGCACCTTCGTAATGATTAAGGATTATACATATCCTTGCAGTAGAAAGCCATGATGTCGTCGAGCATCTGCTTGGCCTCGACAGCCGGACTGTCGGGGTCGAGCTTGATGGCCTCGATATAGCAGTTGATGGCTTCATGCCACAGGCTCTGCTTGCGAAACGCATTGCCGCGCTCATAATATTCTTGAGCAGTCATAATCTCTTAAGGTTCTCCCCCCTCCCTTTGGAAGGGCCGGGGTGGGCTTTTATTTATAATACTCCTTCTTTCCAGCGGCCAGCGTGTTCTTCATCAGCGAACAGATGGTCATCGGACCCACGCCGCCCGGCACGGGTGTGATGAACGAGCACTTCGGGGCAACCTCGTCGAACTTCACGTCGCCATTCAGGCGGAATCCGCTCTTGCGGGTTGCATCGGGAACTCGGGTGGTACCAACGTCGATAATCGTGGCGCCCTCCTTCACCATGTCGGCCGTCACAAAGTTCGGACTGCCGATGGCGGCAATGATGATGTCGGCTTCGCGGCACTCTTCCTTCAAGGTCTTCGAGTGAGAGTGGCACACGGTCACCGTGGCATCGCCATACTGCTTCTGCATCATCAGCTGAGCCATAGGCTTGCCCACGATGTTTGAACGGCCAAGGATAACGCACTTCTTGCCGCTGGTCTCCACGCCATAGCGCTTCAGCAGGGTGATGATGCCAAGCGGAGTGGCCGAAATGAAGCAAGGCAGACCAATAGCCATGCGGCCCACGTTGATGGGATGGAACCCGTCAACATCCTTGCGGTAGTCGATGGCCATGATTACCTTCTGCTCGTTGATATGCTTGGGCAGAGGCAGCTGAACGATAAAGCCGTCCACATCTTTGTCTTCGTTGAGCTGCTGCACCTTCGAGAGCAGTTCCTCTTCCTTCACGTCATCCTCGAAACGGATGAGCGTTGAGGTGAAGCCGCAGGCCTCGCAAGCCAGCACCTTATTCTTAACGTATGTTTCAGAACCGCCGTCGTGGCCCACCAGAATGGCAGCCAGATGAGGTCTTTTGCCGCCGGCAGCCACAATCTGCTTCACCTCCTCGGCAATCTCTTCCTTAATCTTGGCCGCAGTGGCCTTTCCGTCAATCAGTTGCATGTTCAAATATCTTGTTTTCTAAATTCACTTATCACTCATCACTCATCACTTATCACTTATCACTTCATCTTCGGCATGCCGGGCATCCCTGTCATTCCCTTCATCATCCCTTTCATGCCTGCGCCCGTCACCATCTTCATCATCTTGCGCGTCTGGTCGAACTGCTTAATCAGGCGGTTCACCTCCTGAATGTTCGTGCCCGAACCCTTGGCGATGCGCTGGCGACGGCTGGTGTTCAGAATCTCGGGATTGGTGCGCTCCTTCGGCGTCATGCTCTGGATGATGGCCTCAATCGACTTGAAGGCATCATCGTCGATATCCACGTCCTTGATGGCCTTGCCCACGCCGGGAATCATGCCGGCCAGGTCCTTCAGGTTACCCATCTTCTTGATTTGCTGGATTTGGTTGTAGAAGTCGTTGAAGTCGAACTTGTTCTTCATGATCTTCTTCTGCAACTTTCTTGCCTCCTCCTCGTCGTACTGCTCCTGGGCGCGCTCCACCAGAGAGACCACGTCGCCCATGCCCAGTATGCGGTCGGCCATGCGCGAAGGATGGAAGGCATCGATGGCCTCCATCTTCTCGCCCGTACCGATAAACTTGATGGGCTTCGTCACCACCGTACGAATCGAAAGGGCAGCACCGCCGCGGGTATCACCGTCGAGCTTGGTCAGCACCACGCCGTCGAAGTCCAGGCGGTCGTTGAATTCCTTAGCTGTATTCACGGCATCCTGACCGGTCATCGAGTCAACCACGAAGAGCGTCTC
>JAFWQT010000182.1 GCA_017508965.1 Prevotella sp. | reverse complement strand
GTAGTGCAACCCTTTTGCACTCCCCGGATTAAACTTAGAATGGAAGTTGCAGCACCTTCACGTAATGGTCGAACGCGGGTGGATTGTCGTAGCCGAAGCGCTTGAAGATGCTGGCAATCTGCTGTTGTTGCTTCTCGCCTAAAGTTCGTTCACCGCTGTTGTATCGGAAGTAGCCACGCCGTCCCAGCAGGTCGTAGAGCGCCTTGCGCAATTGGCTGTAATGTTCGTGCTGCACGCCGTCGAAGAAGTGGCTCATTCCCCAGGCATCCGTTTCGTATTGTTCCGGCACAAACTTTTCAGGCATTTTTTTACACAAAAAACCGAAATAAATCGTGAAAAATGCCACTAATGCCACCATAATGCCACCGCCTCAGCATCGATAAACACTGGGCTAGTGGCAAAGTGGCATTTTTTTTCGCAAAAAAACTCACGCCTGCGCGCGTGCGTGTAGAAGTTTATTTCCTGGAACTCTTTTTCCGGAACTTGCTGATGGGAGAGAACAAAGAGTTAAAGAACAGGTATCTTCTGGTGAATCCTCCCGAGGAATGGAAACAGGCGGCAAGTGCTGGACAAGTAACCGACAAGCACCCGACAAGTACCCGACAAGTTGCGCCCCAATAACCAGAATATTATACAACTCATACAGATTATAGGTGAAAATGAGTTGTCGGTAAAAGATATGATTAGCGCAGTAGGGCTAAAAGATCGTGAGAACTTCTTGCAACATTATCTCAACCCTGCTATACAGGAAGGCTATGTCCGTATGCTCTATCCTGATTCCCCTCGTCACCCACGCCAGAAATATCTGCTGACGGTGAAGGGAATGGCTCTGTTTAACGAATTAACAAAATAAGGTATGAGGAACTACGACCCATTCCGCCCTTGCAGCCCTTCCTCTGACATTCCTGTTGCCCCCGAGTGCTCTGAAAGCAGCATAAAGCGACTTGCTGTCAATGAGTTCCCCCCTCAACACATACCAGGCTATTCGTTCGCGCTGTGTCATCATCCGGCTTTTGTTCATATAATTGTGACCGCAAAGGTCGGAGAACTGCCTGAAACGGCCAAATCATTTTGATCCCGTTAATTAGATTTTCGAGAGTTTAGATCTCTTGTAGACCAAGAAAAATAATGTAAAACTCATTTTTTATTATCAGAATGAATATTTTTCACAAAGTTTTTGTATTTTTGCAGGGTAATAATTCCACAGATAATGACAGATATTCGACCAATAACTACAAAAGCGAAACCTTTTCTGAAATGGGCTGGGGGTAAAGGACAGTTGCTACCGCAGCTTGACGCCCTGCTGCCTAATGGTCTCGATGAACGAGAATTCACCTACATAGAGCCGTTCGTAGGTGGCGGAGCCATGCTGTTTCACATGCTTCAGAAGTTTTCAAATATTACTAAGGTTGTCATTAATGACATTAACCCATATTTGACTACATACTAACGTACAGTTAGAAATAACTTAAAACTTTTAATAGAGTCTTTGACTGATATTGAGAATGACTATTTGAGAAAGATAATAATAAGGAACTATCCAAATCAAAAACTATGGCAAAAAAGAGTGTAATTACGGTAAAGGATGTGAACATCAGAACGATGACCGTCAACGGCATCGACTACATCTGCATTACCGATATAGCCCGGCAGAAGAATGAGAACGAACCGAAAGACGTGGTAAAGAACTGGATGCGTCAGAAGAACACCTTGGAGTATTTGGGACTTTGGGAGAGATTACACAATCCCAACTTTAAAGGGGTCGAATTCGACCCCCTTTTGACTGAGGCAGGAAGTAACGCTTTTACTATGAGCCCAACCAAATGGATTGAACTCACAGCTGCAATAGGCATCCTTACGAAAAACGGAGCTGGAGGAGGCACGTATGCTCAACGCGATATAGCCTTCAAGTTTGCCAATTGGGTGTCTGTGGAGTTTGAACTCTATCTTGTGATGGAGTTCCAACGCCTGAAAGCCAAGGAGCAAGAGCAGCTTGCATGGTCAGCAAAACGCGAGTTATCAAAAATCAACTACCGCATTCACACCGATGCCATCAAGAGCCACCTTATTCCCACTGAGGTCACCCGCGAACAGGCTGCCATGAAGTATGCTGATGAAGCTGATGTACTCAACATTGCCATGTTTGGAATGACCGCCAAGCAATGGCGCGATGCTAATCCAGACAAGAAAGGGAATATTCGTGACTATGCCACAATTAACGAACTCATATGTCTCTCGAACATGGAGAATATCAATGCCGTACTCATCAACGACGGTATGCCACAGAGCGAGCGACTCGTTAAACTCAATCAGATAGCCATCCAGCAGATGCAGGTTTTGGAAAACAATAGCGGCAGGAAATTGTTGAAATAAGCGCTTTATGAAAGAAAAGAGATTGACTCAGACTCAGCAAGTCATCAACACTCTGCGAGAACAAGGAGGATATGCAACATTAGGAAATCTGTACCACCTTGTTGACACCTCCACTTGGGCAATAAAGACGCCTAACGAATCTATCCGCCGCATCGTGAACGGGGTCTCCCATTCACATTTTGCATCCATCATTGAAGCAGAGTGCCCATCCGTTGGGCACATTCTCGAAATCAAAGTCTAAGTTATTCATATTTTCCATGGTGGCAATTCCTTGCCGATTAAAAGGTTTACACATCATTAATTCTACCTACTAAAAAACTTTTTCCACAAGTTTTTCGCACAAATCGTTTCTTTAATCCAAATTTTGTGTATCTTTGTAGCCACAGACCAAAAATCAAATAAATAATATCCTTAAAAAATACGTCATATATCCATGCCACAAGAGATTCACAATAAAGCCGAATATATAGTTATTTTTATCAGCGAGTTTGCTCGCCGCTACGGTCTATCAGCGGCGCAGGCTTATCGCTATCTGAACCGCTATAAGGCTATCAACTTTCTGGATGAGCACTATAACGTAGCTCATACACAAAGCTTTGAAGACATGGAGCAAAACATGGCAGGTTACTGCCAACGTCAAGGAGGGGCGCTTGTATGAAACTCTATCATGGAACATACACGGATTTCATGGCGAGCCATTCAAATGCTGAGGCGCCTATGAGTACAATAGACTATATGAACGAATGTACTGTGCGAGACCTCGTACTTATGCTGATGGAAGAGCGAGGATTGTCACTTCAGGAAGCACTGGACTCGGTTTATAACTCTGAGACATACGCTAAATTGACGGATCCCTCGACGGGTCTCTATTTCCAAAGCCCTGTTTACATCTATGGTTATCTTGACAGAGAACTTGCCACAGGCAAGATGTAGGATACCGCCATATTCTGAGAATATATTATATTAATGTGTAACTTTTAAAAAGATATGCCAATGAAGAAATAAAAGATAACATGTTATCCCCAATACCTCAATAGGCCAAGTTCCGAAACCAATGGAATTCCATTGACATTCTTAAATTTGTCTTTTTAATGTCCTAATCTATTTCCAAACTATTTATCTTTATTTCAGTTTTGACTATTTTCTCCTTTTATCATTACCCATAGGGGTGTATATGATTTTTGGACGCATCTCCCATTCTTTTCTTGCTTGTTCTCGCTCCAACTTTTTCTTTGCCCTTTCTTTTTCTTTAGCCCTCTTCTCTGGCGAAAGATGAGAAAAGTCATACTTGCTGTATTTTTTCAGTACGGCATTATAGTATCCTTGCTTTATCCTTCTGTCTTCTAAAGCTTTACTTAGTATGCAGATAACGATTGAAGCGAGACACAAACATTTGATTTCCTTTTTGTCACCTTTTTCTGTAAAGAAAAAAAAGCATACCTTGTTTGGGACACCCTCATTAAGGAGATCAGAAATAGAAAACACATAGCTTTCTCCAAAAACAGGCCCCAAATCTTTATAGAATCTTCTTACGTTGATTCCACTCTGGTATAGCTCATTCAAAACTGCAATGCATGTTTTAATAGGAAGCTCAAGTCTCATAACTTTCTCGCACTTACCATTATTATAAGCATCTATTACAGATGCTTTGTTCTTCTTAATCGCCGTATCATATTTTCTCCAAATACGGCCATATTCGTCTTTTATATATTCCATAACTCAGACATTACAATATGAAAAATTACAGATTTACTCATGTTTATACCTTTTCAGTAATATCCTTAAAACAATAATAATCTCGCAGCTGTTTCTTTTTTCTTCTCCATTTATTCACTCTCCAGAGTAGATAACACTCGGGGCTCGTAAAAAATATTTCATTTGGGTGAGATTTAAGCAGTTCATAAAACTCTTGAGTAAAGGAATCCTGCATCTCTGCGAATTGTTCTGGGTGGTACTCTTCCAAGTTTGAATGTATGTCAAAAATAAACTCTTGATTCAAGAACCAAATATGTTGAGGAGTAAAATCTGAAAAATACTGTGGTGTTTTATCTTCGAAGAAGTGACTCATCACGTTTTTGTAGAATTCATCCCAGATGCTATCAAGATATCCTGCTGTCAAAGGCTTTTCTGTGACGACAACACCCCTGAAAGGTGAGCGTTCCCTAGGTTCGATATTATATGCAATACTTTTACTATCGCACATGGATAAAACAACCAAAAGTGTATCATTCATGTTAATGTTTATAGGTCTTATCATAGAGAACAATTCCATCCAGGGTACCATTTCTCGGGAGGCGAGATGCATACCATTTTCACTACCATGTGTTTCAAAATGCAAAATGATGAAGTTGTGATTATCCTTTGAGCTAACTAACTCAGTAATATCCAGAAGTAGTTTGTTCAGCTCTCTTTTGGTATGTACAATCTTGTATTTAGGTTCATAATCTGTATTATAGGCCCATTCCTGCCTTAATTTATCATAAAGGTTACTGCCTGTTTTCAAATCTCCATCTGGTAGAGACTCGATAATGTAAACAACGCATTTATTAATGCGAGTATTTATTTCCATAAGTATTATGATTCTCAAATACAATATCCATTTTCCTGTTTATTGCCTGAGTCCCCACCATGTACATCAGAAGACGATGTAGCGAAGTCTGAAAGGAAGTTCCAATTACCACATTCACATTGATAGCACCCTGATATGCCTTGATAGGATGACAATCTATAGTAGACATTATTGTGATGATAAACTTTTACATGCTTGAAAATGTAATGAGAAATCATTTATTTATAAGAGCGCGAAAAACACCACGAATGGACGGCTGTGATATACTGGCTTACCATAGAGAATTATAGAAATTTTCCATTGTCTCAAACTTTCGTCTGAAATCATCCAATAAGAGTTCTATTTTTTTGTCAATTTCTTCTATTAAACTTTCGCTACCCAAAAATGCATCTGCAGTAGCCTGTATCGTATTCATCAATATCATGTGATAATTGCTATTGTCACTGATATAATCCCACAATTCAGCACCAATTAAGGTTTTGTCGCGCCAGTCTGCTACATAGGTTTCCAAAATGCTGGTAGAGACATACACTCCATCTTTTTTTCCATAAGTAATGCCCCAAAAAGCATTTTCGCCATTTCTCCTTACTTTATTAATAGCTTTGTCATATGATAAAATCTGAGTTTTATCCATGTCGTTTGGACCGGATTTTACTTCTATGTAACTTCTCACACCATCAAGTTTTTCTATGACAACATCCCATTTTGTTCCATAAGATGTTTCATAATTCTTGCCGTCATATACATTTGGGCTAGAATATAACAATAGGTCTTGCACTAAATACCCCATAGATGTTACAATACTTCTGGATATTGCGGAATACATATAGAACTTCACGAACTCATCAGGAGTGTTCAGTTTCAAGGCCCTACACAACAAAGGATTGGCATTCAAACCTTCTAATGTCATGTTGTTAATTGCCAAAATTTGTTTTTGAATAAAATCTTTTGTGAGGATAACTATAAAATTCTCTTCAATTGACAATGTAGGTTGCAGTGTTTTCTGCAATTTTCTTAACGCATCCTCTTCTTTTGATGTCAGTGGAGGAAAGCATTGTTCCCCTTCAACTGTTGTAAAAGAATTGAAAGTACTGATAGGAGTAGATTTAAAGACTTCAATTGTCGAAAATCTACTACCGATTGTTTCAAATTTATTTTTGTTTCTCGTTGTGGCATTCCCGGTAATATAGATACAGCCACCTTTAACAATTAATTCCTTAAGTGTTGCAGCCATGTCAGTCGATACAAAATGCTAATTTTAATTCTTTTGATTCTTCCGCACGTTTTTTACGGTTATATTCTTTTTGGGTCAATTCAAAGATATGAGGGAACTCTTTGTCTGTAGTACCTTTGTATCTTGAATAAGGAACTATATTGTGGTTGTCTTCATTTCCATTCAATTCTCCCTGCTCAAATTTTAATATTTGTGAAGCTGCCATGTATCCAAGCCCTACTGGAACTGCATTGCCTATTTGCTTATAAATATCATTGAGGTCGCCATCAAACTCCCAGTTATCTGGGAATTGCTGGATCCTGGCATATTCCTTAATGCTTAAGGGACGTAACTCTGTCGGATGGCACAACAAGGTTGCAGGCATGGTCGGGCTTGTAACCAAGGTAGGAGAAGGTCGCTTAAAACTTAATCGTCTATAGAAGCCCGTCCTCCCTCCAGGTAAATCATAGGCCCCCCCCATCGCCTCTTTAGCTATATCATTTGGCAAAGACGTCCAGTATTGTCCTTCACCTATATATTGCATGTATTTCTCTGTCTTGTTTCTTAATGGTATGAAATCTCCCTCGTCTGCATTAACCAAGTCTGAAGCGACATCGCCAAATGTAACCCATCTTGCAGTTCCGTTGATAGCATTCTGGCTGTGGGTAGGCTGTGGCAAAGGGATTCGATTACCAGTACTTGAACCAAAGATAATCATTCTTTCCCTTATCTGAGGAACCCCGTAGTTTGCAGCATTGAACAGAGCATAACTAATTGTATATCCCATCTTCCTGAATTCTTGAGTCAGGAAACACATTACACTTCCTTTAATGTCTTTGATATTTTCATATTCACAATACTCATTTGGCACTTTGTTCAGCTTGGCTGATAATAATCCCCTAACATTCTCAAGAATAAAGTATTTGGGCTTTATATCGGTGATAACTCTGAGATATTGAATTATAACATTGCCTCTAAAGTCGTCAAGTCCTCTTCTTGCACCTGCTGTGCTGAAGGCCTGACAGGGCGGGCCGCCCACGACTAAAAACACATCATCAGCTTTCAGTCCAGCCGTATCCAACATCTCCTGTGTTGGGATGCTGTTTATGTCCCTATCAATTACAGGGATATTTGTGTTCCGCCGAATAGTATTGACAGCATTCTTGTTCATTTCAATACAGAGTCTAATATCTATTCCAGCTTTTTCCACTCCAAGGTCTAACCCCATTGCACCTGAGAATAATGAAATTGCATTATATTTGCTCATTTATGAATAATAATGATTAAATTTAACGCAAAGATACGAATTTTCCGTGAAAGACGTAACGATTTCCTCCAATTTTATACATATTTTAATAGTAAGTAAATTCTGTTTTTGATTTTATGTATTTATCAGTCTATACTGAAACGCTGATATGATACCCCAAAAAGAAGATTGACTATAAAAATATCTGCTTTGAATTCCAAGAACTCTGTTGGATAGATGGTCATCGTACTCCACTTGACGGAAAAAGGTTGAAGATGTATATCAAGTCGATGCGGGAGGTGGTAGACTGTTATAAGGCTCTGAATGAAGAGGGAGAACAATAGCAATGTACCTCGGTTCCGCTATGAATAATAAGTTATATATCAAATTTCCGCTGAATTTCGGAAGTGGTACTTCAGATTTTCGCTGAATTTCGGAAGTAGCACTTCAGATTTTCAGCGTTTTTTCTTGCATAGTTGATGACTTTTTGCTATCTTTGCCCCCAAATAGTTGCAATATGTTAGAGAGAATACTAAAACTTCGAGAAGTAGAGAACGACAGCCTGTTCTTATGGGGTAGTCGTCAGACAGGAAAGAGTACGCTGCTAAAGGCTCTTTTCCCTAAAGCACGTCTCTACGACCTGTTGAAAACGGATGTCCGTATGGCATTTCAACTGCGTCCGGCTTTGCTGAGGGAAGAATGTGAGATGCTTGACGAGGGAGAGTTGGTTGTGGTGGACGAGGTACAAAAAGTGCCAGAAATACTCGATGAGGTACATTGGCTGATGGAGAATCGGGGATTGCGGTTCATACTCAGCGGTTCCAGTGCTCGTAAACTTCGCCGAAGTGGTGCAAACTTGTTGGGCGGGCGTGCTTTGAGATTTACGTTGTTTCCGTTGGTGAGTGCCGAGATACCTGATTTTGACCTTCAGCGCGCGTTGAACAATGGAATGTTGCCCCGTCATTATCTTGTGGCAGATCCTTCCAAGCGCATACAGTCTTATATAGGCGACTATTTGCAGCAGGAAATTGTAGAGGAAGCGGTTGTGCGCCAGCTGGATTCTTTCACCCGTTTTTTACAGGTGGCAGCAATGAGTAATGCAGAAATAGTGAAATACACGAATATTGCCCAGGATTGCGGTGTGTCGGCAAAGACTGTAAAGGAGTATTTCGCTATCCTCGAAGAAACAATGTTAGGCTTTTATCTGCCTGCATACACCAAGGTGGTGAAGCGCAGGCTCATGCAATCTCCTAAGTTCTACTATTTCGACGTGGCAATTCCCAACCATCTGCTGCATCGCAGAACACTCGTGCCAGGAACGGACATATACGGTCATGCGTTGGAGCATTTTGTCATACAGGAACTGCGAGCCTTTATATCATATACTTTTGGCGAGGATAAAGCCTTAAGTTACTGGCGCACGCTGGATAATAAATATGAGGTGGATGCTTTGATCAGCGATGTTATGACAGGCAATGTGGATGTGGCGATCGAGGTGAAATCGTCTAATAATGTGGTGTCGAATGATACAAAAGGACTGAAAGCCTTCAGCGAAGAGCATCCTAATACAAAACTTATCATGCTGTCTATGGAAGACAGGCCAAGAATGTTGAATGGAATAGAGGTTTGGCCTGTAACTCAATTTCTTCAGAGGCTATGGAGCAGAAAAGTTCTATGAAAAGAGTCTTACGATATGTTGCCATCGCATTGCTGATTGCCATCGTTGGCGGATTCATCTACCTGAACAGGATGATGCCTATCATCACGGGCTATGCGGCAAAGAATCTGGCTTCGGCGGTGTTCGTCTCGGGGCGGGAGGCGAAGGACGTGGAAGCGATTGACCTGAACTTTTCGTTCATCCGCTACACAAGCAACAGGGTGGACTATGAGAAGAAGACGGTGACCAGCCGATTCCTCTGGGGCAAATCTACTGCCGTATATCGAGAAGGCTACGGCGTGACTTTGCTGCGCGGGGCCTCGGCAGATGAACTGAGGGGGCAGCGCTTCCCGACGGGTGTGACAGGCGAGGGACTGGCGGGGCAGGATTCTACACATGGGACCCTGCTGCCTCTGGGCGACTCCGCGGTAGCGGAAAGGCTTGCGCCGATAGCGAAGGCTTTCGTGGCGGAGCGTGCCTATCGGGGCCATCCGTTTGCCTTCGTGGTGGTGCACAAGGGCGGGGTAGTGGCTGAATGCTACGACAAGGGCATCGGCCGCGACACTAAGTTGCTGAGCTGGAGCATGGCGAAGAGCTTTGTGAATGCGCTCGCTGGCATCATGGTGAAGGACAGTCTGCTGGACATTCATGCGCCGACGGGCATCGCCGAATGGCAGGCCGACGGGCGAAAGGCTATCACGCTGAACGACCTGATGCAGATGCAGAGCGGACTGGAATGGAACGAGGACTACGGGGCCCGGTCGGACGTGAACATCATGCTGCATTGCGAAACCGACATGGGTCTCTTTGCGCTGATGAAGCCGCTGGAGCATGCTCCGCGCACGCACTGGCAATACTCGAGCGGCACTACGAACATCGTGATGCGCTATCTGCGCAGCCGCTTCCCGTCGGACGAGGCGTTCCTGCGCTATATGTACTCGAGGCTGTTTGCACGGCTGGGCATCGCAGGGGCGGTATTCGAACAGGACATGAGCGGCACGCCTGTGGGCTCGTCGTATCTCTATGCCACGGCCTTGGACTATGCCCGCTTCGGGCAGCTGTACCTAGACGACGGCTGCGTGGGCAGCGAGCGGATTCTGCCGGAGGGATGGGTGGACTATACGTGCAAGCCGGCTGCTGCCAGCGAGGGCCGCTACGGCTCGTTCTTCTGGCTGAACAGGTGCGGCAAGTTCCCCGATGTGCCGAAGGATATGTTCTATTGCGACGGTCACGACGGGCAGGACATCTTCATATTCCCTTCGCACGACCTGGTGGTGGTAGTGCTGGGCTACTCGCCGAAGCCTGGCAATGTGATTGACTTCAATGGGCTGCTGCGGGATGTGCTGAGTGTAATACGTTAACGTTAACCTTAACGATGACCTTAACGATGACCATAACGATGGCGAAAACGAAAACTTAACGAAAATCTTCAAAAATCTGGCATAAATTTATTTGTTGGATTTGCGGAGATTTTTGTTAAAGATATTTTGGTCGGGCTTCGCCCTTGAAATTGAATTTAAAATTATATTTAGAATTCTGAACTTCGGCTGTAGTTCTTTTTAGTCTGTAATAAAATTTTAAAGATAATTTTAAAGATAATTTCGAGCAAAGCGACCTTATAACAAGTTATCGTTATCGTTAGGGTTATCGTTATCGTTGAGATTATAGCAGCAATCCTATGATTATCAGGTGGATGATGAGGATGGCGGGGACGCCGTAGCGGAACTTAGTGTGGAGGGTTTTGTGATGCCATACTTGCATTCCGAGCCATGCGCCCAGGCTGCCGCCAAGTACGGCGAGCAACAGGAGGGAGGCCTCGCGGATGCGCCACTTGGACTGGCGGGCTTTCCACTTGTCGATGCCGAAGGTGAGGAAGGTGGCAACGTTGATGATGGCGAGATAGGGCCACAGGTAGTGAAGGAGGATTTGAATCATTGGCTTGTATGATAAATTCATTTAAAAGTGTCTGCAAAATTAGGCATATTCGGGGAATTATTGCTATTTTTGTGGCATTATTTTTGAATTGTTTATGAAGAAACTAAATTAATACGAAGAAAATGAGGCAGATTGTGATGAACAACAAGCTAGAGATTCCGCAGATTGGCGTGGGCACATGGACGTTGCGCGGCGAGACGGCGCGGCAGAACGTGAGGCTGGCCCTGGAAGCGGGATTCAGGCATATCGACACGGCCCGGGGCTATGAGAACGAGGCCGAGGTGGGGCAGGGCATCGCGGATAGCGGAGTGCCCCGCGAGGAGATTTTTGTTAAAATAGGAATTTAGAATTGTTGGGCCCAGCTTTAATCAACCACCCCTAGCCCCTCCTTTCTGAGGAGGGGGAGTGATTACCTTAAGGCTATTTACTCCCCACCCTTTAGGGAGGGGCAGGGGGTGGGTCTGTGGGGAAGGTCCGTAGGGCGGGGAGTTCGTTAGCCTCCCCTCGGGGAGGTTGGTGGGGGTTACTTCCCTGTCAGCAGGTCCACGAGGGGCTTGTCTTTGTAGCAGTCGTGCTGCTGGTCCCAGAAACCGAAGTCGGCATCGTAGCACCAGGTGGTCCATGCGATGTTGAATTCGTTGAACACGGTGAGCATGTCTTTGGTCCACTGGTAGCCCAGCTCGCGGTCGGTGTTCTCGTAGATGCCCCATTCGCCGCAGAAGAGCTGCAGGCCGTATTTCTTGGCAACGGCAATGGCATCGCGGAAGTCCTCACGAATCTTGTTGATGTCCCACACCTGACGGGTGTAGGGCTCCAGCTCGGCCTTGATGTCGGCAGGTGCAGCATCGAAGTCCTCTTTCGTCACCATGATGCCCGGATAGTGAATCTTGCCCTTATACTTGCCGATGGGCGTCCACCAGGCCGTGTAGTGGGTGAGGAGCATGGGGTTGTAGTAGTGGAAGGAGAGCACGATGTTCTTGTCGCCCTGTGGCACCTTCAGATACTTCATGGTCTCGTAGCCCTGCCAGCGGTTGGAACCCACTACGAGGGTGCGCTGCGGCTCGCGGGCGCGGAGTGCCTTGTGAACCTTTGCCACCAGCTGGTTCCATTGCTCGTGATCGTCGGCCACGGGCTCGTTCATGAACTCGTAGGCCACCCAGTCGTTGCTGTAGCCCTTGAGTGCGTCGGACAGCTGATACCAGAGGTTGATGAGGTCTTGCTGTGCCTTTTCGGAGGTGAAGAGGGTGTTGGCCGCGCTGCCTCCTTCGTTCACGGCGTTGAAGTAGTGGGAGCGGATGATGTGGAGGTCGACGATGGCACGCAGATGGTGCTTGCCAGCCCAGTTGAGGGCGTTGGTGAGCAGCGTCCATGCCTCGGGCAGCTTGTTACCCTTTTCGTCCCAGAACTGTACCTCGTCGATGGGGATGCGCACGAAGTCGAAGCCCAGCCGCTCGAGCCGCTCGAAGTCTTCTTCCTGGATGTGCAGGCGACGCATCTCGCCACGTGCCTCCGACTGCGACAGCCAGTGGCTGACGTTGGTGCCCCGCTTGATTTTGAAGTTGTTGACTGTTCCCGTCTGTGCCAGGCAGGGAGTTAATGCAAAGGCCATGAAGGCCAATAGTAATGACAGTTTCTTCATAAGTGTTTATTTGTTTGATAAAAATGTTGTTTATAAGTTGAAGTCGCCCAGTCGTTGCAGCGGTCGGCGCTTCAGCCGGGTCCACTTCTCGCGCACCTCGCTGTCGTTGTCGCGGAACATGTTGAAGTCCTTCTGCTGCCGCTTCCAGGTGAGGTAGTTTTCGCTGACTTCGGTGGCCTTGCCCGAGTAGCGCGAGAACTCCATCTCGTCTTTGCCAATCAGGTAGAAGTCGCCGTTCTGGAAACGGAACGTGTAGGTGGGGCCGCCAGTGTCGGCTGAGCCGGCGGTCATGAACATGGAGACGCCAAGCCGTAAGGCGCCGCGGTCGGTCACCTCGAGCGTTGTTTCCACGATGCAGTACTCGTCTCTGGCGGGTATCAGGTCGGGATATTGCTTGAACAGTTTGTAACCGCCGCCCTGCTTTCCGAAATAGATGGCTAGCTGCGGGGTGTTCATGTTAATCTCGTAGCCGTCGTCGCGCACCAGAATTTTGTCTTTATGGTTAGGCGTGGCGATGATTACCAGGTCGGGCAGGCCGTCCTTGTTGAGGTCGCCCGTGGCTTCCTGGTGTGCCCATCCCTGGGGTACAAGGGCGTCGAGCGAAGCTCCCTGCTCGTTCAGGCCTTGGGCCATTGCCAGCATGGGGGTAAGCATGAGGAGGATGAAGAGGTTTTTCATTTTTATAGTTTCTATAGTTACTATAGATTCAATAGCTGTAATAGTTGCTAGAGGATTTCTTCGAGCGCGCCGGTCTCGGAGTCGATGATGAAGCCGCGCACCTTGATGTCGCGGGGCATGAGAGGATGCGTCTTGATGGTCTCGACGGTCTTCCTGACCGATTCGGGGGTGTCCTTGAATCCCTCGAGCCAGTGGTTGAGGTCGATGCCGCACTGGCGGATGGTGCCGAGCGTCTCTTCTTTCACGCCTCGGGCAATCATCTCGTGGTGGAAATGGTCGAAGCTCATGTGGCAGGCTCCGCAATGGGAGTGGGCCACCACCATGATTTCCTCGACGCCCAGCTCATAGACGGCCACGATGAGGCTGCGCATGGCCGAGTCGAAGGCTGAGATGACCAGTCCGCCGGCATTCTTGATAATCTTGGCGTCGCCGTTCTTCAGTCCGAGTGCGGCGGGGAGCAGCTCTGTCAGACGGGTGTCCATGCACGAAAGCACCGCCAGTTTTTTGTCGGGATACTTGTCGGTGATGTACTTCTCGTAGCCCTTTTCGGCCACGAATTTTTTGTTGTAGGCAATAATCTGGTCTGTCATATCGCTAAATACCGTTAAAACATTAGTGCAAATATACGGAAAATGCTGCATTTTAGTTATCTTTGCCCCATAGATTTAACAAATATTGATAGCTTATGAAAAATCTGCTCATCTTTCTCTTCATGCTCTTCGCGGCAACGGGACTGAAGGCACAGACCATCAGCCACATTGAGACGACGCGGTCGTGGTACTACATCTACGACCAGGACGGCAAGCGGATTAGGACGCTCAGCACCAGTCAGGGTGAGCTGAAAGGCTATAGTTCCACGTTCTATATCATCAAGCAGGGCTCGAGCTTCTACATCACCTACGATGCGAGCGGCAGGCGGCTCCACACCTTCGGTGCCCAGTCGGTAGGCGAGGTGCTGGGCGTGGCCGGCGACACCTTCACCAGCAGGGTAGGTTCGTGGATATATACCTGGAGCAAAGAAGGGAAGAGGATTAGCACGAGGGCGGCAAGGTGAAAAATGGACCCCCTCCAACCTCCCCGAGGGGAGGCTAACGAACTCCCCGCCCCTGTAGGGGAGGGGTTAGGGGTGGGGTCAGTAACTTTTCGCTGGCACGATAAGAATTATTCTTAAACCAAATAAAAAACATTGAATTATGAAAACTATGAAGAACGGAATGTATGTGTTGCTGGGATTGATGTTTATGGTGACGACTGTAAACTGCAGCAATAAGAAAGGTGCGGAAAAGGCTGCCGATGCAGCAGAGGTGGCCGCAGAGACGGGAAACGTGCTCAAGGTGAGTGCTCCGCCGTTTACGAAATTCGTGGTCGTGACCGTTGAAGAGGAGGGACTCTACAAGGAGGCCGACAAGAACAGCCCTACTTTGGTGTGCTGGTCTGAGTCGGACTGCGAGAGCGACTATTGCGAGACGATTTACCAATGGTCTGACCAGCCTGGCAAAGAAGGATTCGAACTGAATACCGACATGCTGACCTATGAAGGCGCAGTTTATCCGGTGCTGGGAGAAGAAGGCGACTTCTACAAGGTGTGCGTCTACAATAAATGGTGCGAAATAGAAAGTGCCTATATCCCGAAAGCCAGCGTTGCTGACATCGAGACCGCGCCGGTGAATGCCGAGACGTTTAAGGAAAAGAGCGAAGGGTTCTATTTCGGGAGCAGGGTAGTGAACGACGGCAAGTATAAGGGCGTGGTGATTAGCGACCAGTATAGCGAAATCGATGGCGAGACGATTGGTGTGGGTGTGCTGGTGGATGGTGCCCTTGCCACTCCGCTGATTTACCAAATCGATGCCTTCCTGAACAACGACCTAAAGGAGGACTTCGTGATTAGAGAAGAGGAAGGCAATTTTTGCATCAATTACTCTGATAAACTGAAGGCAACCGAAGGCGAGGACGGCACATTCCGTATTGATCTGAACAAACTCACCGACGAGCAGATTGCAAAGTTTGTTGAAGAGGTGACGAAGAAAAAGCCCGAATTTGTGGAATACATGTATCTCTTCCCTGCAAAGGGACCGGAACTGTTCTATTATAAGATGAAGTAGGCTTTTGGGCTTTGTTCCCGCTTATTAGTACCTTTGGCAGAAGCCGAAGGTACTATCAATCGACAAAACAAAATAAAGCAAGCTTTTTTTGGTTTTGTTCTCACTTATTCGTCCTTTGGCTATCGCTGAAGGTACTATCGCTCGACAAAACAAAATAAAGCAAGCTTTTTTTGGTTTTGTTCTCACTTATTCGTACCTTTGTCCGCGCAATGAAAGAAATCATAATAAAGGAGACTGCTATTATGCAGGCAGCCGAGGAAGGAATGGACGCCTTCGTCGGCCTTTTCACTAATGCCATCTACGACAGTATCGGACAACTGACGGCAGAGACAATGGGCGAGCTGAACAGCGACCAGATTACGCTGCTGGCATATCAGACGCTGCGCGACGAGGTGATGGACGGCGGTTTCGTGCAGCTCATCCATAATGGCTACGGACCGTTCATCTTCAAGAATCCATTTGCAAAGGCCATCAAGCAATGGGGACTGAAAGACCTCTCAAAGCTGGTGTACGATGCCCATACGCTCTACAACCGCTATGGCGCCGAGATTGAGCGCGACTGCACCGACGAGGAGTTCATGGCTCTCTTCGAACAGTACAGCGAGTTCGACGAGATGGACGATGACTTCGTGGAGAACGAGGAACAGTGGACGCAGATGGTGGCCGTTTATCTGGACGACCACATCGAGAAATTTGCAACGATTGAGAAATGAACAAAGAGGAATTAGAACTGAGGAAGAAGAGTCCCGTTCAGATAAGGAACAAGAAGGCCTCGTTTGAGTATTTCTTCGTGGATACTTACACGGCAGGCATCGTGCTGACGGGAACCGAGATAAAAAGCATCCGCCTGGGAAAGGCATCGCTCGTGGATGCCTACTGCTTCATTCACAACGGCGAGATTTGGGTGAAGGGCATGAGCATTGCGCCCTACAGCTTCGGCTCGTACAACAACCATGTGATGAAGCGCGACCGCAAGCTGCTGCTGAACCGCCGGGAAATAAGACATCTGGCGGAAGACACCAAGCAGCCCGGTTTCACGATTGTGCCTACGCTGGTGTTTATCGACCAGAAGGGCAGGGCCAAGGTTGACATTGCGCTGGCCCGAGGTAAGAAGATGTTCGACAAGCGGCAGACCATGAAGGAGAAAGAAGACCGCCGCGAGATGGACCGCGCATTCAAGAGATACTAAGATGAAGCAGACGAGACTGCACGACATAGCCCGTGAGCGAATACTGATACTCGACGGCGCCATGGGAACCGAGATTCAGACCTATGGACTGACGGAGAGGGACTTCCGGGGCGACCGATTTCGCGACGTGCCAGGCATGATGTCGGGTAATAACGACATGCTCAACCTGACGCGCCCGACTGTCATTATGGACATCCACCGCCGCTATCTGGAGGCTGGTGCCGACCTTATCACGACCAATACCTTCAGCAGCCAGCGCATCAGTCAGGCCGACTATCACCTGCAGGACTATTGTCGGGAGATGGCCTACGAGGGCGCAAGGATGGCCCGCCGGATGGCCGACGAGTTCTCCACCCCCGAGTGGCCAAGGTTTGTGTGCGGCTCGGTGGGTCCCACGAACAAGACCTGTTCGATGAGCAGCGACGTGGCTAACCCCGCAGCCCGCAACCTGACCTACGATGAATTGCGCGAGGCCTACAGGGAAGAGATCGGGGCGCTGGTCGAGGGCGGAGTCGACGCGCTGCTGGTGGAGACCATCTTCGACACGCTGAACGCCAAGGCTGCCATCGATGCCGCCCACAGCGTGATGGAAGAGAAGGGCAGGGAGCTGCCCCTGATGCTGAGCGTCACCGTGAGCGATCTGGCCGGAAGGACGCTGAGCGGACAGACGCTGCAGGCTTTCCTGGCAAGCATTTCCAGCTTCGATGTGTTCAGCGTGGGACTGAACTGTTCGTTCGGAGCGGCTCAGATGAAGCCCTTCCTGAAGGAAATGGCACAGCATTCACCTTATTATATTAGTGCATATCCCAACGCCGGACTGCCCAACCAACTGGGGCAATACGACGAGACGGCTGACTCGATGTGTCCGCAGGTGCAGGAATTCATCATTGAAGGACTGGTGAACATTCTGGGCGGATGCTGCGGCACCACGCCCGAATTCATCAGTCGCTACGTGGAAATGGCCAAGGGACAGACTCCCCGCAGGCCACAGCCACGGTCAGAGGTGATGCAGCTGAGCGGACTGGAGCCGCTGATGCTGACGCCAGAGGTGAAGTTCGTGAACGTGGGCGAGCGCTGCAATGTGGCCGGCTCGCGCAAGTTCCTGCGTCTGGTGAAGGAGAAACAATACGACGAAGCCCTGGCCATTGCCCGCAGGCAGGTGGAAGACGGGGCACTCGTCATCGACGTCAATATGGACGACGGACTGCTGGATGCCAAGGCAGAGATGGTGAACTTCCTGAACCTGATAGCCGCCGAGCCTGAGATTGCCCGTGTACCCGTGATGATTGACTCATCGAAATGGGAAGTCATCGAGGCTGCGCTGAAGTGCGTGCAGGGCAAGTGCATCGTGAACAGCATCTCGCTGAAGGAGGGCGAGGAGGTGTTCGTAAGTCATGCCGAGTGCGTGAAGCGTTTCGGTGCTGCCGTGGTGGTGATGTGTTTCGACGAACAGGGACAGGCCACCAGCTACGAGCGTCGCATAGAGATTGCCGAGCGCGCCTACAAGATACTGACCGAGAGGGTGGGAATGAACCCGTTGGACATCATTTTCGACCCCAATGTGCTGGCCATCGCCACGGGCATGGAGGAGCACGACAACTATGCCGTTGACTTTATCCGCGCTGCCGGATGGATTCGGAGAAATCTGCCCGGAGCCCACGTCAGCGGTGGCGTGAGCAACCTGAGTTTCTCGTTCCGCGGCAACAACTATATCCGCGAGGCCATGCATGCCGTGTTCCTTTACCATGCCATCCAACAGGGCATGGACTTCGGCATTGTGAATCCCGCCACTAAGGTGACCTATGCCGATATTCCACAGGACCAGCTGGAGGCCATCGAGGACGTTGTGCTGAACCGTAGGCAGGGTGCTGCCGAGTCGCTCGTGGAACTGGCTACCGCCCTGAAGGCAGAGGCCGACGCCAAGAAGGCAGCTGCTGAAGCAGGTAACGCCGTTGCAGCTGCCCCGAAAGAAGATGTTTCGCGACTGTCGCTTCCGCTCGAGGAACGGCTTCAGCAGGCTTTGGTGAAGGGCATCGGCGACCATCTGGAAGAAGATCTTGCCGAGGCGTTGCAGAAATATCCGCGGCCCGTGGATATTATCGAAGGTCCGCTGATGGCTGGAATGAACGTGGTGGGTAAGCTGTTCGGCGAGGGAAAGATGTTCCTTCCGCAAGTGGTGAAGACGGCGCGCACCATGAAACAGGCCGTCTCCATTCTGCAGCCCCACATAGAAGCCGACAAGACGCAAGGTCATGCGAAGGCAGGTAAAATACTTTTAGCCACCGTAAAAGGCGACGTTCACGACATCGGCAAGAACATTGTGGCGGTGGTGATGGCCTGCAACAACTATGAAGTCATCGACATGGGCGTGATGGTTCCCGCCGAGCAGATTGTGAAGAAGGCCCGCGAAGAACAGGTCGACCTGATAGGACTGAGCGGACTGATTACGCCGTCGCTCGAGGAAATGGTAAACGTGGCCAATGAACTGAAGAAGGCCCACCTGAATATTCCCATCATGATAGGCGGCGCCACTACCAGTCAGTTGCATGTGGCTCTGAAGATAGCTCCCGTGTATGAAGGTCCGGTGGTGTGGATGAAAGATGCCTCGCAGAATGCCCTCATGGCTGCCCGACTGCTGAACGGTGACGGTGAGACGGACATAAAACAAGAACTCAGCGAGAAATACAGGCAGCTACGCGAGGAATACACGCAGGAAAAAGAACAGCTGCTGACGCTTGAAGAGGCACGCAAGAATAAACTAAATCTTTTCAACGAATGATAAAGAACATCATTTTCGATTTTGGCGGCGTGGTTGTCACCATCAGCCACGATGAGGCCCTGCGCCGTTTCACGCAGTTGGGACTTCCCGATGCCGAGAAATGGCTCGACCCATACACGCAGACGGGAATCTTCGGAGAACTGGAGGAAGGGCAGATTACGGCTGAGGACTTCCGAAAGGAACTGTCGCGCCTGTGTGGCCGCGAGCTTTCTTTCGAGGAGTGCAAGCATGCATGGCTGGGCTATCGTGCCGATGTGCCCCGGAGAAACCTGGAAGTGCTGAAGCAGCTGAGGAAGGAAGGCTACAGGCTGATTCTGCTCTCGAACACCAATCCCTATATGATGTCGTGGGCAGAGAGCGGTGATTTCGACGGTGAAGGACATTCTATACACGACTATTTCGATGCCACCTACCTGAGTTTCCAACTGAAGGTGATGAAGCCCAACCCGTTGTTCTTCAGCAAGGTGCTTATGGCCGAACAGGTGAGTCCCTCGGAATGCCTGTTCCTCGACGACGGACCGCGCAATGTGGCTGCTGCCAGTCAGATGGGCATCCGCACCTTCCGTCCCGACAACGGAGCCGACTGGACGCACGAAATATACGATTATTTGAAATAAATTGCACGTTTTTCAATAATTAGTCGTAATTTTGCACCAAATTAGCAGGCAGGTATGCAAATTCCGGAATGGCGCTTTGCAGACCTGCATATATATTATATAATGTAAGAAGTGAATAAAAAGAGAAGATGGCATTGCCTGCCGGGCCAGCCCATCACGGAGTTGGACAAGCGGGTGATGTATTGGGAAAATAAGGGAAAGGAGGTGCCCTCGCGCGACCTTATCCTTTCCGAAGAGCAGATTGAAGGCGTCCGCAGGGCCGGTGTGGTGAATACTGGTGTGCTCGACGAGGTGGCAAGGCAGATTCATGCCGGTATGAACACCCAGGAGATAGACGACATCTGCATGGCCTATTGCAAGGCCCATGGTGCTATCCCGGCATGTCTGAACTATGAGGGATTTCCCAAGAGTGTGTGCACGAGCATCAACGAGGTGGTGTGCCACGGCATTCCTAAGGAAGAGGATGTGCTGGAAGAGGGCGACATCATCAACGTGGACTTTACGACCATTCTCGACGGCTACTATGCCGACGCCTCGCGTATGTTCATTATCGGGAAGACCACTCCCGAGAAGGAACAGCTGGTGCGTGTGGCCAAAGAATGCCTGGAAGTGGGAATGGAGGCCGCCAAGCCCTATTGCTTCGTGGGCGACATCGGGAATGCCATTCAGAAACATGCCGACAAGTATCACTATGGCGTGGTGCGCGACCTGTGCGGACACGGGGTGGGACTGAAGTTCCATGAAGAGCCTGATATTGTTCACTATGGACGCAAGGGCACAGGCATGCTGCTCGTTCCCGGCATGGTGTTCACCATCGAGCCGATGATTAACATGGGTTCGTGGAAAGTGTTTGTCGATGAGGACGATCCCTATGGATGGGAAGTCATCTCGTGGGACGAGAAACCCAGTGCGCAATGGGAGCACACGTTCGTGATGCGTGAGGACGGACTTGAGATTCTTACTTACTGACAATGGAGAAAGATATATACATACTGGGCATTGAGAGCAGTTGCGACGACACGTCGGCTGCCGTGCTGAAGAACGGTATCCTTCTGAGCAACGTGACGGCCTCGCAGGCTGTTCACGAAGCCTATGGCGGCGTCGTTCCGGAACTGGCTTCGCGTGCGCATCAACAGAATGTGGTGCCAGTGGTAGACCAGGCCATCAAGCAGGCAGGCATCTCCAAGGAACAGCTCTCGGCCGTTGCCTTCACACGAGGACCGGGACTGATGGGCTCGCTGCTGGTGGGCGTCAGCTTTGCCAAGGGTTTTGCCCGTTCGCTGGGCATCCCCCTTATCGATGTGAACCATCTGCAAGGTCATGTGATGGCCCATTTCATCAAAGAGTCGGAAGACGACCACGAACAGCCGCCGAAGCCTTTCCTCTGTCTGCTGGTCAGCGGCGGCAACTCGCAGATTGTGAAGGTGAATGCCTACAACGACATGATGGTGCTGGGCCAGACCATCGACGACGCTGCCGGCGAGGCCATCGACAAATGCTCGAAGGTGATGGGACTGGGCTATCCCGGAGGTCCGATTATCGACCGGCTGGCCCGTCAGGGCAATCCCCATGCCTATAAATTCTCTGAACCGCAGATACCTGGAATGGACTACAGCTTCAGCGGACTGAAGACCTCGTTCCTGTATAACCTGCGCGACTGGGTGAAAGAAGACCCCGACTTCGTGGAGCATCACAAGGAAGACCTGGCGGCATCGCTGGAGTTTACCATTGTGGACATTCTGATGAAGAAACTCAGGGTGGCCGTCAAGCAGACTGGCATCAAGCATGTGGCCGTGGCTGGAGGCGTAAGCGCCAACAACGGACTGCGCAACGCCTTCCGAGAGCATGCTAAAAAATACGGTTGGACCATCTACATCCCCAAGTTCAGCTATACTACCGACAACGCCGCCATGATAGGCATCGTGGGCTACTACAAGTATCTTGACCACGATTTCTGTACCATCGACAAGCCTGCTTTCTCGAAAGTCACTTTCCAGTAAGAACATTCATGAATCTATAATAACAGACAATAATGGAATTCGAAAACAAGATTATCAGTAAGGAGATAAACGTGCTGCTCTATGAGAAGGGCATGACGCTGGGCACAGCCGAGAGCTGCACAGGCGGTCGCATCGCCGAATCCATCGTGGCATCACCCGGTTCGAGCAACTACTTCAAAGGCTCCATCGTGAGCTATGTGGACGAAATCAAGGAGCGGCTGCTGGGTGTTGACCCGAAGCTCATCGAGGAAAAGACGGCCGTCTGCGAGGAAGTGGCCATTGCGATGGTGAAGGGAGCATGCAAGACGCTGAACACCGACTTTGCCATTTCAGCCACAGGAATTGCCGGTCCCGGCGGCGGAACACCCGAGATTCCCGTGGGTACCATCTGGCTGGCCTGCGGAACACGCGACAACGTGGTGACGATGAAGCTGACCGAAGACGAAGGCCGCGACATGAACATCTCTTCGGCAGCCTTTAATGCGCTCCAATTGTTCCTTAACTACCTAAAAGAGTACACTTTTGACGAATAAGGTGCCCTGTTTCTCAAAAAAAACATTAATTTGCAACTTTCTTTAATCATTTATTTTGTTAATTCAAGAAAAGTTTGTAATTTTGCACCCTGTTTGGAATAAGTATCAATTAAGGACTCAAAAAAAGTAGATAGAAATGTCTAAAATTTGTCAGATTACGGGAAAGAAAGCCCAGATAGGTAACAATGTTTCTCACTCGAAACATCGCACAAAGCGCAGTTTCGACGTTAACCTGTTCAGCAAGAAATTCTACTATGTGGAGGAGCAGTGCTGGATCAGCCTTAAGATTAGCGCCGCAGGTTTGCGTCTCATTAATAAAGTAGGCCTTGATGCAGCCCTGAAGCAGGCTGTGAAGAATGGCTATGTGGATTGGAAAGACATTAAAGTGATAGGAGAATAACAACCATGGCAAAGAAAGCTAAAGGTAATCGCATCCAGGTGATTCTGGAGTGCACCGAAATCAAGCAGAGTGGTCTGCCCGGAACTAGCCGTTACATTACGACTAAGAACCGCAAGAACACTCCTGAGAGACTGGAACTCATGAAGTATAACCCCATCCTGAAGAAGATGACTCTTCACAAGGAAATTAAATAATTGCATTTAGGATATGGCAAAGAAAACCGTTGCTACCCTCCATGAAGGTTCAAAGGATGGTCGCGCTTATACAAAGGTTATCAAGATGGTGAAGAGCCCCAAGACTGGTGCTTACATCTTCGATGAGCAGATGGTTCCCAACGAAGAGGTCAAGGATTTCTTCAAGAACTAATTGAATTTTATCATTCAGAATACTAAGGCGGTATGGTTTTGACTGTACCGCTTTTTCTGCGTTTTAGGCTTTCAGGGGTACAAAAGCGACTCCGCAAAAGTCTTTTTTGACTAAATTATCACTCCGTGTGATTTTTTTTTATTAACTTTGCCGCGAAAATAAATCGTTTATGGGACTTTTCGGATTTTTCAACAAGAACAAGAAAGAAACACTCGATAAAGGACTGGAAAAGACCAAGCAGAGTGTCTTCGACAAACTGGCGCGTGCCGTTGCCGGTAAGTCGAAAGTGGATGATGATGTTCTCGACGACCTGGAGGAAGTACTCATCACTAGTGATGTCGGTGTGGATACCACGCTGAAGGTTATCCGTCGCATCGAGGAACGCGTGCAGCGCGACAAGTATGTGAGCACGTCGGAACTGAACGGCATACTGCGCGACGAGATTGCCGCGCTGCTGGCCGAGAACGGCAACGAAGACCTGAATGACTGGGACCTTCCCTCTGACCATAAGCCCTACGTTATTTTGGTGGTGGGCGTGAATGGCGTGGGAAAGACCACCACGATAGGAAAGCTGGCCTGGCAGTTCAAGCAGGCCGGAAAGAAAGTCTATCTGGGAGCCGCCGACACCTTCCGTGCTGCCGCCGTGGAGCAGATTTGCATCTGGGGCGAGCGTGTGGGAGTGCCCGTTATCAAGCAGCAGATGGGTTCCGACCCCGCTTCGGTTGCCTTCGATACCCTTCAGTCGGCCAAGGCCAATGGTGCCGATGTGGTGCTTATTGATACCGCCGGACGACTCCACAACAAGGTGGGACTGATGAACGAACTGAAGAAGGTGAAGGAAGTGATGAAGAAAGTGCTTCCCGACGCACCCGACGAAGTGATGCTGGTGCTCGACGGTTCTACCGGACAGAATGCCTTCGAGCAGGCCAAGCAGTTCTCTGCCGTCACCCAGATTACTTCGCTGGCCATCACTAAGCTCGACGGAACTGCCAAGGGTGGAGTGGTGATAGGAATTTCCGACCAGCTCGGCGTGCCCGTGAAATATATCGGACTCGGAGAAGGCATGGAAGACCTTCAGCTGTTCAACAAGCGCGAGTTCGTGGATTCTCTGTTTAAATGACCTGCAATTGTCTTGAAAAAAGATACGGTTGACTTCATCACTCTTGGCTGCTCGAAGAACCTGGTGGATACAGAGCGGCTGATGGGGCTCTTCGAGGCCCACGGCTTCAAGTGCACCCACGATGCCGAGCGCCCTCAGGGAGAAATTGCCGTCATCAACACCTGCGGGTTCATTGCCGATGCCAAGGAGGAGAGCATCAACACGATTCTGGAGTTCGTTGAGCGAAAGGAAGAAGGAAAACTGGACCGTCTGTACGTGATGGGATGCCTGTCGGAGCGCTATATGGCCGACCTGGAGGCTGAGATTCCCGGCGTAGACGGGTATTACGGAAAGTTCAACTACAAGCAGTTGCTCGACGACCTGCTGCGAGAGCGGAACATCCCAGAGAAGGACGGACTGCAAGAGCGCCTGCTGACCACTCCGAAGCATTACGCCTATCTGAAGATTGCAGAAGGATGCGACCGCCATTGTGCCTATTGCGCCATCCCCATCATTACGGGAAGTCACCACAGCCGGCCGATGGACGAGATACTCGACGAAGTCAGACAACTGGTAGCCCGCGGCGTGAAGGAGTTTCAGGTGATTGCCCAGGAACTGACCTACTATGGCGTGGATATCGACGGCCGTCAGCATATCGCAGAGCTGGTTGAGCGCATGGCTCAGATAAATGGTGTGGAATGGATCAGGCTCCACTATGCCTATCCCACCCATTTCCCGTGGGACTTGCTTCGCGTGATGCGCGAGAACGACAATGTCTGCAACTATCTCGACATCGCCTTGCAGCACATTACCGACCGCATGCTGAGCCGGATGAAGCGCAATGTGACCAAGGAAGAAACGTACGACCTTATCCGCCGCCTGCGAGCCGAAGTGCCGGGCATTCGTATCCGCACAACGCTGATGGTGGGCTTCCCCGGCGAAACCGAAGAAGACTTTGAAGAACTGATGGAGTTCAGCCGCTGGGCAAGATTCGAAAGGATGGGTGCCTTCGCCTATTCCGAAGAAGACGGCACCTACAGCGCAAAGCACTATACCGACGATGTGCCCGAAGAAGTGAAGCGAAACCGACTAGACCGCCTGATGAGTCTTCAGCAGGAAATATCGGCAGAACTTGAGGCCGAGAAGGTGGGTCGGGTGTTGAAAGTCATCATCGACCGGAGGGAAGGCGACTGGTATATTGGCCGCACGGAGTTCAGTTCGCCCGAAGTTGACCCCGAAGTGCTGATTCCCGCCTACGGGCGTCGGTTGCAGAGAGGCCGCTTCTACGATGTGAGAATCACAGACTCCGAGGAGTTCGACCTCTATGGCGAAGTTGTTGAAAAGAGAAATAAGTAATTGTAAATCAGAAAGATGAACAATAAACAATTCATACAGGAACTGGCACAGCGTACCGGATATACGCAGGACGATGTGCAGAAGATGGTGTATACCATGACCGATGCCATGAACGAAAAGTTCCAGGAAGGCGACAATGTCGTGATGCACAATTTCGGGACTTTCGAGGTAAAGAAACGTCTGGAGCGCGTGGTGGTCAATCCGGGCACGGGCCAGCGTATGCTGGTTCCGCCAAAGCTCGTGCTCAGCTTCAAGCCCGTAGCCTCCATCAAGGAAAAACTAAAGAAAGGAGAACGCAATGGCTAGGATACAGGATTTGGCGCTATACTTGAGCAATAAGCACAAGATATCGAAAAAGGAGGCCGAGCGTTTCCTCACCACCGTCGTTGACGTGCTGAACGATGCCCTTCACTACGAGAAGCAGGCCAAGGTGAAAGGCCTTGGCACCTTCAAGGTGATTGAGGTGAAGGACCGTGAAAGTGTGAATGTGAACACAGGCGAACGTATCGTCATCGAGGGTCGCCCGAAGATTACCTTCACGGCCGATGCGGTGATGAAGGAATTGGTGAACAAACCGTTTGCACAGTTTGATACCGTGGCACTTAACGACGGTGTGACTTTCGACGACATGCCCGAGGAGGTGGTCGTGGCCGACGAGGAAAACGTAGAGCCTGCAGCCGCAGAAACTATTGTTGAAGAGGCTGTTCAGGAACCTGCTGAAACAGAACCGCAGCCCGAGTTGGAGCAGTTGATGGACGATGCGGTTCCAGAAGAACAGGCCGAGGAAGAACTGGAGGAAGAACTGCCGGCTGAGGAACCCGTTGCACCCGTTGCAGAGACCGAGACAGTGACTGCTCCCGCGGAAGAGACACCGGCGCAGGAAGAGATTCCCGTCGTCGTGAAGGAAGTTGCTCCTGTTGCGGCAGAGGAAGTGCGGTCGGCACTCGTTGAAGAACCTGAGCAGCCCAAGGCAGATGCTGAGCCTGAGCAGAAGGAACCCGAGCCGCAACCCATTGCAGAAGAAACGGAACCTGCCGAAGAACAGCAGACTGAAAAAGTAGGGGAGGAGACTCCCGCGATTGCCGCTGTGATGGAGAAGGAAACCCAGCCGGAAGCAGAGAAACTGCCCGAGCCGGAACCTGCCGAAATGCCTGCCAGCGAGCCCGAAGAAACCGAAGAACCTGCTGAGCCGAAGAGCTCGAAAGCATGGTTGTGGTGGCTGTTCGGCTCGCTCCTGTTCGGTGCACTCATGTATTTTGCTGGTTATCAGATGGGCAGCAAGTCGAAGGAGACACCTGCTGAGACCGAAAAACCGGCAGCCGTGGTTCCCGATACCGTTGAGAAAGTGGATTCCGCCGAAATAAAGGCTGCGCTCGAAGCAGAAAAGGAAGCCAAAGCCAAGGCCGACTCGATAGCCGTGGCAAAGGCCGCCGAAGAGGCCGAAGCCGCCAAGAAGGCTGCCTACGAAGCTGAGGTTGCCAAGCAGCAGGCTGAGGAAGCCGCCAGCGAAGACAATAATCCGAAGGCGCTGAACAACGCCCGCAACATCGTCCGCACAGGTGCCTATAACATTGTGGGCACGCAACAGACGGTTGTGGTGCGCAAAGGCCAGACGCTGGAGAAGGTTTCGAAGGCCTATCTGGGTCCCGGAATGGAAGTCTACGTGATGGTTCACAATGGCGTTACCGTGGCAAAAGAAGGCTCAACGCTAAAGATTCCGAAGCTTGAAGTGAAGAAGAAGCGTTAAGCAAAACTATAAACCTGAAGATGTGCCAGCCGCAAAACTGGCACATCTTCTTTTTTCATACGCCGCACGCACCTTTTATCTGCCCATCAAATAGACTTTATCTGCCCATCAATTAGACTTTATTTATCCGTCAAATAGACTTTAATTGCCCATCAAATAGACTTTAATTGATAGGCAAACAGACTTTACTTGAAGTTTAATCAGACTTTAAATCGGTTGATTATTCCTATAAAGTTTCTTAAATGTAAGTTTTTAGAAACTTTTTTAATACTTTTTAGTCACTATAATTCGCCAATCACCTGCCAAAATTGTACTTTTGCATTGCCTTTAAAAATAGATTTAACCGGATAAGAGTACAAATTAAAAAACAGAATAATTATGGCAGAAGCTATAGACATTCGCGAATTAAATGTTCGCATCGAACAGCAAAGTGGGTTCGTCACTAACCTCGTTCATGGAATGGACCAGGTGATTGTCGGACAAAAGCATCTCGTTGACTCACTCCTCATCTCGCTACTCAGCGACGGTCACATCCTCCTGGAAGGTGTTCCCGGACTGGCAAAGACGCTGGCCATCAAGACGTTGGCGCAGCTTATCGATTCCGATTTCAGCAGAATTCAGTTCACACCCGACCTGTTGCCTGCCGACGTTATCGGTACGATGATCTATTCGCAGAAGGACGAAAACTTCCAGGTGAAGAACGGCCCGGTGTTTGCCAACTTTGTGCTGGCCGATGAAATCAACCGTGCCCCGGCCAAGGTGCAGAGCGCTCTGCTCGAAGCCATGCAGGAACATCAGGTGACGATTGGCAGCGACACATTTGCGCTGCCCAGTCCGTTCCTCGTGATGGCCACCCAGAACCCCATCGAGCAGGAGGGAACCTATCCGCTGCCCGAAGCACAGGTGGACCGTTTCATGCTGAAAGTGGTCATCGACTATCCCACGCTCGAAGAGGAAAAGCAGATTATCCGCGAGAACATCATGGGTGCTCTGCCCACCGTTCGTCCCGTCTGCTCGGCTCAGGAGATTATCAACGCCCGCGAAGTGGTGCGCCAGGTATATCTCGACGAGAAGATTGAGCAATATATCGCCGACATCGTTTTCGCTACGCGCTATCCCGACCGCTACGGACTTTCCGAGCTGAAGAACCTCATCACCTTCGGCGGTTCGCCGCGTGCCTCCATCAACCTGGCCAAGGCAGCCCGTGCATACGCGTTCATCAAGCGCCGCGGCTATGTGGTGCCCGAGGATGTGCGTGCCGTTGCCCACGACGTGCTGCGCCATCGCATCGGATTGTCGTACGAGGCAGAGGCAACCAACGTGACGAGCGAGGAAATCGTTTCGAAGATTATCAACAAGGTGGAAGTGCCTTGATAGTTCATAGTTCATAGTTCATAGTTCATAGTTCATAGTTCATAGTGCATAGTTTATAGTGCATGATGGAAACATCGGAAATACTTAAGAAGGTAAGGAAGATAGAAATCAAGACACGCAGACTGAGTGCCAATATCTTCGCCGGCCAGTACCACTCGGCCTTCAAGGGTCGTGGAATGGCCTTCAGCGAGGTGCGCGAGTACCAGTTTGGCGACGATGTCCGCGATATCGACTGGAATGTAACGGCCAGGTTCCACCGCCCTTATGTCAAGGTTTTCGAAGAGGAGCGCGAGCTGACCGTGATGCTGCTGATCGACGTTTCGGGTTCGCTGGAGTTCGGCACGCAGCAACAGATGAAGAAAGACATGGTCACCGAGATAGCGGCAACCCTTGCCTTCAGCGCCATTCAGAACAACGACAAGATAGGCGTGGTGTTCTTCTCGGACAAGATTGAGAAATACATCCCGCCCAAGAAGGGCCGCAAGCACATCCTCTACATCATCCGCGAGATGCTCGACTTCCATCCCGAGAGTCGCAAGACCGACGTGACGATGGCCGTAGAGTTCCTCAGCAGCGTGGCCAAGCGCCATTGCACGGCCTTCATGCTGAGCGATTTCTATTCGCATCGTGACTTCTCGCAGGCGCTGACCATCTGCAACCGCAAGCACGACGTGGTGGCCATTCAGGTCTACGACCAGCGTGCCAAGACCCTGCCCGACGTGGGACTGATGAAGGTGCGCGATGCCGAGACGGGCCACGAAATGTTTATCGACACCAGCAGCAAGAAACTGCGCCGTGCCCATACCGCTTATTGGATGAACCGTCAGCACCAGCTGCAGGATTGCTTCAACAAGAGCAACGTTGACCACGTGAGCGTGGCCACCAACGAAGACTACGTGAAGCAGCTGCTGATGCTATTCAAGATGCGCAACAAAGGAAGAATCTAACACATACCATTAGTTAAAGCATTGAAAAGGATTGCATTATATATCGCATTGTTATTCAACTCGTTGGTGCTTGCCGCTCAAGTGAATGTGGAATCCAGTATCGATTCCATCAGCATACTTATCGGCGAGCAGGCACACGTCACGCTGAGCGTATCGCTCAAGAAGGGGCAGCCGCTGGAGTTCCCGCAGTTCAAGCCCTCTGAGTATATCACGCCCGGAGTGGAAGTGCTGGAGGCCACCACGGCCGACACCACCGACCTTGACAACGGCATGATACGCGTCAGCCGCGTCTATACTGTGACCTCGTTCGACGAGAATCTCTATTATCTCCCGGCCATGAAAGTGAAGGCCGGCGGCAAGAGCTACGAGAGCAAGAGCCTCGCCTTGAAGGTGCTTACCGTTCCTGTGGACACCCTTCATCCCGAACAGTTCTTCCCCCCGAAGAACGTTCAGGACAATCCCTTCTCGTGGAGCGAGTGGCGACCGTTGTTCTGGCTGAGTGTTTTGTTCGTACTTCTGGTCTGCGTGGTGTTCTACCTGCGTTCACGCCTGAAGAACAACAAGCCCATCATCGCCCGCGTGCGCATCATCAAGCGTGTGCTGCCCCATCAGCGGGCCATGCGCGAGATAGAGCAGCTGAAGGCCGACCGCATGCCAACGTCGGAAGACCAGAAGGCATATTATACCCGTCTGACCGATACCCTGCGCAAATACATCGAGGAGCGGTTCGGATTTAACGCTATGGAGATGACCTCGTCGGAGATTATTGAGCGCCTGCAGCAGGCCGAAGACAAGACCATGATAGCCGAGCTGAGGGAGCTCTTCACCACGGCCGACCTGGTGAAGTTCGCCAAATATTCGACGCTCATCAACGAGAACGACATGAACCTGGTGAACGCTATACAGTTCATCAACGAAACCAAGCAGGAGAACCAGCCCGAGACCGAGCGCGTGGAGCCCAAGCTGACCGAGCAGGAAGTGCGCTCGCAGCGTTCGCGCGTGGTGCTGAAGTGGGCCATCGGCATTCTGGCCGCAGCCTGTGTGTTGCTGTTCGCCTGGATAGTCTGGCAGCTTTCCCTGCTGTTTTGAACATTGACCTGATAAATTGAGAACATGGAATTTTTAAATAAAGAATACCTGCTACTGCTTCTGCTGCTGATACCTTATCTGATATGGTATCTGCTTTACCGCAAGAAGAGCGAGCCCACGATGCAGATGAGCGATACCAACGCCTATCGCTATGCGCCGAAGAGCCTGCGCCAGCAGCTTGTCTGGCTGCCCGATTTCCTGCGCATGCTCACCTTCGTGCTGGTGGTGCTGGCCCTGGCCCGCCCGCAGACGCACAGCAGCTGGGGGCAGCGCACCACAGAAGGTATCGATATCATGCTGGCCATGGACGTCTCCACCAGTATGCTGGCACAGGACCTGAAGCCCAACCGCATAGAGGCCGCCAAGAGTGTGGCCACGGAATTCATCAGCGGCAGGCCCGACGACAATATCGGACTGACCATCTTTGCCGGTGAGGCCTTCACCCAATGCCCTATGACCACCGACCATACCTCGCTGCTCAACCTGTTGCAGAACGTGCGTACCGACATTGCCGCACGTGGACTGATTGAAGACGGAACGGCCGTGGGAATGGGACTTGCCAACGCCGTGAGCCGACTGAAGGAGTCGAAGACCAAGAGCAAGGTGGTGATTCTGCTTACCGACGGTTCGAACAACATGGGCGACATCTCGCCGCTCACCGCTGCCCAGATAGCCAAGAGCCTGGGTATCAGGGTTTATACCATTGCCGTGGGAACCAAGGGTGTGGCTCCTTACCCGATGATGGTGGGAGGCAGCGTGCAGTATATAAACGTGAAGGCCGACGTGGATACCGAGACCCTAACGCAGATTGCCTCGATGGCCGACGGTCATTTCTACCGCGCCACGAGCACGGCCGAGCTGAAGCAGATTTATAAAGATATCGACAAACTGGAGAAGACGAAGATGAACGTGAAGAAGTTCTCGAGGCACTACGAGGCCTATCAGCCTTTTGCCCTGATGGCTTTCATCACGTTGCTGATTGAAATCCTCCTGCGCGTCACGTGGTTCCGCCGCATTCCATAACGGCCCTGCTGCGAGTGAAGACATGAATTGTAGAATGAAATAAAACCGAAATAAACAGATGTTCCGTTTCGAGAATCCATTATATCTCTACCTGCTGGTGCTGATACCCGTTTTGGCACTCCTGCGGTTCTATGCCATCGGCAGGCGCCGCAAAAAGCTGAAGAAGTTCGGCGACCCCGATTTGCTGAAGCAGCTGATGCCCGACGTGTCGCGCTTCCGTCCCGAAGTCAAGTTCTGGCTGCTGATGGCGGCGCTGGCCCTGCTCATCGTGATGCTTGCCCGTCCGCAGATGGGAACCAAGATATCGCGCGAGAAGCGAAATGGCATCGAGGCCATGATAGCGCTCGACATCAGTAACTCGATGAAGGCAGAGGATGTTGTTCCCTCGCGTCTCGACAAGAGCAAGATGCTCGTAGAGCGCATGGTAGACAACTTTACCAACGACAAGGTGGGCCTGGTGGTGTTCGCCGGCGATGCCTTCATACAGCTGCCCATCACGAGCGACTACGTATCGGCTAAGATGTTCCTCCAGAACATCGACCCCGCGCTGATTGCCACACAGGGCACCAACATTGCCGAGGCCATCAGGATTTCGCTCAACAGCTTCACACAGCAGGAGAAGATAGGGCGCGCCATCATCGTCATTACCGACGGCGAGGACCATGAGGGCGGTGCCACCGAGGCGGCTGCCGAGGCCCTGAAGAAGGGCGTCCGCGTGTTCGTGCTCGGTGTGGGAAGTCCCAAGGGCTCACCCATCCCCGACGGTCAGGGCGGCTATATGACCGACAATACCGGCTCGGAGGTGATGTCGGCCCTTAACGAGCAGATGTGCCGCGACGTGGCCAAGGCCGGCGGCGGTGCATACATCCATGTGGACAACACGAACCTGGCGCAGGAACAGCTCAACAACGAGCTGACCAAGCTGCAGAAGGGCGAGCTCTCCAGCGTCATCTATAGCGAGTACGACGAACAGTTCCAGGCCTTTGGCATCCTGGTGCTGCTGTTGCTCATCATCGAAGTCTGCGTGCTGGAAAGCAAGAATCCGTTGTTGAAGAACGTAAAACTATTCAAGAAGAAATGAGACTACACCTATTATATATATTATTGGCATTTGCCTCGCTGACGGCCTCCGCTCAGGCCGACCGCCAGCATATCCGCGGCGGCAACCGCCTCTACAGGGCCAAGCAGTGGGCTCAGGCCGAGGTGGAATACCGCAAGGCGCTGGCCGCCAACGCCCAGAATCCGCAGGCACTCTACAACCTCGGGTGTGCGCTGATGATGCAGCAGAAGGATTCGGCTGCCATCGTGCAGTATCAGAAGGCTGCACAGGCCGAGACCAACAAGCTGCGCCGCTCGCGTTCCTATCACAACATCGGCGTGATCTGCCAGAACCTGAAGATGTATGGCGATGCGATAAAGGCCTATCAGCAGTCGCTCCGCGACAATCCGACCGACGACGAGACACGCTACAACCTGGCCCTCTGCAAGCGACAGAACAAGCAGAACCAGCAGAACCAGGACAAGCAGCAGAACAAGGACAAAGACCAGAAGCAGGACAAGAAAGAACAGCAGGACAAACAGCAGAACAAGGATAAAGACCAGAAACAGGACAAGAAGCAGGAGCAGAACGAGCAGATGAGCAAGGAGAATGCCGAACAGCTGCTCAACGCTGCCATCCAGAATGAGAAGGCCACGCAGCAGCGGCTGAAGAAAGCCATGCAGCAGCCCCAGCGCCGCAACATTCAGAAAAACTGGTAACTTATACGAAGGATGAAAATGAAGACAAGGAGATATTTTTTACTCATTTTGCAGTTGACGGTTGCTTGCCTGGCGGCAAGTGCACAGAGCCTGACGGTCAATGCCCCGTCGCATGTTGAGGCAGGAGAGAACTTCCGCCTCACCTATACAGTCAACACCCAGGATGCCCAGGACTTCCGCATCGGCAACGTGCCCGAGGGCCTGGAAATCATCACGGGTCCCTACACCTCGAGCCAGTCCACCTACCAGATGGTGAACGGCCACACCAGCAGCAGCTCGTCAATCACCTATACGTTCATCATCTGCGCCCTGAAGAACGGCACCTACACCATTCCAGCCGCTCATGTGCACGCCGGCGGCAAGAACATTGCCTCGCAGCCCGTGAAGGTCACCGTCAGCGGACAGGCTCCCAACAACGGCGGAGCACCGAAGATGCACGAAGACAACGACGGTCACCAGATGCGTCAGGCAGGCAGCGCCATCACCGGCAACGACCTGTTCATCAAGGTGAGCGCCAACAAGCGCCGTGTGCACGAGCAGGAACCCATCCTGCTGTCGTATAAGGTTTACACACTGGTAGACCTCATCTCGCTCGAGGGATAGATGCCCGACCTGACCTGATTCCACTCTCAGGTGTT
>JAFWQT010000181.1 GCA_017508965.1 Prevotella sp. | reverse complement strand
CATGTAGGGCAGCAGCGAGAGAGTCAGATAGCCGTGGGCAATGGTGCTCTTGTACTGGCTTTCCTTCTGGGCGCGTTCCACGTCCACATGAATCCACTGGTGGTCAAGGGTGGCATCAGCAAAGAGGTTGATGCGGTCCTGATCTACTTGGAGCCAATCAGAAGCTCCTAAATCCTCGCCCAGGTGGGCTGCAAACTCGTCATACGAGTTAATCACTAATTTTCCCATTTCTTTTTATTTTAAGTTTGTAAATTTATTCTTCACTCTTCACTTTTCACTCTTCACTTTTATCTAAGTCTTCTCGCCTCAAAGAATCCGCGGGTTTTCAGGTAGAACAGCAGGCTTCCGGCCACCTGAGCCACGGCTGTCATCCAGAAGGCAGTCACGTAGCCTATATGCTCGGCAACCACACCTCCCAGGAGAACACCCAATCCCATGCCAATGTCCCATGCCACGAGAATCGTGCTGTTGGCTGTGCCTCGCTGGTTGTTGTGGGCCATGGCTATCATCATGTTCTGGAAGGCAGGCCATATCCGTCCGTTGCCCAGTCCGATGAAAAGTGCAGAGCCATAGTAGCCGAAATCATTAGGACAGGCCACAAACAGCACATAGCCTATCGATGAGAGCAGCACTCCTTGTGCGGCATTTCTTGTCAGTCTCCCTTCTCGCAGTCCCTTGTTGCCTTGCAGTCTTGTCGCGATGAGGCCCACGGAGAGCAGGGCAAAGTAAAGACCTGTTCCGCCGGTCCTTCCCATCACCTCCTTGCAATAGATGGCCAGATAGTTGCTCAGCACCCCGAAGCAGAATCCGTAGAAAACCATGTTCACGGCCAGCAGCCATCCGTTTGTCAGAAAAAAGCGGTCAAGACGGATTAAGTTTTTTGAGTTTTTGAGTTTTTGAGTTTTTGAGTTTAGGGCTGGTTGGTTTTTTATGGTCGCATCCACACACAGCCCTATTCCGGCAATCACCAGCGCCAGCCAGAACAGCAGTTCGAAGTTGTGCGTCTCATGGTAGATGAACAGTCCTGCCGAGGGGGCAAAGGCCATCCCCAGATTGTTGCCCAGGCCATAGTAGCCGATGCCCTCATTGCGTCTGGAGGGAGGCAGCACGTCAATAGTCATTGTGGAGTTGGCCACGGTCACACTTCCGAAAGGGGCGCCATGCAGCGTCCTCACAATGGTGAACAGCAGTAGGGTGGAGGCGGCCAGATAGCCTGCAAAGAAGATGAAAAACAGGAAGAAACACCACATCAGCACCTTCTTGCGGTCGAAGGTATCCACCAGATAGCCGCTGAACGGACGTGAAAGCAATGCCATCACCGTATAGCCCGAGAGCACAACCCCAATGATATCTTTCGTGGCATGGAAATGCTCGCTCAGGTAGAGTGGCAACAGGGGTGTCAACAGATAGAAGGCGAAGAACAGCGTGAAATTCGCTATCATCACCTTCCAGTAATTCCCGTTCCAAAGTTTCTCTTTCACGACTGCAAAGGTAATAAAAAATGAGAAATAGAAAAAGAGAAAAAGAGAAATTAAGAAAATGCAAATGAGAATATGAGAAATTTTGAACTATGAACTATTAATTATGAATTATTTTCGTATCTTTGCAAAATCAAACGCTATTCGTAACAAGCAAATGAAACATATTGTTGTACTCGTCGCCTCGCTGTTTATCGCCACTATGGCATGTGCACAGACCGTAAACTTGCACATGAAGAATGGCGAAGTCATAAAGTACAACACCTCCGAAATTGACTATATAGATTTTACGGCAAGCGGTGAAGAATCCGATCCCTCTGTAGATAATGAACTGACCATACTGTTGTACATGCCATGGACGGGTTCTTTATCCAGCGAGGGACTTTATCCCTACCTGACAGAAAACGTAGAAAGCGTCTGCACGGCCATTGAGGGCATGAAGGGCATGACGGACTACCGCTTGATGCTCTTCATCAGCGAGTCGTATAACAAATCGAAGCTCTATGAAATCACGTATAATGAATCGCGCGTAAAATGCGAAAAGAAACTGGTGAAGGAATATTCGGGAAACGAGTACACCACGCTCAAAGGACTGACCGATATTCTGGACGAAGTGAAGAACCATGCCACCGCACAGCACTATGCCATGGTGCTGGGCTGTCATGGAACGGGATGGACCTTCAAAGACTCGTGGCACCGCTATCCCAATTATGCCAAAAAGCAACCCCCCACCGACTCCCTCGAGGGGGAGAGTTCCGAATCAGCTCAGGAAACTTCTTCATTCGGAGGAGATTCCCCAATTAGCTCTCCCCCTCGGGGGAGTCGGTGGGGGGCTCCTTATCAAAACTACAACGGAGTGATAACCCCGATGCACACACGTTTTTTCGGCAGCGTGAGCGATATCAGCACTTTCAGCACCGACATTCCCACGCTGGCGCAGGCCATTGCCAATGCCGGCATGAAGATGGAATACATTCTGTTCGACGACTGTTATATGGCCAATGTTGAGGTGGCCTACGAACTGCGGAACGTGACCGACTTCTTGTTGGCTTCCACATCGGAAGTGATGGCCGTAGGAGTTCCTTACTATTCTATGTGGGCTTCGTTGACCTCCGTCACGCCAGGCTATGTGGATGCCGTTTCGGCTTTCGACAGATTCTACCGAGACTACGTGATGCCCTACGGCACCTTTTCCGCCATCGACTGCCGCCAGATGGACGAACTGGCCACGGCCATGCGCGAAATCAATTCAAAATATAAGCTGTCCGACGAAGCCCTTCATAGCATTCAGGTGCTCGATGGTTTCTACGACCCCATTTTCTTTGACATGGGCGACTATCTGGAGAAGCTCTGCACCGGTTTGGTTGATTACTCGTATGTCGTCACCCTGATGGAAAGTGCCGTCTGCAGCAAGTGCAACACCGCCCAGATTTATTCTTTTCTGTATAACAGCCCGATATTAATTGATGTAAACACCTTCTCGGGCATCACCATTTCCGACCCAAGCATCAACAGCGTAGCGCAGGACGGAAAAGAGAAAACATCGTGGTGGAAAGCTACGCATGAATAACTTAATTTATTGCGGAAAAAGCAAGGAATAAATGCAAAAAAGTTTGGAGGTATAAAATTTTATACCTATCTTTGCGGCAAAAAGGTTAGATATGCCGACTTTGTTGATTATATTTGGAATAAGGTTTTACTTCTATTTGGATGAGCATTTGCCAATTCATGTTCATGTGGCTTGTAATGGTAAGAAAGCCAAGATAGAGCTTGAGCCAGAGATACGAATGGTATATAATCATGGCTTGAAAGAGCAGGAAATGAAAAAGGCTCTTGATACGTGTGTGGCATACAAAGATGATTTTATCAATGAGTGGCATAAGAGATTTGGATAATTCAAACATTGTAGATTATGGAGCAGATTAAGAATTTATGGTTTGATGCTGACCGTATTTATATGAGGTCTTCTGAGGGGAGGGTGCTTAGTCGTCCCCTGAAAGCATATCCGGAATTGGAGGAGGCTACCGTTGAACAGCGTAACGATTTCACGATTGATGAGGACGGAATGGCTGTTAGATGGGAAACTTTGGATGCGGACATGCACATCTCGAGTTTCTATGAAACCTCGGAACCTAACGAAGAGAATGAGGTCGGTGCGATGTTTAAGCGCTTCCCCTGGTTGAATGTTTCAGAGGTGGCCCGTTATCTTGGTATCAACAAGAGTCTTTTGGCCCGTTACATTTATGGCATCTCGAAGCCCAGCGAGCAGCGGGTTCAGCAGATACGCGAAGCTTTTCATGCTTTGGGTAAAGAACTGCAGAGCGCCTGATTGTCACTTTGAATCCCTATTTTTATCTTTTCCGTCCAAACTCATTGGGCGGATTTCTTTATATTTGCATTGGGACGAAAATCTGCAAAAAGCTGGCAAAAATGTTTTAGGGGCGGCATGTTAGGCTTATAGGGAAGATTTGTGTTTGATTTTTGTTCCATAGCCGAAACGTAAAGAAAATTCTGAATTTTGGTGGGCTGAGACTTGCGCGAGAATCAGGAAACGTGGTTTTGGCGGTGAATTTGCGAGTTTTGAGTCGTTTTCTGCAACTTGTTGATAATGAAAATTTTAGGAAGAGAAAGCTGCGTTTTGGCTTTCTCTTCAAATCATCTGAACTTTAATTCTTGGGCTTTTGGACTGTAATTGGGGCTTAATTACAGTCCAAATGAACTTTATCTGGACTTCAAATAATATTCTTTTGAACTTCAAAAGCCTATTATTTGAACTTTAAAAGCTTATCTTTTGATGGGCGGGAGCAGTTTTTCTGCGGTTTAATAGTTCATTAGCCGTCTTTTACCTGTTTCTGTTTTCTATTTCATCTTGAATTGTTGATGCGGAAATGTCAGGGATTTTGAACAACCCCCTCCAAACCTCCCCGAAGAACAACCCCCTCCAAACCTCCCCGAGGGGAGGCTTCTTGCATCGTAGCAGTTTAGCTAATTATTCTTCCGTCTAAATAATTACAGACCCCACCCCTGCCCCTCCCCTTGAGGGGCGGGGAGTCCCCTTTATGCTCGTTGCTATTTACTCCCCGCCCTTTAGGGAGGGGTAGGGGGAGGGTCTTTCCCCCTTGAGGGGCAGTGGGGAGGGTCTTTTCCCTATTTTTCTCCCTTAATGCAATAAAAGGGCGGGGGAGTCGTTTATAAAAATGTATATACAAATTATTGGATTATAGTTTAGGATATGATAGAATACGTGAAGGGTGAAGTGACGGAACTCACCCCGGCTTATGCTGTAATCGAAGCCCATGGCGTGGGCTATGGGTTGAATATTTCGCTGAATACTTACTCTGCGGTGCAGGGTAAGAAGGAGACGCGGCTTTGGACGTATGAGGCCATCCGCGAAGACGCTTACGTGCTCTACGGTTTTGCCACCCGACAGGAGCGTGATATGTTCGTGCTGCTCATCACGGTGAGCGGCGTGGGGGCGGGTACTGCCCGAATGATTCTCTCGTCGATGTCGGTGCAGGAACTCTGCAACGCCATCTCTACGGGCGACGAACGGCTGCTGAAGGGCGTGAAAGGCATTGGTCTGCGCACGGCCCAGCGCATCATCGTGGATCTGAAGGACAAGATTGTGCAGAGCGGAATAGCCCAGGAACTGCCGTCGAATGCCGGCAAGAGCACGCCGCTGGTGAGCAGTCCGGTGAAAGACGAGGCCGTCAGCGCGCTCACGATGCTGGGCTTCTCGCCGGCTCCCACGGCCAAGGTGGTCACGGCCATTTTGCAGAAAGACCCGTCGCTGCCTGTTGAACAGGTGGTGAAGCTGGCGCTGAAGCAGATTAAATAGGGGGGGAGCCCCCTCCAAACCTCCCCCGAAGGGTGAGGCTTTCAGAGAGGCGTTCTGGGGTAATCATAATTCTCAATTCTCAAATCTCAATTATCAATTATTGTGAGAAGACTGAAGCTGATATTGATGGTGATTGTACTGGTGAGCATGAATGTGCTTGCCTGGACAGCTGCACCCTGGCTTCAGGATGATCCCCGAAGGAACCGGCAGCAGAGGACCACCATTCCGCAACAGGATGATGATAAGAACAGGCCGGAAAGAGGAGAGAGGAGAGACAATGGAAACAGGACAGGGCAGAAGCGCGACAGCATTGTGGCCCAGCCGATTATAGACATTGAGGACGAGGAGATTCCCGACTCGCTGCTTCATCCGCGCTGGCAGATTCAGCGCACGCAACCGGTGACCCAAGAAGACCTGAACCGTTCGGCCACCGACCTCAGCATGCCTGCCAACATCGAGCAGAAGGTGGAGTATAACGACACGCTGGGCGGCTATCTGATTGGCTCGAAGATGGGCGGACGCTATCTGGGTGCGCCCGTGCTGATGACGGCCGAGGAGTTTGGCGAATGGTGCAACCGGCAGTTGCGCCGCGACTTCTTCCGCAAGAAAAACGATGAAATCTACCAGGCCAAGGGCAAGGAGAAGTTCGACTTCACCGACATGCACTTCGATCTGGGACCTGCCGAGAAGATATTCGGTCCGGGCGGTGTGCGTGTGAAGACGCAGGGAACGGCCGAGCTGAAGCTGGGTGCCACGATGAAAAACGTGGACAACCCGTCGCTTCCCATCCGTAACCGAAAGACCACCACGATGAACTTCGACGAGAAGATTAACCTGAGCGTCAACGGAAAGGTGGGCGACAAGGTGAACATGAACCTTAACTACAACACCGACGCCACGTTCGACTACGACGCCCAGAACATGAAACTGAAATACGACGGCAAGGAAGACGAGATAATCAAGCTGGTGGAAGGCGGCAATGTGTCGTTCCCCTCCAACTCGTCGCTCATCAGAGGCGCTTCCAGTCTGTTCGGTATCCGCACCGACCTGCAGTTCGGCAAACTGAAGCTGCAGACGGTGGTGTCGCAGAAGAAATCGTCGTCGAAGAGCGTTTCGGGCAAGGGCGGCACGATGACGACCCCCTTCGAGATGGACGTCTCCGACTACGAGGAGAACCGCCACTTCTTCCTCTCCAACTTCTTCCGCGAGAAATACAATGCCGCCATGAAGAGGCTGCCCAACGTGGTGACGGGCATCACCATCAACCGCGTGGAAGTTTGGGTGACCAACAAGACGGGAAACACCTCCGACACCCGACATATTGTGGCGCTGAACGACTTGGGCGACGGAGCGAGGGCCGACATTCCCACATCCAACAATGCCAGTCAGCTCTATTCGCTGCTGAACACCACCTATGCCGATGCCCGAAACATTGACCAGACCACCACGGTGCTCGACGGTCACGACGGGCTGGAAGGCGGCACAAGCTACGAGAAACTGGAGAGCGCCCGCATGCTGAATTCATCGGAATACACCGTCAACCGGTCGATGGGTTACATCTCGCTGAAGACTGCCCTCCAGACCGACCAGGTGCTGGCCGTGGCCTACGAATATACCTACAACAGTCAGGTGTATCAGGTGGGAGAATTCGCCTCCGACGTGACGGGCAACACCCAGAACGCACTCTACGTGAAGTCGCTGAAGAACACCAGTCAGACGCCGGCTATGTCGAACTGGAAACTGATGATGCGCAACGTTTATTACCTGGCCTCGACGGTCGAGAAAGACAGGTTCCGCCTCGACGTGAAGTATCAGAGCGATACAGCCGGTGTGTATCTTTCGTATATCCCCGAGCGGCAGGTGAAGGACATGATTATCATCCGACTGCTGGGCGCCGACCGACTGGACAATAACGACAAGGCCCATCCGAACGGCTATTTTGACTATGTGAACGGCTATACGGTGAGCAACGGCCGCGTGTTCTTCCCCTCGGTGGAACCTTTCGGCGCCGACCTTCGCAGCTATCTGGTGGGCTATGGCGTTGACCCCGCGGTGGCCGACAAGTATGCCTTCACCGAACTCTACGACACCACAAAGGTGGCTGCCAAGCAGGTTGCCGAGAAAGACAAGTTCATTCTGACGGGACAGTTCCGCGGTTCCAGGTCAAAGGTGATACCACTGGGAGGCTATAACATCCCGCAAGGCTCGGTGGTGGTGACCGTCAGGGGCACCGGACAGAAGCTGGTGGAAGGCTCCGACTATAGCGTGAACTACAGCGCCGGCGAGGTGACCATCATCAACCAGAGCCTGATTGACTCAAATGCCGACATCACGGCCTCCTACGAATCGAATACCGACTACGGCCAGATGCGCAAGACCATGCTTGGCATGAACTGGGAATACGACTTCACGAAGAACTTCCAGCTGAGCGGTACGGTGCAGCACATCTCTGAGCAGTCGCTCACCACGAAGGTCAGCATGGGCTCGGAACCGCTGAACAACACCCTTTGGGGCATCAACATGAACTGGAAGAAGGAAAGCCAGTGGCTGACCAATGTGCTCGACAAACTGCCCGGTCTGCATCTCACCCAGCCCTCGCAGATAACGTTCACCGGCGAGTTCGCCCATCTCATTGCCGGACAGGCGAGCGGAACGCAGGACAATGCCTCGTATCTGGACGACTTCGAGAATACCACGAGCGGCATCGATGTGTCGGGACCGCAGGCGTGGACCATCTCGAGCGTGCCTTCGCTGATGCCCAACAGCACCGACAAGAACACCGTTAGGAGCGGCTACAACCGCGCCTTGCTGGCCTGGTACAACATCGACCCGCTGTTCACCCGCCAGAGTTCTTCGCTCACGCCCGGTCATATCCGTAGCGACCTGGAACAGCTTTCCAATCATTATGTACGCGAAGTGTATGTGCGCGAGCTCTTCCCCAACCGCGACCAGAGCACCTATAGCGGTGCCACCAGCTACCAGCCCGTGCTCAACCTGGCCTATTATCCCCAGGAGCGCGGTCCGTATAACCTCGACACCAACCTGAATCCCGACGGCACGCTGCCCAATCCTTCGATGCGATGGGGCGGCATGATGCGCAAACTCGACACCAACGATTTCGAGATGGCCAACATCGAGTATATCGAATTCTGGATGATGGACCCCTTTGCCTATACCGGCGACGACCGCACCTTCGGCGGCGAGCTGTATATCGACCTCGGAGAGGTGAGCGAGGACATCCTGCACGACGGTAAGAAATTCCACGAAGACGGCCTGCCCGTCGATGGCAGCAACAGATACACCACCACCCAGTGGGGTAAGATTCCCACCACCACGCAGGAGAACTATGCGTTTGTGAACACCGGCAACCGGGCATTGCAGGACGTGGGATTCAATGGTCTGAACGATGAAGAGGAGCGAGGCTTCGGCGACTACCAGACCTTCCTTCAGAGCATCCGCCCCGTGGTGAACGACTCCGCCTATCAGGCCATTGCCGCCGACCCTGCCAACGATAACTACCACTACTTCCGCGGAAGCGACTACGACCGTCGGGAAGCCAGCATCCTGGAACGCTACAAGCGCATCAACATGCCTCAGGGCAACTCGCCCGACAGCGAGTCGCGCACCGAAGGCTACGACACGTCGTATAAGACCACGCCCGACGTGGAAGACCTCAACTGGGACCACACGCTGAACGAATACGAGAAATACTACCACTACCATGTGAGCCTGCATCCCGGCGACACTATCCTGGGTCAGAACTTCATTGTCGACAAGCGCATTGCCCGTCCAATGCTCCGCAATGGAAAGCAGGGCTACGTCACCTGGTACCAGTACCGCATCCCCATCAACAAGTGGGAAGAAAAGGTGGGCTCTATCAGCGACTTCTCGAGTATCCGCTTCATGCGTATGTATCTCACTGGTTTCGAGAAGCCCATCGTGTTGCGCTTCGGCACGCTCGACCTTGTGCGCGGCGAATGGCGCGTATATGAACATCCGCTCAACACCGGTGTTTCATCGGGAGGTGAGATGGCCGTCAGCTCCGTCAACATCGAGGAGAACAACGACAAGACTCCCGTCAACTACGTGCTGCCCCCAGGCATCCGTCGCGAGCAGGATCCCACCCAGCCCCAGCTCGTGGAGAGCAACGAGCAGGCCTTGCAGATGCGCGTCGAGAAACTGGGCAATGGCGAGTCGAAGGCCGTCTATAAGAGTTCCTCATTCGACCTGCGCCAGTATAAGCGCCTGCAGATGTTTGTGCATGCCAATGCCGACGTGCCCAACTCTACCAACTTGAAAGACAAGGAACTGGCTGTGTTCATCCGTTTGGGCAGCGACTACAAGAACAACTACTACGAGTATCTTATCCCGCTCGACCTTACGCCCGCCGGCCACTACGACCGCTATTCGTCGGCCGACTGTAGTGCGGTGTGGCCCGAGAACAATATGCTCAATGTGCCGCTCGACATTTTCACCAAGGTGAAGAAGGCCCGCAACAAGGCCAAGGCCGAGAATCCCACGCTCTACGGTTACAACAGACCTTATTCTTATGCCGACCCCGACCAGTCCAACAACACCGTCACCGTGATGGGTAATCCCTCGCTGGGCGAGATTAAGACCATGATGGTGGGTGTGCGCAACCTCACGGCACAGCAGAAGTCGGGCGAGGTGTGGGTGAACGAGCTGCGTCTGCAGGAATACAACAACTCCGGTGGATGGGCTGCCCAGGGCACGCTCAACGTGCAGCTCTCCGACCTCGGAACGCTGAACATGACCGGTAAGTACATGAGCGAAGGCTTCGGCGGCCTGGAAGAGGGCGTTTCGCAACGCTCCACCGATAACTATGGCACCTACGGCGTGGCCACCAGTCTCGAACTGGGCAAGTTCTTCCCCGACAAGGCCAAGGTGAGCATTCCGCTTTACTATTCCGTTTCAAAGGAGCGCAAGGCGCCTAAGTATAACCCGCTCGACACCGACATGCTGCTCGATGATGCCCTGGAAGCCATGGAAAGCCACGAGCGCGACTCCATCGAGAACATTGCCGTGACCAAGACCACGCAGACCAACTTCTCGGTATCGAACATGCGAGTGGGCATAGCATCCAAGCGCCATCCCATGCCCTACGACCCCGCCAACCTCTCGATTTCGTATAGTCATTCACACCTGCACACCCAGGGCGAGACCACGGTCTATGAGAACGAAGACCAGTGGCGCGGTGCGCTCAACTACAGCTACACACCCGTGTATAAGCCGTGGGAACCCTTCAAGAAGCCATTTGCCAAGAACAAGTCGAAATGGCTCGACATACTGAAGCGGTTCGGACTCAACTGGATGCCGCAGAACATCTCGTTCAACACCGAGATGACGCGCCACTACCGCGAACAGCAAGAACGCGACCTTGACAATCTGACGGGTTCGCAACTGCCGCTCGTCTTCTCCGAACAGTTCCTGTGGAACCGCGACTTCTCCATTCGCTGGGACCTCACCAAGAACCTCCACATGAACTTCCAGAGTGCTACCCACGCCCAGATAGAAGAGCCCTATACGGTCATCAACAAAGACCTCTATCCCACCCAGTACGAGGCATGGAAAGACTCCGTGTGGACAAGCATCAAACAACTGGGAACACCGCTCGACTACAACCAGAACTTCACCGCCAGCTATCAGCTGCCCCTGAACCTTATCCCCATTTTCGAATGGGTGAATGCCAACGCTTCCTACAACTCCACCTACCGCTGGCAACGAGGCATGTCCGACGAAGACGGAACCTCCTACGGCAACACCATCTCGAACACCCGTCAGATAACGCTCGAGGGCACCTTCAGCATGGAGAAGCTCTACAACCAGATACCGTTCTTGAAGAAGGCCAACGAGCGATTCAACAAGGCACCCGCAAAGCCTACTCCCAAAGCAAAGACGAAAGCCAAGGCTACGGATAAGAAGAACGACAAAGACAAGGATAAGGAAAAGGAAGAGAAGGCCCTGCCCAAGAACAAGCGCGCCTTCGAGAAGGAAGTGACGCTGCTTCCCGACAGTGCCGTCACCGTGTCGCACGGCAAGAACAGCAAGCGGCTCATCGTATCGGCAAAGACCAAGGACGGCAAGGCCTTCAAGCTGAAATACAAGGTGGTAGACCAGAACAAGATTAAGATTACTTCGAAGGTGGACTCGCAGACGGTGCTGAAACTTGCCGTCACTGCCAAGGAGAGCAACGAGAACAAGTCGTGGTACAAGACCGCCCAGGTGCTTGCCCGCGGGCTGATGATGGTGCGTAACGTATCGGTAAGCTATCGCGACCAGTTCAATATGGCGCTCCCCGGATTCCTTCCCATCGTCGGCGATGCCTTCGGACAGCGCCGGGGTGACCTTATGTCGCCGGGACTCGACTTCGCCTTCGGCATGGTGGGCGACGGCTACATCAACAAGGCTGCCGAAAACAACTGGCTGTTGATGGCCGACAGTATTGCCACGCCCGCCACCACCAATGCCACGAAAGACCTGCAAATCAGGATGACGCTCGAACCCGTGAGAGACCTGAAGATCGACCTTAATGCCGCCCACAACCAGCAGAAGGCCCGTAGCGTACAGTATATGTATAGAGGAATGCCCACCACCCAGAGCGGAACGTTCTCGATGACCACCATCTCGCTCGGGTCGGCACTCGAAGGCATCGGCGATGCCAACTCGGGCTACCATAGCAACACGTTCGAGAAGTTCTGCAACTCGATTGCCGGATTCCGTGAGCGCGTGCAGGCCCGCTACGAAGGAAGCGTCTATCCGATTTCTTCTCATTGGCCGATACTCTCGGGCAATACCTATAACCCTGCCAATGGCGAGGTGCCGGCCTATAGCGGCGACGTGCTCATACCCGCCTTCCTCAATGCCTACACCGCAGGAAGTACCGGGCTCGACATCTTCCCCTCCATCGCCCACATGCTCCCCAACTGGACCATCCGCTATAGCGGTCTGGGACAGCTGCCTTGGTTCCGCGACCATTTCAAGAGCGTCAACCTGAGCCATTCCTACAAGAGCATCTATGCGGTGGGCGCCTACACCAGCTACAGCACCTTCATGGAATACATGAACGGACTGGGATTCGTGAGCGACGTCACCACCGGCAACCCCATACCTTCGTCGATGTACAACGTCTCTACGGTGAGCATCAACGAGGCCTTCTCGCCCCTGCTCGGTGTCGACGTGACCTTCTTGAACAACCTCACCTGTAAGCTCGAGTACCGCACCACCCGCGTCATCACTCTCTCCATGACCTCCGTGCAAATCAACGAAGCCCTGTCGAAAGACTGGGTGCTCGGCATGGGCTACAAGATAAGCAACTTCAACTTGTTCGGACTCGGCGGATCATCGGCACGCAAGGCGAAGGGCAAGGGCAAGAAGAATGCCGAGACCGAGAACAGGCAGAGCAGCAGCACGTCGAAGAGAGGCGGCGTGAACCACGACCTGAACCTGCGTTTCGACTTCAGCTTCCGCAACCAGGCCGCACTGAGCCGCGACATTGCCACCATGACCAGCGCTGCATCCAGCGGTAACAAGGCCCTCAAGATAGCCTTCAATGCCGACTACAGCCTCTCAAGGATGCTCACCATGAGCTTCTTCTACGACCAGCAGACGAACACCCCGCTGCTCTCGTCGTCGAGCTATCCCACCACCACGCGCGACTTCGGTCTCTCGCTGAAGTTCTCGCTTACCAGGTAAACAACCGTCAGGTGTTCAATGGTCGCACCATTGAAAAACCCACGCTCATCAATTAATCATCAAATACACAACGCTTATGAAGAAAAACATCCTCCCCCTGCTGATGCTCCTGCTCAGCTCGTTTTCGCTCCCGTCGTTTGCCGATGCCGTGGGCGAAATCCGTCCCAAACTGGTAGTAGGCATTGCCGTCGACCAGATGCGCTGGGACTATCTCTACCGCTTCTACGACGACTACACCGACAACGGTTTCCGCCGCATGCTCCGCGAAGGCTACTCGTTCGAGAATTGCCAGATTAACTACATCCCCTCGGTGACCGCCATCGGCCACACCTCGCTCTACACCGGTTCGGTGCCCAGCATCCACGGCATTGCCGGCAACAACTTCTGGAAAGGCAGCGGCATGACCTACTGCTGCCGCGACACCACCGTGCAAACCGTGGGCTCCACCACCAAGGAAGGCCAGATGTCGCCCTGCAACCTGTGGGTGACCACCATCGGCGACGAACTGAAGACCGCCACCTCGTGGAAGTCGAAGGTCATCGGCGTATCGTTCAAGGACCGTGCCGCCATTCTTCCCGCAGGCCATAGCGCCGATGCCGCCTACTGGTTCGACAAGAAGGCCAAGTGCTTCATCAGCAGCACCTACTATATGGACAAGCTGCCAGGGTGGGTGAATGCCTACAACGAGAAAATCAACAAGAAACTCGACATCAACGACATCCAGTACCAGCCCTACGGCAACCAGATTGTGGAAGAGATGGCAAAGGCCGCCATCAAGGGCGAACGCCTGGGACAACGTGACGACCAGACCGATATGATCTGCATCAGCTTCTCGTGCCCCGACATCACCGGCCATAAATACGGCACCCACCACGAGCTTACCTACAAGCAGTATATCGGACTCGACAAGCAGCTGGCCGATTTCTTCGACTATCTGGACCGTACCGTCGGAAAAGGCCAGTGGCTCGCATTCCTTAGTGCCGACCACGGCGCCTCCAACAGCATCGAGCAGAACCTGGCCCATAAGATTCCCGCCGGAGGCTTCAACGACGGTCAGGCCGCCAAGCAGGCCAACGAGGCACTTGCCAAGAAATTCTCCACCTCCGCGAAACTCATCTCGGCGTGTTACGACTATAAGCTGAGGCTCGACCGCGACGCCATCAGCCGTGCTGGACTGAAAGAGTGCGACGTGAAGCAGGCCATCCGTGAGTTCTTCAGGAACGACCCTATGGTCATGTATGTCGTCGACCTGGAGCATGCCGCCGAGGCCCCCGTGCCCTCGTATATCCGCGAGAAAATCGTGAACGGCTACAACCACGAGCGTTCGGGCGACATCCAGCTCATACTGAAGCCCCAGCACTTCGGTACCTGGAAAGACATCGGTCCCGGTACCTCACACGGACTTTGGAATCCCTACGACTGCCACATCCCCTTCATCCTGATGGGGTGGGGCATCGAGCACGGAGCCTACAACCACGAGGTACACATCACCGACATTGCTCCCACCGTGTGCTCGCTCATCCATATCCAGATGCCCAGCGGCTGTATTGGCCAGGGCGTATATGAAAAATGACATAACGAAAAGAACCCCCTCCAAACCATTTTTTAGTCTGGAGGGGGCTCTTCTTTTATGTGTTTCCTGAGTATGACTTATTCTTTCTCGGTGAACACCTGGCGCGCCTTGGTGGATTGTCCGGGAGCGGTCATTTCCATCTCCATCACCATTTTCTTCACCCATCCGTCGTCGCCTATGTCGTAGGTAGCCTTGCTGTTCATGTCAATCTTCAGGGTTCCGTTCGATATCAGGCCGTCAATCATCTCGCTTAACTGCTCGGGATTGGTCTCCTGTGTCACCGATTCGGGCATCAGGTTGCTCATCATCTTCAGCATATAGGCCTTCATCGACGGCTTGTCAACATCGGCCTTGGTGTCAAGCACGATGGTCTTGCCGCCGTTCAGTATAGAGTAGGTGGTCTTCGTCTTGAGCATCTGTGCAAACTTGCCTTCTTCCACCATGCCCTCGGTGATAGTCTTGCCGTTCAGGGTGATGGCGCTCGGTGTCTGTCGGAAGGTTTCCAGCAGATAGTCTTCGGTGAACATATCCGTCATGGTAGTGACGGTTTTCTGCATGAACGATTTCATCATCTCGTTGTTTTTCATTTCCGAGTTCTGGCTGATGGCGGTATTGAAAATAGAGTCTACCAGCGCCTTGCATTTCCCGATCAGTTCCTCCGAGTTCTTGATGCCGGTGAGCGCACCCTTCTTGTCGGTCAGCACTTCCACTTTCATCGAATTCAGCAGTTGCATGATGTTTGTCGCGTTCATATTCTGCAACATCTGACTCATGTCCACGTTGCTGGCTTTCGACACCATGTCGATTTGGAACCCGTCGGCGGTCTTGCCGACCACCTTATAGGTCAGTTCCCCCGTGGCGTCGGCAGCTGCCTGGCCTGGTGAGGTAGCTTCGCCTCTTGTAATGTAGGTCTTCTGCATTCCCACCTTCAGAGTGGGGTTGATGGTCACGCTTTTCTGTGCCTGGGCGGTCAGTGCTGAGAGCATGATGACGGCCGCGAATAAAAATTTCTTCATGTTGTTTTCAGTTTTTTGAGGCTATCAGGTCGTAGCTGATGTTGTCGCACATCATCGAGCATCCCACGGTTGCTGACTCGCCCCGGTTGTTATTATTATTGATGATTACTTTCTCTTCTGGCTGTTCGTTGTTTGCCATCACGGGCACCTGGCGAACCACCTCGCGGGTGACGACCTTCGTGGTGAACACCGTGTTGGTCTTTGTGGTGAAGATGGTGTCGCGCACCACTTCGCTTACCACCTCCTTTTGGGCATTTCTTGCCATCAGCACCTCTTGCCTGAGCGAGTCGAGCTCGGCAAGCTGGGCATCGCCGTCGTTGGAGGTCAGGGGGTGCACGCCGAAGCCGAGTATGAACCCTGCGGCACATGCGGCTGCTGCTATCCACCCCGTCTTGCCGCTTCGGGACTTCAGGGGGTTCTCGGGCGTTGCCAGCCCGTTTTCTTGTCTTGTTCTCAGCGTCTTGGCAGCCGAGATGATATCTTCATTGGTGACTTTCATATTCTTTCAGTTTATGTCGGATAATGTTAATTGTCTTATGTAGTCGGCTCTTCACCGTTCCCTCGGGCAGTTCCTGTATGCGTGCTATCTGCGGCACCGTCAGGTCTTCTTCGTATCTCAGCGAGAAGAGCATCCGCAGGGGTGGCTGTAGCGTTTCGAGCACCTTCTGTAGCGCTTCCTCGAGCCGTTGGCGGTCCATCTGCACATCCACCTCGTTTTCGGTCGCGGGTTCGGCATCCAGTTGTGCCAGGTAGTTCTGTTCGTGCTCCAGGTGGCGGTATTGGTTCTTGCAGAGGTTGTAGGCCATGGCGAACACCCATGTGGCCACGCTTTCGCCGTCTCTGTAGCGTGAGCGTGCCTCGTATAGTCGGAGCATCACGTCCTGCACGGCATCTGCCGCCCGTTCGTTGTCGCCTCCCAGCTGGCCGAAGAAGAATCCGTTCAGCCGTCGGGCGTAGCGCTGGTAGAGTTCGTCGAAGGCCCTGCGGCTGCCGCCCTTCACCTGCGCCATCAGCTCCTCGTCGGTCCTGTTTTTTATATGTAGGTGGAACAGCGCCATTTATTGCCCGGTATTATAAAATTTGTTCAACGTGAGGTGGTTGTAGTGTGTCTGGCAGGCACTATAGAGTCCTTCCAGCCATTCCACCTTGTCGGGTTTGTGCTCGCGATAGTAGGGCAGCATGTCCAGATAGATGGCCGAATAGCTGAGTGCCAGCATGCTGGGCGTGAATCGGCGGTAGAGGCGCTGGTCTTTCTTCTCGTTGTAGGGCTGGAGCGAGAGTCTCAGGTAGTCCGTCAGGTAGCGTTCCTCCAGGTTGCGTATCTTCACGGCAATGTTGTCGTAGGGCGTGGCCGAGTAGCGCATGGTGAGTCCCTCGTTGTAGATGCACTCCTTCATGGCATCGGGGAACTGCTTGAAGAGCGGCGAGTCGGTGAAGGGGAAGTACACCTTGCGGTCGCCATGTGCGGCCACCCATCTGATGGTCTGCTCGTAGGCCTCTTCGGGTTTCCATGTCTTTGGCGGTACGGGAATGCCGAGGCGGTTGCAGATGGCATCGTCGAGTCCGCCCGTTTCGGTGCATACAATCACCTTGTCGCTATGCACCATCAGCACACGCTGGAGTATGAGCTTGCCGATGAGGCTTTCGGCCGACGATACCACAATCACGCTCCAGTCTTCCATGCCCTGCAGTTCGTTGTAGTTGTACATCAGCACGTCCACCGGGTAGAGTCCGCTCTTGTAGTAGTCGGCGAGCAGGCGGTCGAGTGCCTTCATGTCCTTCTTGGCATACGTGCCCACTATCTGTCGCTCGTAGTCGGCGGCGGCGTTCTGTGCCTGCAGGCTGGTGCCGATGAGCATCATGGCCATGATGGTGAGTGTGATGAATCGTATTCTCATTGCTCTTGTTGTTTGGGGTTTTCGTTACTGCATACACCTGAAAAGTGAAACCGTTCACGGAAATCCCGATTTTTTTTCATTTTTCTCTAACATACAAGAAAATGCCACCCTGCTTTCATCGTCGCAAAGTGGCATCCCCCTAGTAATTAATGTAGAATGGAGAATGTAGAATGGATAATTATGATAACCGTGCATGCCCGGTATCTGCGCTAAAATCCGCCTCCGAGAGTAATCATAATTCTACATTCTACACTCTACACTCTCCATTATTTATCGTACGCATGCACCGGATAGTCGGTGGTGAAGTGCAGTCCGCGGCACTCCTTGCGCTCTATGGCCCATCGGGTGATGAGATAGCCCACGTTGATCATGTTGCGCAATTCGCAGATATCCTTCGATGCCTTCACGCGCTTGAACAGGTTCTCGGTCTCTTCGTAGAGCATGTCCAGACGGTCCCAGGCGCGCTTCAGTCGGAGGTCTGATCGCACGATGCCCACATAGTTCGACATAATCTGGTTCACCTCCCTGATGCTCTGGGTGATCAGCACCT
>JAFWQT010000180.1 GCA_017508965.1 Prevotella sp. | reverse complement strand
GACTGGCTCCGCTCGTGCGGCGACTTGAAGTCACCCAAAGAAGTCTTCGGCCAGCAACTTACTTACGCAGATATGTACGAATATAAGGACACGGACTACGGTTACGTTGTCCGTGTCCCCTCGTTCTTTAGCGTCCAGCCTGATTCGCTTCAGGAAGAGAAAGGACAAATGCGTTTCGAGTTCAGCAACCAGTGGATTATCGTTGTCATCGAGAGCTATGTGATGAATAACAACGGGCAGTCATTAAAGGACGGCATGGACTCATTGGCACAGGTGCTTCAAGCGACAGACCGCAAACTCGGCAGCGATTACTTCATTCTTTCCGGTCCACAATGTGAAAATGGCAGTCGCATCGACGGCTATAGTTATTACACCAAGATTATGGTCAATCATAAACTATGGTTTGTCTATACGATGATCTATCCAGACGATTATAAAGACGTCCTTACCCGTCTCTTCAAAGAGATAAACGAATGGCAGATATGGGAGCGCCCGCATCTACGACTGAAGCAAGGCGAGTCACAAACACCCAAAACGGTATCGGAATAACAGCATATCAAATAGGGCATGAGCGACGATAAGGCCAAAGGTTCTCATGTGGAATATTTCTTCAAACTCAAAAAGTATGATTTGCCTATACATCCCTACATTTTTGCTTTATCACATTGATATACAATGGAATACAGAATGTATAGAGGTTGTTTTAATATGGTCGTCTATACATCTTTTGGGCTAATTTGTACTATTTTGAGTGCAAAATATTAGTTAACATGCTGTAAATCAAGTTGTTTCTTGATAGTTTCAATAGGTGAAATAATTTGTTTCTTCTAGAGAAACATTTTGTTTCATCGGGAGAAACAAAATGTTTCGCTTGTTAGACACGTGTGAAACAAAGTTCATTGGCTGACTCGCTGATGGTGGAAGAAAGATGCCAAAAAAGGGGCATTAACATCAAAATACCCCAAAACCATGTATAGCTGAAGGCTTGAAAAAACGTCTCTACATCGTATAACGCGTTTGCATCCAGTAGCTTACAACGAAAATGTAGGGATGTATAGGCAAATCAAGATTTGTTGTGAAGAAAATTGTATGCTACACGAGTTCTGAAATGAAGGCTTTCATGGATATACTCAATGAGTTGTGCGCACGAATTTATTACCATAGCTTTTCCTGTTATCAACAGGGCAAAAATACGAAACCATAGGCTTGTAAAGTGGCATAAAAAGCGCGAAATGGCGTTTTTTATGATTTTTTATATTCTTGGAAAGGCTTAATATCGCGGAAATCCCTATTTTTGCCACGTTAAACTAAGCGAAAATACTTTTGCTCGGCAAAAAAAGGTATAAATTCTTTTGTTTTGCTCTTGCAGAATCGTATCTTTGCACAAAAGATTTTGAGATGAAGAAATATTCCGTTGCCACATTGCTGATATTGGTGCTCATCGTGCTCTGCCTGCTGATGCTGGGCAGGGTTCACCGGAGGCTCGTCGTTTCTATCAACGGCTTCCATCAGCATGCCACCACCATCACCGTTGGAAGTGGTAACTCGGGTATTTGCTTCCACAAAATTCCGGAGCATTTCATGAAGGTCACCTACGAGGAGGGCGCTTTCTCGTGGGAGGTGAATCCCAAGTATGTGAAGGCCGACTCGCTCTGCTATTACAAGGTGAACGGCAGGAATCCTAACCTGCATCCCATAGGCGAGGCTGACAGCATCGTTGTTGCCGTGGGAAAGCGCAATGTGAGCCTGAACCTGAACCGGATAGAAGACATTCTCGACGGCGTTACCTCGCAATATGTGCTCCTGAGGAATGTGCTCGACATTGCCGTGGAACATCGCGAAGGACAACAGCGCCTGAAGGACGACCACGGGCTGAAATCGTTTCTCTGGCGCTCCCGAAGCCAGCATTTCTGGGGTACTACCTATGGCGACTGGCAACTGGTAATTCTGGACCGACGCACCCGACTCATCGGGAGTGGGGGAGAGGTGGCCTATGCCGACCGTGGAAGTACGATGGAACTCACACCGGAACAGGCCAATTGTTTCAAGATACAGTTCTTCTATATCGCCGACTACAGTTATCAGACGAACAAGGCCGACCGTCAATCGCTTACCATCGACGGCGTGAACTATCAGGCCAAGGCCATGCTTAATGCTACGGAGTGGACGGCGGGCCATGCGCTGATAAAACCTTCAGGGCGCGAGGGACTCGATGTGTTCTTCCCGAAGGCCATCACCTATGTGGAAGACCTCGACACACTCCGCAAGTTCATGAATTCGGGCACCAATATGCTCACCATGATGCAGATGGACGGCTCGTTTCCCGTGGCACGCAATCTCTACGTGCCTCATTTCTCGGGAGCCGTCAGCCAGTATATTTGCAACATTTTCCTCGATAGCGATAGCGTGACGCTTCGCAATGGCGGCACCACGCTGAAGGTGGGAACGGGGTGGAAATTACTTCCGTCGCTTCAGAAGACTTCGTTGCGAAGCGCCCAGAACGAGGAACTGTTCGTCAGTTGTGGACTCATCAACTACCGCTTCATCTTGTCGTATCTGTGGTTGCCGCTGGTGGTATTCCTGCTGATTTTCACAGCATGGCCGTGGTTGACCGATACCTCGAAGATAGTGCATTGCCGTGGACTGAATTCGCGTCGTGGCGACCTCACGCCTCATTTCCGCATCATTGCCTTCCTTGCCTTTGCCTATTGCGTCTGCAAGGTGATGATAGCCTTCAAGCTGTCGTACTCGTTCCCCTATTTCGAAGAGCTCACGGGTGTGATTTCCGTTTCGGCGGCGCTCATGCTGATGCTCTTCTTCACCGTTGCGCTCATTCTGAACCGCGATTTCCTGACGGCAACTCTTCGCAACCATCAGCGGGCTCATCGCCATTGGGCGGCAATGGGTGTTGCTGTAGGTGGTGTGCTTCTTTGCTATGCAGCCCTGAAATGGATGGACGGCGGCTTCAACGCCTCTTTCCTGGACGCCTATCTGCCCGGCGACCTCTTCAGCATGAATATCATGAAATGGCAGGAACTGAGCGGAATGAATGACTTGCATCGCAGCATTCCCTACAGTCTGTTGTTTGCAAACGTGGTGGCCATCGTCATGTTGTTTGTAATGACGCTCCCCGCCTTCAGCGAGATGAAGAACCCCGGCGAGCGATGGATGCAACAGCTATACAAGAAGGCCGACCAATGGGAGCAGCAGGCCATGCAGCAACCAGGCATTGCGCGCTATGCTCCGGTAGTCTATGTGCTAGTGTTCCTGCTGAAGTATGCGCTGGTGCCGCTGGTGCTGGTGTTCTTGGTGTCGTTGTTACCCGGCAACTTTGCCACCGCCTTCATCACGCTTTTCCTCATCATTGGCATGAGTTGGACGCTTTCCAACATCACCTTCCATCACGGACGCATCGTGGCCTTCGTGGAAATGATGCTTGTGGCGATGCTCTTCGTGGCGGCGGCTTCGTTGAAGGCCGACATGGGCTATACCACCAACCTCTTCGGCATATTCTTTGCCGTCATCCTCTTCTATTTCATGCAGGAGCGTGGCGGCTACGATTTCGGTCACCAGCAGGCCAACAAGATGGAAAAACGCTGGATTCCCAGGCTGATGGTTGTTTCGGTGCTATTGGTGTTCTCTATGCCCATGTTGCTCTCCAGTCTGCTCGACACCGAGAAGGTGGCCTACAGTCGTGCCACGCGCCGTTTCAACATGTATTCGCAATTCGAGAAATACCGCAATTCCGGCTATCGGTATGCATTGAGCGATACCGAGTTCATGACCGTGATGGTGCACTATATGTATAATGTGAGCGGCAAGGACCCGCTCTCCAACGAGCATCATTTCCTGCATCCCTCGATATCGTCGGGACAGTCGCCGGTGGTGCTCAACGACGTATCGCTGCAAGGAGCTTTCTTCGGAGCCTACGGACTGCTGGCCTATGTGGTCTATTTCGGATTGCTGGCTTTGCTGGCATGGCTTGTGCTCACCTATAGCATGCACGAACCCAGCGGTTTGCTTCATGCCCAGTTGCGCTGGCGTGTGCTGGCGGTGCTGATGTGGGTAGGCACCACGCTCTATCTCTATATTTCGTATCTGGGACAGCTGCCCTTTACTGGTCGTCTGAATCCCGGTTTCGGAGTGGATTCCGTGGGCGAGATGCTCGAGACGGCGCTGCTGCTGGCCTTTATGACGGCTACTGCGCTGAAGTTTAGAAGTGATAAACGATAAGCGAGGAGTGATAAACGATAAGTGATAAGTGATAAATGATAAATATGGACGGTAAGAAAATACTGAATTTCCTGAAACTCTATGTGCTGCTGAAGGCTTACTGGGTGTTCCCCGCGCTCTATCTGCTGGGGGCAATGGTCAGCTATTTCTTCAGCGACGGGGGCTTCTCGTTTCCGGCTCTGGTGTTTTTCACCGTGCTGGGCGCGCTGACCTATTCCGTTGCGCGTTCGTGGCTGTCGCACGAATATGATACCGACGAGCTCGACTTTATCGGACTCAGCGAAGAGGATGATCCCGAGAACCGCAAGACCAGCGTGGCCGATTTCTTCCGCGACATGCCCTATTGGGAGAAAATCCTGTGGGTGGTGACGGTGGTCATGCTCGGCGTCATAGCCTATACGACGGCTGGCGGACTGGCCATGCTTTTCATGCACGACATCAGTACGTTGATGTATATCGTGGCCGCCGTACTGATGGTGGCTTTCCTGGTGCTGCTCATGATGATTGCACGCCGTCGTGTGGTCATCGGTCTGGTGCTGCTCTACATCTTGCTGATGGTTCCCACGGGATTCCTTTTCACCCACGAGTATGTCTATTCTTCAATGATGACCGACCGCGATGTGCGTCTTGCCCGTTCGTTTATCGAGGCCAAGCAGACGCAGCTCCACCAGCTCAGCAACAAACTCGACCAGAACTCCGGAAGTCGTAAGAAAGGCATTAGTCATGCTGACATCAAGCATCAGGTCGACGAATTGTATGTTATGGAAGGCGAACTGGAGGCGATGATGGATGGCACCAACTGGCTGAACTGCAACGACGAAGAACTGGCCTCATTCGTGATGAAGGCCCGTTCGTTTCAGACGATGCTGGAAGAAGTGGCGGGCAATGCCGAGGTGCGACATTCCAGGCGCATCCATGTGGACGATGAACAGAGCAAGCGGTTCTTCAACCGTCTGGCCGACATCAGCGAGAACCGCGTCAATGGCGTGAAGGCTATGCTCATGCTGGCATCGGGCAAGCAGCCCACGATGGAAAACTATAGTCTTTCGGCCCTGAAGGTGAGCATGCTCGTGGCTGCCGTGTTGTGCTATCTGCCGTTGGTGCTCTCCATGCTGGTGGCCATGAGCCGCCGCCGTCCGGGCAACTAAAAAACTGACACACGCTGAATGCAGACGCTCACGGTTAACATATTGCCCATCAGCAGGAAGCAGGACGAAGACCGGCGCTTCCAAAGTTTCCTCACGGCCATGCGCGAGCTGGCTGAGAGCAAATATTGGAATGGCAAGCATGTGGCTCCTGAGCTCAACATGGAAGGCGCCGACCTTACCGTCAGTGGCGGGCGTCGTCGGCTTTCGCCGCATACCGTGCATTTCATCCAAAGCTGGCTCGACCCCGAGCAACTGAAGGATGAAGACAAGGCCGGTGAGTGGATGGAGGCATTCCAGGTGCTGGTGCTGGTCTGCGATGCCCGCGAACTGCTTGAAGACAAGGCACTCCGCCACCTGATGACGCGCTACCGTAGTGCCATGAACGTGCAGAAACGCTATCAGGATGCCATCCTGCTGCTGACAAACGTGGAACAGGTGATGGACATCGTTCCCGGGCGCAACTACACGCATACCGTCTTCGGGATGAATGCCGCCTTCGGACTGCAGTCCTACAACGGAACCGCGCTGAAGCCCGAATACCAACAGACGTGGGACCGAGTGAGCGACCTGCTCATGGCCCAGAACAAGATGTATTACAAGCTGCGCTCCGGCAAGCAGGCCGTGAGCCTTCCTTCCTATCTGACCTGCCAGAGCGCAGAGGTTCCCCTCTCGGGCTATCTTGAACTGCTGATGCTGTTCTTCCGCAGGCTGATGAGCGACGATAATGTTTATTTTTCAAATATAGGAACTAAAAGAAGATATAATATGCCGTTTAATATTTCCAACGTTTCGAAAATTCTTTCAGGCAAGGAGAAGCATATCCGCCTGGCAGTTATTGGTCCGACATCGAGCGGAAAGACCTATCTGCTCAGCGATTTCGTCATCGCCATGCAGTATCTGGGCTACCGTCCGCTCAACGACATGGAAGCCGAAGTCTACCATCGTCCGGCCTCCAATTTCATCAACGATGTGCAGAACCCTGATTCCGGCATCACCAAGACGCCCATCTACGTGTGCCGCAACTACAACCAGTATTCGTCAATCTTCGCGAGTTACAAGAACAGCGACCGCCGCATACGCGTGGATTTCGTTGATGTGCCGGGCGAGGTTGTGGTGAAGGACTCTCTGCTCGAGTTCCAGGCCATCATGGAGTCGATGCTTGCCAGCAAGTCGAAGGGATTCATCGAGCGCATCTGGCAGCAGGAGGGCGATGCTACTGTCATCAAGACGGTGGAATTCGAGAACCGTCAGCCTGCCGAGGAACAGTCGGTGACCACCACCACGACAAACGCCTCAGGTATCGACCTCATCGGCAACACTGCTACTGGCTCTTCGCTCTTCGGCAACGACAAGAAGATAGGTCGCCGCACGCTGGAATATGTCACAACCGACAGTCGTCTGGAAGCCCTTGCACGCAGCGGTTTCGAGGAAACCAAGAAGACGGGCCGCAGAATCAATGCCCGCGAACTGTTCATGCACTTCGTGGAATACGATACCGACACTGCCATCCAGGCCATCTATGATGCATGGGACTTCCTGAACATCGACTCGCGCATCACCGACAACAACGCCTCCGGCAGCGACCTCTCTGAGGGTGTCAGTCTCAGCGACAGCAACCGCATGCGTTTCATGAACGTCTATAAGAAGCATTTCTATTTCCATTATTATACCTACAACGCCACCGACGTGGTCATCTGCGACAAGTGTGCCCTGCCTTCAACAGTCGATGAGAGTAAGAGCGACCGCGACGTGTTCATGCCGATGATTCGTGCACTAAAGACACTGACCGAATTCAAGGAATTAGGTAAGAAGCGCTGGTACATGGCCTTCAAGGGCATCGACAGCATCATGCAGGAGCACTACTTCCATCTGCTCTATCAGCAGACCAAAGACCTCAACATGGTGTATTCCTTCTTCATCATGCTCTACAAGCGTAATTTCATGGATTTGCCCCAGCTGAACGAGAGCGCCGACAATCCCTTTGGCGAGGCTTTGACCGACAGTTTTGCCGACAGGGTGATGTCAACCGACGACCTGCACGAATTCCTGACAGGCAGAAATGTTTCCGACAAGGTGATTTCGGCCTGCTACGAGCATCTGAAGGACATCAGGAAGTACTGGAATTCGTATTTCAAGGAAGAGAAAGAATACAAACAGTCCACGCGTGAAACCATTGCCGCTCATATCGGGAGCCGAGTCAAGTCTTTCATGGAAATTCCCGATGCGGTGAAACCCGAGCCCGGCGACGAAATGGAGCGACTGGTGGGCATGCCGCCGCATATCTATCTGACGGCCACCCCCATCGACTATAATTTTCACATCAACGGCCACGACCCGAATGACAAGACGAAGTTCACTGGTGAGTCGCAAGAACCCGAGAACCGTGTCTGTTTCGGTACGCTGCAGCTGGCCTCCGACATCCTGCAGAAGGAGAACATGGACCTGGCCGACGACTATGCCGACACAGGCATGATTCTGAATTATTTCTATGGTAACCGATAAAGAGTGAAGAATCTATGAATTAAAATAAACACAGAGTCACAGAGGTACAGAGATTATAATCTTTTGGTCGGGCTTCGCCCTTGAAATTGATTTTAAAATTTTGTTTAAAATTCTTATGTATAAGTAGTGCCCTTTTAGGGCAGAATTGAAAATCGGCCAGCGTCCGTTGGTTCTCACTGAAGGCGATTCTAAGCTCAAGAATAATTCTAAATATAATTTTAAATATAATTTCAAGCGGAGCGACCAGATGAAAAAACTCCTAAACTCCTTAAAAAATGAAGATAATAATCGATAATAAGGTGTATGGCTCGCAGGCCAAGGTGATGGGCGACGGGGTGCTCTCTTATTCCAAGGGAATCTCCAGTGCTGCCGACTCCCTCGGGGCGCTTTTCACAGGACAGCTGCCGCGCGACTATGCCTCGCTCTTTTTCCTCAACAATCCCGACAACGGACTCCACACGGTGATTCACGCCCAGGGCGCCTTCACCACCTTCGAGGAACAGGGACGAGCCTACGATATGCGTGCCGTCTATGAGATTACCGATGCGGAGTTCCGCAAGATGGGATGCCTCCATCAGCCGCTGATTGCCGCACTCGACAAACTGCACCGCTACGACACCACGGAATACGGTTCCGGCAACCTGATAGACATCACTCCCGTGCCACCGGTTCAGCCGCTTAGCGAAACTCAGCAGTTGCTGCGCCAGTGCCTGGTGTTCTGCGTGGTGAACAACCGTCAGCTTTTCCTTCGCTTGGGCAACGACGAGGACTATCGTGCCGACCAGGTGCGCCATTCCCGCAAGCTTCACGACCTGCTGGTGGCCATCGACTCGCTGCCCGAGGCTTATCGCGGATTTGCCTCCATGGGTTTCTCCGTAGATAGTTCCACCAGCGGCACACGTACGCTGGCCGACCATCTGCTGGTGATAGCCCATCACGACGATATCTCGCTATGGGGCAACGCCAGGTCGCAGGGCGTACTCCTCGACTGGACTACCTCGGCGATTCGTCCGATTACTCAGGTCGGAGATATTTCTAAAGACGAGGAACGGCTCGCCAGCGTGGCTCCGCTTCTGCGCGGATTCCTGGGCACCATGGCCGTGTCCAGAAGTCAGGCATGCAGCATGTTCCAGCTGATTCCGCAAAACATCGACAATGTGCTCCGTGCTCAGAATCCCGACCGCAACAGTCTGCTCATCCTTTCGGCAGCCTTCAAGGGCGGCACCGGTGCCTATCGTCATTTCGACGTGGCCCGCAAGATGCTGCCCTTCCTGGTGCATGGCATCATAGTCAAGGATGTCACCATTGCCGACATACTGAACGTTTATCCCCAGTTGCGCGACGACTTGCAGCCCACCGACTGGCAGTCGTGCTACAAGATTGCCGAGGCGCTGCGTGAAAACGGTGTGAAGGATATTTCGCAGGTGATGGACTTCGATGCCGAACGGTGGGATGTCAGGACTATCGACCCGACCGTCTTCGACCGTCTGCGGCCTTTCATGACCGATGCCCAGGTGAAGACGCTCCGGCAGAAAGCCTTGCCGCTCTACTATGAGCAGCCGGCACTTCGCTGTGTCTTTGAACGGCGCATGACCGAGGAAGAGGCCCGCGCGCTGCTCAGTTATCTGTGGGAAAACGACCGCGAGCATTACTGTCAGTTCATCAACGAGCAGAAGGTGGCGGCCGTCGGCTTCCTGGCCACCGAACCTGTCTGGCGCCGGCAGTATGTGCTCCACCGCGTTAGTCAGGACGTGCCGCTGAAAGACATTCCTTCCGCAATATGGGGACAGCACGACGAACTCCTCGACGAACAGCTTCTGCGCCTGCTCGACGAGAACGGCATCTACCGCAAGAATGCCGCGCTGCTTTCCGAGCATGTGGCATTCTTCGAGGAGAAAGGGCGGCGCACCGAAGCCGTGGAGCGCACCTATACGTCGATTCTCAACACTAAGCTCCCCCGCAATTTCGACGACTTGCTGGCAAAGCTCAATGCGCCGGCCTTGTCGGCAGAGCATTTCGAGGGCATGAAGAATAATCCGAAGCTGGTCATCGACATCTGCGAGACGCCCCGCAAACTCTCGTTCGAGGCCTTTGCCGACCTCTACGATGCCGTCATGAAAAAGCAGAACCAGTTGCCCGGCGGTCTCTTCGACGAGGCTTTCAGTCATTTTGCCACGGGCTATCTGCGCGAGTGGTTCCGCAATTCACAGGCTTACGAGAGCCAGTATGTGAAGACCGTGGTGCCGGCCTGCCGTCTGAACCGCACGCAGGAGAATGCCCGCCGCTATGTGGTGAGCCAGTTCTCGGCGCTTACGAAAAAGGAACTCGCCGAGATGGGGCAGAAATTTGAGTCAGCCTACAAGCACAAGCCGCGCACTTCGAAAAACCAGCGCGAGTTTGCCCACAAGATGGAGGCGCTGGGCACTTCGACCGATGCCTTGCTCAAAGCCCTGAAAGAAAAGGGAATGACCTCGGGAAATCTGGCAAACCTGTACAGGGAGAGCCGTAGTTTGAAGAATTGGATACACAACCATCTAAGCCTGGTGGCCTTCATTGGCGCGGCTGTGGTCGCCTTAGTCGTCTTCATCCCCTTCCTGTTCTTCCTCGTTTTGTCGCATCACTCTCCCAGTGCCACGCCTCCGCCTCGTGTTGTTCCCGATACAATGGTCGTAGATACCCTACAATCCGACTCAGCTAAAATGTAGAATTCATAACTCTAAACTCTACACTCTAAACTCTACACTCTAATAATGCCTAATCAGAGAATAGACCGAAACTGGTACAGCCGTTACCGCACCCACATGATGGCAGTCGTCGCATTTATCGTTGTTGCCGTCATCGGAACGACATGCTTCAAGGGATGCTCCGCCATTGGCAGGGACTCCCGCCAAGATGTGTATACACCCAGTGCCGACGATGGTTTCATCTATAAGGCCAACCAGCTGCTCAGCGAAATCGTCGAGGAGGCAAAGAAGGCCAATCCCCACAAGCCGCTCACCCTTCAGCAGCTCAACGACAAGTACGGGGCACTCCATTTCGAACTGCCCTACAACTATGTGGAGGCTGCCGGCGGAAGGGCATCCGACATCCGTCTGGTTAGCATTAATCCCGACTCCATCCGCTCGTCAAGTCTCCGCAAGTTCTATTACAACAGCGACCTGCCAGCCTTGCTGCTCAAGCAGAAGCAGAATCTCGGCGAGCGTATCTTCAACATCAAGTTCGAACGCAGCGGACTTGAGATAAAGAGCATCCGGCTCGTGCCCTCGATGTTCAAGCTGGCGCTGGTGAAAGACCCGTGGGAGGGCACCATTCTGGCACGCGAGAGCAGTCTGTTTCCCGAGCGCAGCCATTGCTTCCTCACCTGGGGCATGAACATGCTTCCCATCCGCATGAATGCCGCCAGCAAGGGCGACTATATCGTTTCGGCCGATTTCGAATCTAAGTGCTTCACGCGGTTGGGCCGTGCGCTGGATTACTACGACTGCTACCGCATGTTCGGCAACGACAGCACCAAGCTCATCATCAACCTTGGGGGCAATGGCAATTGTCTGAAGATAGAATACGTATCGCCCGAGAAGGTGCGCATCAAGACCGAGGGAAGCATCTCTTGCAGCACGCTCGACAGCATCGGACAGGTGCGGCAGACCAGTTTCAGCGAGGCTGGAAAGGGCAGTGTGGTCCATGAGTTCCGCAACGACCTGAAACTGATTGTCACCGATACTCAGGGCGCGAAGATTACCGAGTTCGTGCTCACCCACCACAATCCCATGCTCAACCTCTCGATGGTTGTCAGCAGCAATGCCGGAAAGATGCGCTATTTCGAAGGCAAGAACTTCACCGACCGCTTCACCCAGCAGGTCATTCGCGGGCTCTCCAGCACCATGCGCAACACGCTTTTCCGCGATACCGTGCAGCTCAGCATCGACCCGCTGCTCTCGGCCGCCTTCGAAGAGGAACTCAAGGGCTATTGCGAGCATGTGCTCAAGAAGGCGCCCGACATCCATGCCTCTTCAACCGACCAGTGGGAACTCTCAATGACCGTGATGGACATGGCTACGGGCAACGTGCTCGCCGTTCCTTACTATCGCTCCGAAGACAATAATGTTGACTACGACGTGGCCATCGGGCGCAAGAATCCGGCTTTGCTCCGCCGCTATATCGGTTCTGCCTTCAAGCCCCTGCTTGCCTTGGCGGCCGTCGAGGCTACCCCGTCGCTTGTAGGGCTCAACACCGTGGGCAAGTATTCACTCGACCGCAGTTCCATCGTGCTCGGCAAAGACGGCAAGGCCAAGTCGGGCAAGGCCAGCTTCTACGGAACCGCTGTCGATGCCTGGGCGCTCTCGCAGAAGACGCAGGGCTTCTGGTCGGGCTGTCAGCGCATCGGCGACTTCCTGGCCCATTCCGACGATGTCTATCCCGTGGCAATGGCCGTGCTGAGTCTGGCGGGAGCCGACGGGTCGAAGTCTGCCTACGATTTCTCGCGCAGCAATGCCTTCGGCCGCGACCTCATGCTTGAGAAAAATCCCGACCGCATCAACTGGACCGAACAGCCGCTCATACGCGACCTCGACTTGCTCTACGACCTGAAATCCTACAACGACCTCTATGCCGATGACAGCCTGAGCATGTCGCATTACATCTGGCGCAACTTACAGCTGAACGGCGACGACCAGTTCGGGCTCGACAATATCAATCCCGACGTCACCGTGATGCACTATCAGAAACTGTACGACCAGCCCCATAAACTGAAGACAAACCTTGTGCCCTGGGTGCTGGGGCAGGGCACCAACGAGTGGAACTGCGTGAAACTGGCCGAGGCATGGACGCGTATGCTCACCAAGCGTGAGGTGAGGGCTTCGTTCATCGATAAGCCCGGCACCATTCCCAGCCTGGTGGAACGGTTGAAGACCAAGGACAATGTCAATCCCAACGAGGTGTGGAACCGTTTCCTCGACGAGTTGTGCTATGCCCAGACCCATTCGCCCGGCCTGCTCACCCCGATGGACAATGCCGTGAAATCGCTCGGCCACGACCTTGTGCTCTTCTCGAAAACGGGAACGCCCAACAACTACGACCGTCCCGAATGGAAAACACTCGACGGCCGCCGCCATTGGCTCGACGTGGGACTCTACTGCATGGGCCTCATGCCCAGCGATTCTTATCAGAAGGTACGCGAGGGAGGTCCCGCCAAAGGACTAATGTGCGTCATCCGCATCACGCGCATCACTCGTCAGAAACCCTCCGACGATGGTGTCTCGTCCACCCATGCCCGCAATTTCTTCTCGGCCAATAAGCGCCGTCTGCAGAAATTCTACGAAATGACGCGCCAATATTATTAATGATGGAATAGTGGATGGGTGCTTGTCCGCCCCAAGGGGCTTCCCCGAGTTATTTGTATTTCTGGAAATTATACTTTGCGCGGAGTTCAGCCTTTTTCTCTTCGTCCCGGCTGGTGAAATACGCTTTCCAGCCAGGGCAGAAGTTGATGTGCCATCGCCAGAACCTTCCTAATGCCGAACTGGGCTTCTTGTCGTAGTGAGCCCTGAACTTACAATTTTCGCAATTATGTGCCATATTATCAATATCATTGATGATGTCTGCTGCAAATATAATCAAAATCTTTGAAATCCCCTCATTTTCAACATATATTTTAAAGACGAATATCAGTATCACCAGTTTCACTTTCTGCAAATATTGGAATGTCAGGTATATGCATGTGAAACTGCACTATCACTTCAGTTTCACTTTCGTCACTCCAGAAAAAGCACGTAATTCGGTTTCACCGGTTTCACATCTCATAAATACAAGGACTTCAACACCTTTCAGGTGAAACCGCGGTTTCATTCCGGTTTCATCTATTTCCGTTTCAGAAGTAATAGCTCCCTCCCTCATAGGGAGGGCAGGGGGAGGGTCTCTTTCTTTCCTTAGGGAGGGCAGGGGGTGGGTCCGTAGGGCTGGGTTTCTAATAGGCTTTTGAGGAGTGATTAGGGCCTAATCACTCGGCAATTAGGCATCTTTTGCATACAGAAAAATAGGGAGATGACATCCGCGGGACAGGTGAAACCGAAGTGCAACCGCGGTTTCACCTGTATGATACTGAATACTAATGGTTTTCATGCAAGTGAAGGAGTGAAACCGATTTCCATATAGTATTTTTATGAAATCAATATCACAATATCACGGTTTATTCAATTATCTGATACCCAACGGGAAATAGTGTGATATTGAATATCACAGCATATCACGCGTCCAATTAATAATGAAAGGAGTCCGTTAATCGTTTGTCGACAAAAGGCATGTGATATTGAGTGATATTGAGTGATATTCAATATCACGCACAACCACCAAGTATTCAGCATATTACAAAATGGTGATATTGGTGATATTATAATCAAGTGTTTTTTTTCTCCGATGAAAGAGTGAAGGATATGAAACTGAAATGATTGTGCAGTTTCACTCACATCACGCTGAACGTTAATGGTATAGAGGAAAGTGAAAGTGTGAAACTGGTTTTCATACATATCTCTATGTAAAGTGGCT
>JAFWQT010000179.1 GCA_017508965.1 Prevotella sp. | reverse complement strand
CTTGCCACAGAAACCACCCTGAGCGGTGTCATACTTCAGCAGGTGAGCAAGCATCTTGGGGCTTGTCAAGTCGTTGATTGCTACTACTTCATAACCTTCAGCCTCGAACATCTGACGGAAAGCGAGGCGACCAATACGGCCAAAGCCGTTAATAGCTACTTTTGTCATTTTTAAATTATTATATTAAAACGGGTTAAATAAATCCTTAATTACATACCTTTTTGCCTGCTATAGAGGAGATTTTTTGCCTTTTTGTGAAAAAATAATCCCTAGTTAAGCACTTTTTTCTTTTTACGAGTGCAAAGTTACAATATTTTTTCTATATTTGCACTCGATTTCAGTCTTAATTATACTAAAAAAGTATTTAAGATTGAGATTGAAAAAGAAAAAATCTCATGCGCAATATCAGATTGCAAAATGAAGATGACAAAAAGGGTAGAAAATAAACAGTTCACATATTATTAACTTTTAAAATCAAAACACTATGGGATTTGTTAAAGAATTCAAGGAATTTGCCATGAAGGGCAATGTAATGGACATGGCAGTTGGTGTAATCATCGGCGGTGCTTTCGGAAAAATCGTGTCTTCACTCGTAGACGATGTGCTCATGCCAATCATCGGAATGCTTACCGGCGGCGTTGACTTCAACGGACTGGTTGCAACTGTTGGCGACGCACAGGTCAAGTACGGAACATTCATTCAGAACATCATCGACTTCCTTATCATCGCACTCTGTATCTTCTGCATGATTAAGGCCATGAACAAACTGAAGAAGGAAGAAGAACCCGCTCCCGAGGCTCCTGCAGGACCCACCACCGAGGAACTTCTTGCAGACATCAAGGATATTCTGAAGAACAAATAATTCTTAAGGGCAATCAAATCAATCGGCGAGGAACCAGAAGTTCCCCGCCGATTTCGTTTAATACCGGGAAACCCGGACACAAAAAAATGGGCTGCTAATTTCGCAATCAGCTACCCATGAATAATAACATAATCTTTTACCTTTTTAAATATGAAAATCAAAGTGCATTTGCAAAGTGTCTCGCGACACAGCAAATAATTAACCTATGAAAACTTCTTAACAAATTACTATTCGGTTGCAAAGATACAAATAACTGTTGACAATACAAAATAATTTCGCATATATTTTTAGTATCATCGGTAGAGTTTACTGGGAAGAACATAAAGTGGCATTGTGACAAAACGGAAGCATTTGAGCCAGAACCACTTCTTTCCATCCATTGCATAGCTTCTTTCCATCCATTGCATCACTTGCTTCCGTCCATTGCATCATCTGCTTCCGTCCATTGCATTTCCCGGCTCTGTTGGGAGGTTGCGCTTCTTAACTTTATTTATCCCCAAAGATTCGTGTGGTTAGAGTTTTTTATCTACTTTTGCAAGCATATACAGGCAGATAAATCGGAATTTCATGAAGTGGACGGTACTTGTTGATAATCGAAGCTGTGGCGGAATGTTAGAGACAGAACATGGCTTGTCTGTTCTGCTGGAGACGGGACATCATCGGATTTTGCTTGATACGGGAGCCAGCGACATGCTGATGCGTAACGCGGAGCGATTAGGGAAAGACCTCAGCAGGGTTGACTATGTGTTTATCTCACACGGACATAGCGACCATGCAGGAGGACTAAAGCATTTCATGGAGATCAACAAGAAGGCAAAAGTCATTGTCTCACCCGATGCCATCAGTGGAAAGTTTTATTCTAAGCGCCGCTATCTGCATAGCATTACCACCGAATGGCCGGAAATTCCACAAGAGCGATTGTTGACGATTGAGCATAGCGGAAGCATTGGCGATGACATCTTTATCATAGCACACATTCCTCAGATTCATCCGATGCCTGAAGGTAATCAGCATCTTTTCGTGCAAGATGCGCAGGGACAGTACATTCAAGATGATTTCCGTCATGAGCTGGCCCTTTACACAGATGGTCTGTTGTTTACTGGATGTGCTCACAGCGGGCTGGAAAACATCCTTGCAGCATGTCCTTTGCCGGTTAATACGGTCGTCGGAGGATTTCATCTGCTCGACAATCATGAGAGCGAAGCCAAACTTTCAGAACTGTCCTACAGGCTGGCAGATGCCTATCCTCAGGCACAGTTCTACACCAGCCATTGCACGGGTGACGCCGTATTTTCTATTTTGCAAGGCGTGATGGGTGATAAGATACATCCTTTTTCATGCGGAACAACAATTAACGATATGACAGACAATATATGCTTAGTCGGAATCACTCCCGACGATAAAGAACAGTTTATCCTCGACAACCAACGGGCATTCAAGTATGGTGCGCAGGAAGAGTTCGGCATGCGCGATAATCGCATGGAAGAAGGCGAAGAGGTCATCTCAAGGAAGACCATCGAGCGCAGTATGAACGGAGAACATGCAGAGACTTATCGAATCGTCTGTGACGGGAATGTGGTTGGCGGTCTGATTCTTCAGATTGACCAGCAGCATGCGAAGGGCGAACTTGAAATCCTGTTCGTCAATCCCGAGGCACATAGCAAAGGCATCGGCCAGGCGGCATGGAAGGCAGTAGAATCCATGCACCCCGAAATCCGCGTATGGGAAACCATCACTCCTTATTTTGAGAAGCGCAACATTCATTTCTATGTGAACCGTCTGGGCTTCCACATCGTGGAATTCTGGAATAAATACCAGCATGGCCCTGCCGTCCCCGAAGATATTGAAGAGAACTGGAGCGAAGACGATGAAATGTTTGTTTTCAGAAAGTTCATGGATTCCTCTAATAGGTAAATCCCAATTATTCTATAAAAAATGAACATTGAAGACTATCGTGAATTCTGCCTTTCGTTGGGCGATGATGTGGAAGAAAAACTGCCTTTCACGGCTTTTCATTCTGCCAGCGGTGTGTTGGTGTTCTACGTTCATGGCCACATGTTTTCGTTCTTTGATTGCGATCACTTCAGCATCATCACGCTCAAATGCCAGCCAGAACGAATTGATGAACTGAAAGCACATTTTAGTTGCATTGGCAAGCCTTCCAATCTGTCGCCCAAGTATTGGATTGGTATTGATGCAAATACCGCTCCTGATGATCTCCTTCGGGAATTGACACGAAATTCATACGAGATAGTAAAAGCCAAATACAAGAAACTTGGGTGAAACTCTTTTTAATACTTCTTTATCACCTTGATGAACTCCTCGCCGTATTTGTTTTTCTTGAATTCGCCGATGCCGCTAATCATTCCGAAGGCTTCGATGGTGGTGGGCTTCAGGGTAGCAAGCGAATGGAGCACCTTGTCGGAAAGCACGATGTAGGCAGGGAAGCCCTGGGCGTCGGCCAGCTGCTTGCGCAAGGTGCGCAACTCCTCGAATAACGCGCGGTCTTCAACTCCCGGCTGGGCCTTCGGTTGCAGCAGGGGGATCTCGAGGTGCAGTTCCCGCTTGCGGGGCTTCTTCTGTACGGGCAAGTCTTGTTGCGGACGGGCCAGCTGTACCTGGAGGCCACGGATGACTTCCCAACCGAGCGGTGTGATTTTCAGGATGTTCTCATGGTCGTAGGCTATTTCGATGAATCCCATGTGGAGCATCTGCAGCAGATAGTCCTGCCAGTCGCGGGCGGAGATGTCGCGTCCGGCCCCAAAGGTCTTGAGCGTGTTGTAATGGTGGTTCCTGACGGTGGGGGAGAGCATGCCGCGGAGTATCTCGACAACGGTGTTGAAACGTACACTCTCGTTGGTGCGGGCGATGGCCGAGAGTGCTTTCTGGGTAACCACGGTGCCGTCGAACCGTTGGGGAGGATTGTCGCACACGTCGCAATTTCCGCAATCGCATGATGCCTCTTCGCCGAAATAGTTGAGCAAAATTCTCCGTCGGCATACGCTCGACTCGGCATATTGCTGCATGCGCTGCAGCTTCTCGATATTCACCTGCTTTTGTCCGCTTTCTTCAGCAAAACTTCTGAGTGTGATAACGTCGGCAAGACTATAGAAAAGCACGGTGTCAGCAGGAGCTCCGTCGCGTCCGGCTCTTCCTATTTCCTGATAGAAACTCTCGATGCTCTTGGGCAGGTTGTAGTGCACAATCCAACGCACGTTGCTTTTGTCGATACCCATGCCAAAGGCGATGGTGGCGCAGACCACCTGCACGTCGTCGCGTTTGAAGGCCTGCTGTGCCTGGGTGCGTTCCTCGGATGAGAGTCCGGCATGATAGACCGCCGCACGGATACCGTAGCGGGCCAGACTGGCGGCCACCTTTTCTGTAGACTTCCTTGAAAGGCAATAGATAATGCCCGGCTGCTCAGGATGTTCTGAAATGAAATTCAATAGAAAGTTCAGCTTCTCGCGGGCGGTCATTCCGCGTCGGACGTCGAGGCTCAGGTTAGGACGATTGAACGACGAGATGAATGTCTGAGGGTTGTTGAGATGCAACTGCCGGATGATGTCGTTGCGCGTCACCTTGTCGGCGGTGGCCGTAAGGGCCATGATGGGCACTTCGGGGAACTCCTCATGGAGCACGCCCAGCTGTGTGTATTCCGGCCTGAAATCGTGGCCCCATTGCGAGATGCAATGCGCCTCGTCGACGGCGAAGAGCGAGATGCGGATGTTCTTCAGCAGAAAGTCTTTCTCGGTCAGTAGCTTCTCGGGTGATATGTAAAGTAATTTTAAGTCGCCAGAAAGACATTTCCTCCGGATTATGGTATCATCGGTGAGATCGTTGCTGCTGTTGAGTGCTGCGGCATCGATTCCGTTTTCGCGGAGTGTCTGTACTTGGTCGTGCATCAGACTGATAAGCGGCGAGACTACAATGGCCGTGCCAGGCATGGCGATGGCCGGTACCTGGTAGCAGATGCTTTTACCGCCGCCCGTGGGCATGAGCACCAGACAGTCGTTCCCCTGCATGACCTGACTGATGGCCTCTAGCTGGTTTGGGCGGAAACTGTCGTATCCGAAGAACGTTTTCAAAGTCTCTTTTATGTCCATTTTTGCCGTATTTCCGAAAATCACTACAAAGATATTCAATTTTTGTTTAAAAATGTACAAATGATTTGACTATTTGGAAAAAAAATACTAAATTTGCGGTGTTTTAAGATAGACGCGATTTAATTCGACATCTAATATACATAATATATTATAAGGTATGGCAAAATACAACATAACTGAACTGAAGGAGAAGGAAGCCGCCTACCGCAGCCTGGTGAATCCAAAACTGATGGATGAACTAAAGGAAAAGATTCTGGACATCATTCTCATTCAAAAGAGGTACAAAGACAAAGACTATTCGGCCAAGAAGCTGGCCGAGGACTTAGGCACCAACACGCGTTATATCTCGGCCGTCGTGAACGTCCGTTTTCACATGAACTACACTTCGTTCGTGAACAAGTTCCGCATCGATGAGGCTATGACGCTGCTGGTGGACAAACGTTATCGGGACCTGAACATGGAGGATATCAGTGACATGGTGGGTTTCGCTAACCGTCAGTCGTTCTATGCGTCTTTCTACAAGATCAACGGCATCACGCCGCGCGAGTACAAGCTGCGTCACTATCAGCAGCATCCGGCAGATACAAAAGTGCCCAGGAAGCGCGGGCGGAAGGCTAAAAAGACAAAGTAAAAACCACGTTTTATGCAAGCAGAAGGCTTCAACTATTCGGACGAACGCTTCGCCGACATTCAGTTGTTGAGGTATCGTTTGAACGGTTTTGAAAACCTCACCCTGCAACAGAAGCGACTTATCTATTTCCTGTCAGAAGCCACCCTATGGGGGCGTGACATTACGTTCGACCAATTCGGTAAGTACAATCTCGGCATCAGGAAGATGCTCGAGCAAATCTATGTGCGCTTTGAAGGCGACCGCGAGCGGTCGGATTTCAAGGCGCTCGAAACGTATCTGAAGCGCGTGTGGTTCTCGAACGGCATCTATCACCACTATGGGTGCGAGAAGTTCGAGCCAGGGTTCAGCGAGGAATACTTGCGTGAGGTGCTCGCCTCAGTCGTTGGCGAAGACCTCGGGGCGTACGAGCAGCTGTTCCCGGTGATATTCAATCCCGAGATGCTGCCCAAGCGCGTGAACAAGGCCGACGGCGCCGATGTGGTGGAAACCTCTGCGTGCAACTTCTATGAGAACGTTAGTCAGCAGGAGGTGGAAGATTTCTATGGCGCCATGAAGGATGCCGACGATCCTGAGCCCATCTCCTACGGACTGAACAGCACGCTCGTGAAGCGCGACGGCCAGTTGCAAGAGGAGAAATGGTTTGCCGGAGGGAAATATGGAGCGGTTATCCGCAAAATCATCTACTGGCTCCGGAAGGCCATGGATGTGGCCGAGAACGAGCAGCAGCGCACCTATATCTGTACGTTGATTCGCTATTACGAGACGGGCGATCTGCGGCTGTTCAACCAGTATTGCATAGAGTGGGTGAGCGAGCATGAGTCGCGCGTGGATTTCATCAACGGCTTCATCGAGGTGTATGGCGACCCCCTGGGACTGAAAGGTTCGTGGGAAGGAATCGTGGAATACAAAGACCTGGAAGCCACCCGTCGCACGCAGCTGATTTCAGACAATGCCCAGTGGTTTGAAGACCATTCGCCAGTTGACCCGCGCTTCCGCAAGCCCGAAGTGAAGGGCGTGACGGCCAACGTGATTTGTGCGGCCATGCTCGGCGGCGACGAATACCCCTCTACAGCCATCGGCATCAACCTGCCCAATGCTGACTGGATAAGGGCAGAGCACGGAAGCAAGAGCGTCACGATAGGCAATCTGACCGAGGCCTACAACAAGGCCGCCCGCGGTAATGGGTTCAGGGAAGAGTTCGTGATTGACGCTGAGACCATTGCGCTCATCGATAAATACGGCGATGTTTGCGACGACCTGCATACCGACCTGCACGAGTGTCTGGGTCATGGCAGCGGACAGTTGTTGCCAGGCGTCGACCCCGATGCGCTGAAGAACTACGGCAACACCATCGAGGAGGCACGTGCCGACCTGTTCGGTCTCTACTATATTGCCGACGACAAGCTGGTGGAACTTGGACTCACTCCCGACAAGGAGGCCTACAAGAGTCAGTACTACACCTATATGATGAACGGACTGATGACCCAGCTGACGCGCATCAAGCCAGGCCACCAGATTGAGGAAGCCCACATGCGCAACCGTGCGCTGATAGCCCGCTGGTGCATGGAGCACGGCGATGCCATTGAACTGGTCAAGCGAGATGGGAAGACATTCGTAAGCATCACAGATTACGAAGCCCTGCGCCATCTGATAGCCCGGCTGCTGGCCGAGATACAGCGCATCAAGAGCGAAGGCGACTTCGAGGCTGCCCGCCAGTTGGTGGAGAAATATGCCGTGAAGGTGGACGCCCATCTGCACGAAGAGATACTTTCGCGCTATGCGAAGCTCGACCTGGCACCCTACAAGGGATTCTTGAATCCGGTGATGACCCCCGTGACCGACGAGCAGGGAGAGATAACCGACGTCACACTCGACTATACCGAGGGCTATGCCGACCAGATGCTGCGCTATAGCCGCGACTATAGTCTTTTATAAATTATGGCCATGGACGAACAGACAAACGAACGGTTGAAAGAGATTAAGCGGTCCTTCAGGTTGAAGATGGACGGAGCGGCCTCACGGTCGATGCGCGAGAAAGGCCTCGACTACAAACTGAACTGGGGCGTGGGGTTGCCCGAGCTGAAAGCCATGGCCAAAGAGTACGGCAAAGACTACGACCTGGCTATTGCCCTTTGGAAGGAAGACATCCGCGAATGCAAGATTCTGGCCACGCTGATGATGCCGCCCGAAAGGATGTTGCCCGAGGTGGTTGACATCTGGATGGAGCAGACCCCCTCGCAGGAGATTGCCGAGTGGGCTGCCACCAATCTCTATCAGCATCTCGACTATGCGCCCATGCTGGCCTTCAAGTGGATTTCGAGCGACAAGGAGCTGCCTCAGATTTGCGGCTACCAGCTGTTGGCAAGGCTCTTTATGAAAGGACAGGAACCCAACGAGCGCGGCATTCACGAGTTCATTGACCAGGCCCTGACAGCCCTCCGCGACGACTCGCTCGGTGTGCGCCATGCAGCCCTGAATTGCATGCGCCGGTTTGCAATGCTGAGCGAAGACCATGAAAAAATTGCAAATAGTGCAATGAAAACACTTAATTTAGAACTTTTTTAAACAAATTGCGCGCTTTTCTGAAATATAATTCGTATTTTTGCACCACTTTGCAAGGATTTCTACGAACAACAGATGAAGGAAAGTGTGACAGCTGCTGTGAGGCAAATACTTACAGACTATCTTCATGAGAACAAGTTGCGGAAGACGCCTGAGCGCTTCGCGCTGCTCGATGCCGTGTACAGCTTCAACGGCTTCTTCTCGGTGCAGGAATTGGAGGACTATCTTGAAGCCCATCATTTCCACGTCAGCAAGGCAACCATGTACAACACCCTGAATCTGTTTATGCGCATGCGACTGGTGAACTGCCACCGGCTGGAGTCGGGAACAAGATACGAGGCAGGCTATGCCAACAGCAGCCATTGCATGCAGATATGCACGATGTGCGGCAAGACCACCGAAGTGAAGTCGCCCGAGCTGACGGCTACCATCCAGACCGTCAGGCTGAAGCGCTTCCGCCGTGAGGGATTCTCGCTCTACATCTACGGCACTTGCAGTTCGTGCCAGGCAAAGCTCACCCGAGAAAAAAACAAAAGAACAAAAAATAAGTAATAAAGAAAATGCAAAAAGGTAAAGTTGATGTGCTCCTCGGCCTACAATGGGGAGACGAAGGTAAAGGTAAGGTTGTGGACGTGTTGACGCCCCAGTATGATGTTGTAGCACGCTTTCAGGGTGGTCCCAATGCCGGCCACACGCTGGAGTTCGAGGGCGAGAAATATGTGTTGCGCTCCATTCCGTCGGGTATTTTCCAGGGCGGCAAGGTGAACATCATCGGCAACGGCGTGGTGCTGGCACCGGATTTGTTCATGAACGAGGCCAAGGACTTGGAGAAAAGCGGGCACGACCTGAAGAGCCGCCTGCACATTTCGAAGAAGGCCCATCTGATTATGCCTACACACCGCGTGCTCGATGCCGCCTACGAGGCCCAGAAGGGAAAGAGCAAGGTGGGCACCACGGGTAAGGGCATCGGTCCGACCTATACCGACAAGATTTCGCGCAACGGACTGCGCGTGGGCGACATCTTCGAGAACTTCGAGCAGAAATATGCCGCCCATAAAGCCCGCCACGAGGCCATACTGAAGTCGCTCAACTATACCGACTACGACATCACCGAGGTGGAGAAAGTGTGGATGAAAGGTATCGAGTACATGAAGCAGTTCCAGATTGTCGACTCCGAATACGAAATCAACCAGATTCTGAAGTCGGGAAAGAGCGTTCTCTGCGAGGGCGCCCAGGGCACGCTGCTCGACGTCGACTTCGGTTCATATCCCTTCGTGACCTCTTCCAACACCATCTGCGCCGGAGCATGTACCGGACTGGGTATCGGTCCTAACAAAATCGGCGAGGTGTTCGGCATCATGAAGGCCTATTGCACACGCGTGGGTGCTGGACCGTTCCCCACCGAGCTGTTCGATGAGACAGGTGCCAAGATTCGCGACCTGGGCCACGAGTATGGTGCCGTAACGGGCCGTGAGCGCCGTTGCGGATGGATCGACCTGGTGGCCCTTCGCTATGCCATTGCCATCAACGGCGTCACCCAGCTCATCATGATGAAGAGCGACGTGCTCGACGGCTTCGACACCATCAAGGCATGCGTGGCCTACAAGCAGAACGGCGTGGAGATCGACCATTTCCCCTATAGCATCGAGGAAGGCATCGAACCCATCTACAAGGAACTGCCCGGATGGAAGACCGACATGACGAAGTTCACCTCGGAAGACCAGTTCCCCAAGGAGTTCTCCGACTACATCAAGTTCCTCGAGGCCGAGCTGGAGACACCCATCAAGATTATCTCCATCGGTCCCGACCGCGACCAGACCATCGTCAGACAATAATATAATAAGGTGTATTTTTGAATAATGGCACAGAAACCGAATATTCCTAAAGGAACGCGCGACTTCTCTCCCATGGAGATGGCCAAGCGTAACTATATTTTCAATACCATCAAGGACGTGTATGCCCTCTATGGCTTCCAGCAGATTGAGACGCCCGCCATGGAGACCCTCGGGACGCTGATGGGAAAGTATGGCGAAGAGGGCGACAAGCTGCTCTTCAAAGTGCTCAACAGCGGCGACTATCTGAACAAGATTGACGACCGCGAACTGCTGGAACGCAACTCGCTCCACCTGGCTGCCCGCCTGTGCGAAAAGGGACTGCGCTACGACCTGACGGTGCCCTTTGCACGCTATGTGGTGATGCACCGCGAAGAGCTGCAGCTGCCTTTCAAGCGCTATCAGATTCAGCCCGTGTGGCGCGCCGACCGTCCGCAGAAGGGGCGCTATCGCGAGTTCTACCAGTGCGATGCCGACGTGGTGGGTTCCGACTCGTTGCTCAACGAAGTAGAGCTGATGCAGATTGTGGACACCGTGTTCACCCGCTTTGGCGTGCGCGTGCAGATAAAAATCAACAACCGCAAAATCCTGACGGGCATTGCCGAGGTGATTGGCGCTGCCGACAAGATTGTGGATATCACCGTTGCCATCGACAAGCTCGACAAGATCGGCATCGATAACGTGAACCAGGAACTGCGCTCCGACGGACTCTCGGACGAGCAGATTGAGAAGCTGCAGCCCATCATCTCGCTGGCCGGAACCAACGAAGAGAAGCTCGCCGTCATTGCCGACGTGCTGAAGGATTCCGAGACCGGACTGAAGGGCGTGGAAGAGACGAAGTTTATTCTTGATGCGCTGAAGACCTCGGGACTGAAGAACGAAATCCAGCTCGACCTGACGCTGGCTCGCGGACTGAATTACTACACGGGTGCCATCTTCGAAGTGAAGGCCCTCGACGTACAGATAGGAAGCATCACCGGCGGAGGCCGCTACGACAACCTGACGGGCATCTTTGGCATGCCCGGACTGTCGGGCGTGGGCATCTCGTTCGGTGCCGACCGCATCTTCGACGTGCTCAACCAGCTCGACCTCTACCCCAAGGAGGCCGTCAACGGCACCCAGCTGCTGTTCATCAATTTCGGCGCTGCTGAGACCGCCTATTGCCTCCCCGTTGCCGCCATGGCCCGCCAGTCAGGCATCCGCACCGAAGTGTTCCCCGATGCCGTGAAGATGAAGAAGCAGATGAGCTATGCCAACGCCAAGCAGATTCCGTTTGTGGCCCTTGCCGGCGAGAACGAGATCAGCCAGGGCAAGTTCACCCTGAAGAACATGGTCAGCGGCGAGCAACGACTGCTTACGCCCGAAGAACTGATTAGCGAGATTACGAAATGAAGACCACACGTATCTTTCTGGCAGCCATCACCCTGCTCATGCTCACCAGTGCGTTCACCATGAGGAAGACCGTCACGGTGTTCATGATAGGCGATTCCACGATGGCCAACAAAGACACCACGGGCGGCAAGCAGGAGCGCGGCTGGGGCATGATGCTTCAGCAGTATTTCAAGAGCGGTGTGGTGGTCGACAACCATGCCGTCAACGGCCGCTCGTCGAAGAGTTTTATCGACGAAGGCCGCTGGGATGTCGTGCTCAGCAAGATGAAGCCCGGCGACTATGTGATTATCCAGTTCGGACATAACGACGAGAAGCCCGCCGCCGACCGCCATACCGATCCCGGCACCACCTTCGATGCCAACCTCCGCCGCTTTGTGCTGGAAAGTCGTGCCAAGGGCGGCATTCCGATTCTGTGCAATGCCGTGGTGCGCCGCAACTTCTACCGGCAGGTTGACAGCAGCGTCGACGATGAGTCGTTGCGCAACACCACCTACGAGGATGAGAAGGTGAACAGCGACACGCTCATCGACACGCATGGCGCCTATCTGATTTCGCCGAAGAACGTGGCAAGAGAGCTCGATGTGCCTTTCATCGATGCCAACCGCGTTACCCACGATTTGGAGCAGGGCATGGGCATAGAGGGCAGCCGGCGTCTGCACATGTGGTTTAGGCCCGGCGAGCATCCCTCGGTGCCCAAGGGCCGCAAGGACAACACGCACTATAATGTGTACGGAGCCACCGTTGTGGCGGGGCTCTTAGCCGAGGAAATATCGCATCAGGTGCCGGCCCTGAAAAAGAAGATGGATATTAAGAAAATAAAAATCTTGAAGAAAAAATTGAAATAATTACAAATTTGTTTGGAACTTTAACCGAATTATAATAACTTTGCAAAAAACAAAAAGATGGCACGAAACAACATTACTCACAATGCTGCCACCAAAAGACTATTGGATTGCGGCATAAAACCGTCGATACAGCGGGTAGAGATCATGAATTATCTGATGACACACTTCACGCATCCCACCGTTGAAGAAGTATATACAGCGCTCTGTCCGAAGATTCGGACCCTGAGTCGCACCACGGTCTATAACACGCTGAGGCTCTTCTCCGAGCGCAAGGCCGCCCTGATGATTACCATCGACGAGCACAGGGTCTGCTACGACGGCGACACCCATCCGCACGTTCACTTCTATTGCAAGGAATGTGGAAAGGTGATGGATTTCATGGACGAGTCGGCCCCCACCATGCCGGCCGCCATTGAGATTGAAGGCAACCTTGTCGACGAGATGCAGCTCTACTACAAGGGCGTTTGCGCCGAGTGCCGCCAGCGCATGGCTGCGAAGGTCTCTTGAACAGATGCGGATTCCGAGTTTATTCAACTATATTTTAACCAAAAAATCAAAAACATTATGAAGAAAAAGTTTATTTGCACCGTTTGTGGTTACATCCACGAGGGACCAGAGCCACCCGAAAAGTGCCCCGTATGTAAGGTTCCTGCCAGCAAATTCAAGGAGATAACCGACGAGGAGATGGAGTACGCCACCGTACACAAGATTGGCGACGGCAAGCCCGAGGGTGTGAGCGACGAGATGATCGAAGACCTGCGCAACCACTTCAATGGCGAGTGCGGCGAGGTGGGCATGTATCTGGCCATGAGCCGCCAGGCCGACCGCGAGGGCTATCCCGAAATCGCCGAGGCCTTCAAGCGCTATGCATTCGAAGAGGCTGAGCATGCCGCCAAGTTTGCCGAGCTGCTGGGCGAGTGCGTATGGGACACCAAGACCAACCTCGAGAAGCGTGCTGCCGCCGAGGCCGGTGCCTGCGAAGACAAGTTCCGCATTGCCAAGAATGCCAAGGCTGCCGGTTTCGATGCCATCCACGACACCGTTCACGAAATGGCTAAGGACGAGGCTCGCCATGGTGCCGGTTTTGCCGGATTGCTCAAGCGTTATTTTAAGTAATAAGTGAAAAGATTCGTCTTTTTAATCATTCAGCTGTCTGTGTATGTATCGTTGCATGCACAGGCAGTTTCTCGTTTGCAGCTGGTGGCCGACCATCCGCAGAAGTCGTTTCCCGAGCAGGTTCCCGCCGGCGATTTCAGCGGCATCACGCCCATTGGCCCGAACCTCTATGCCGTTGTCGACGACAAGCGGGGCGACGGCTTCTACGTCTTCCGAATCGATTTCGATGCCGCTGGCGACATCCTTTCGGTGCGCAATCTCGGTTTCAGGGGCGACAGCCTGCCTGGCCGCGATGCCGAGGGCATAGTGTATTTCCCACCGCAGAAGACCGTTTTCATTAGCGGCGAACAAGACAACCGGGTGCTTGAATACCATTTGAATGGCTGTCCTGCTCAGAGAGAAATCATCATGCCCGAACTGTTTAAGAATGCAGTGCCCAATCGTGGCCTCGAGGCTTTGGCATATAATGAGCATACCCAACTGTTCTGGACCACCACCGAGCGTCCGCTTCCTGGCGATTCAGCCCACGTTCTTTGTTGCTTCAACCACGATTTCCAGCTGGTGAAGCGCGTCGCGTATGCCATGGATGCCCCTACGGCCGAGGCGGCTGAAGGTAATCATGTCCACGGCGTCAGCGAGATGACGGCACTCGCCGATGGCAGCCTGCTCGTTCTCGAGCGCGAGGCCTTTATCCCCGAAGAGAAGTTCGGCGCATGGGCCAATTGCAAGCTCTATCATTTTTCGCCCGATGCCGAAGCGCCGAAGCACCTCGTGCACGAATGGAAGACCGACATCTCCCTTTTCCACCAAGACTTTGCCAACTACGAGGGCATGTGCCTAGGCCCACGGCTGGCCGACGGTTCCCAGGTTATCCTCCTGGTTGCCGACTCCCAGCATCGCTATATGGGCGTTCTGAGCGATTGGTTCAAAATGCTCGTCGTCCGCAACGTAGAAGATAAGCAGCAATGATTTTTCTAATAATCTGAGAAAAATCCTGCTGATATATTTTCCTTTCCAATTCTTTTTTGTATATTTGCAACCGACTCAGATAGTTCCATTGGGGCTTTAGGGTCAATTTTAGTGGCAAAGGACGTTTACTGAACGTTATCTTCTTCGCACGAATCTCGCAAATTCAAGACCAGAAGATTACGCAACCGGAACGTCCACTTTGGGTGTATTGCACTTTGTCCGCTTTTTGCGGACTGAGTCAATATATTCCGGCGTGGGCTATCTCGAGTTGCTTATCCTGGTCAAGGCAATGCGAGAGCCCGTGCGTGGGATAAGCGAACAAGTAGAGCACTCACGTCTTTCCGTTAACAAATTACTAACCGCTGAATCAGGGTGACTATAGGCAGAATAATAACTAATCATGGGAAAGAAGAATTATGAACTAACCATTAATGGCTTAAATACTGCTATTAGTGATTTTTTAAGAACCAATTGGGAAAGCCTTACTTTTCATGTTATTGATAATCTGAATATAATAGGTTTCGAAGATGTACAAGTATTTGTACAGAATGCTTTTAATGGAGCAGGAGATTATAAATATCAGGGTAATGTTCGCCCCAAGATATGTGACGATAATGGATACTATGTAAAAAACATGAAAATTAATGGTACTGCTCATATTGAAATAGTAAATAATGAAATAATTGTCGATTCGATTAGCATACCAATTTCAATCAATTAGTCATATTTAACTTAAATAATTGAATGAAAATGATAAATAAAATGAAAGAAAAGTATTTTGCATTGCTGCCAATCATCATTTTATTCTTGGCCAGCACCGCAGCCTTCGCATCGAATCCTGTGGATGACGACAAACTGTATGTCTACACGAATCAATCTGTGAGTCCTGCAATTCACTCGCTGGATGACATAGACAAGATCACTTTTTCCAGTAAGAGCGTTATTTTTTGGGAAGCGGGAAGACCCACGGAATATAGTAACGTCCGCTTGATTGTTTTGAAAAGGTCAGATATTTCGAGTGAGATTAATCGGGTTATAGCAGGACGAAACGGCATAACAATCAACTATAACCGTAAGAATGAAATGGTCCTTGTGAGAAGCGATAAGCCTCTATCAGGCGTTACCATCTATGATGTGTACGGCCATCTTGTGGCTGTAGATGACAATAAGAAAAATGACTATGAGGTTTCTTTGTCATCAGTGCCTCGTGGTATCTACGTGGTGAAAGTGAATGGTGGCTCTGTGTCACAGAAAATAGCAAAATAAGAAAGGAATAAAATTATGAAGAAACATATATTTATTACAATAGCTTTGTTATCATTGACCATGCAGTCTGTGGCGCAGAAGTACTTTGAAATTTATCGATACAATAAAAAACCTCATTACATCCTTACAACCTATGTTGACAGCATTGGCTTCTGGTCATATCCGTACACCGAAGACTTGGTTTTCTACTGGAATGACAATGGGAACGTGAACAAATATGTCATCTTTAACGTCGATAGCATTAAGATAACCAATAATATCTCCCCTTTAAAGCCGGTTTTGTCGTGTCCGGACTCGAACCACCCTCACATGATCGACCTCGGACTGCCCTCTGGCGCCTTGTGGGCATGCTGCAATGTTGGAGCATCGAAGCCAGAAGACTATGGTGGCTACTATGCTTGGGGCGAGACGTATACTAAGAGCAGCTATACAATGGATAACTATGCGTATTATAATCGGCACACCAGTTACCATTACATCGGCTATAACATCTGTGGCACTCAGTACGACGCAGCCACGGCAAACTGGGGTAGCCCGTGGGTTATGCCGGGAAAAGATCTTTTAGTTGAACTTATCAATTATTGTAAAAAGGTGAGCACCACTCAGAACGGCGTTAACGGAATGAAGTTCACAGGTCCTAATGGTGGAACTATTTTCTTTCCCGCCGACTACTACTGGACGTCGGACCTCTGTTTATTTCAAGGTGATTCTGGTGAATATGCCCAATATCTTGAAATCCGTCATGGGGACTGTAAACTAATTTATGCGGGGGGGAATGGTGTGTGGCGCTACCAAGGTCTTTTCGTGCGGCCCGTGGTGGACGTGCGTCGTCCTCTATTATCCTTCTGACCCCGAAATATTATAGTTTAATTTCCAGACATCTTTAGTAGGCTTGGAGTTCGGGGGTGCCTTGCGCGGATTTGCAGAGCTCGTTGTTGGAGAGCAGGGCATTATGGGTGGTATCAGATATAAGTTCTAGTATCACGGGGATGACTCGTTGGGAGTGTAAACTTTGAAGAAAACAATAATAACTATTACTGTCCGCTAAACCATAATCCGCATTGCCCAACTTCTTGACCGTCAGAAGTTGGGCGTTTTTACATTCTTGTACAAGCCCCCTCAGTCTTTTCCATCATCCGCTGGAGGTGCTTCCGATGCTTCGGCCAACATGATTTTCAGGTCGGCATCTGGCTGGTTGAAGAAAGTATGCAGGTTCAGATAGTACATAAGTACAATTCTTACCATCGTAGCCAGTCCTGAGAAGCTCCAGTTCCGCTCCAGAGAGCTTTGGAGCAGCGACAGCAGCAGGTTTGCTATCAGTGTGACCCAGATCTGGATTTTGATGGCATTGGCGCTCTCACCATAGAAGTAGCGCAGGGGGAAGTTCTGCTTTATCTGCTTGAAGAGTGACTCTATCTGCCACCTTCTGCGGTAAATGGCGACTATGGTCTCCAGGGGCATGTCGAAATCATTGGTGAGCAGGGATATGAGCTTGGGCTGTTTGCCTTTCCTGATATCCACATAGGTGATGATGCGTGCGATATGGCTGATGTCTCCCTTGCGAAAGACGACCACCTGTTCCCGGTATTCCATCTTGCCGTCCCGGTTCATATCCATGCAGTCCACAAGAATCTCATAGTTAAGATTCTTCTTCAT